>DASQBU010000384.1:0-2647 GCA_035635035.1 Pseudomonas sp.
GTCGCTGCCGAACTGCGCCGGCCTCACCGGCGCCTGCCAGTGGCCGGCCTTGACCCAGGCATCCAGCTCCGGCACCCGCCGCGCCGCCGCCATCAGCAGGGTGAAGCCCAGGTCGGCGGTGGTCTCGGTGAGCACGTCCGGGGTGTTGGTCAGCAGGATGCCGCGCTCGTTGAGGTAGCCAAGGTCGTAGTTGTCATAGCCCACGGAGATGGTCGAAATCGCTTCCAGTTGGCCGGCCTGTGCCAGCTGGGCGCGACCGAACGGCCGGCCGACGCCGAGCAGCCCGTGGGCCGCGGGCAGCGCCGCGGCGTACTGGGCGTCGATGTCTCCTGCGGGATCGAGCACGGTGACGTTGAAGTTCTGCCGCAGGCGCTCCTGATGTTCCGAGCTGAGGCGGCTGAAAACGAAGACGTTCTTTTTCATGGCGGTTCCGCACGAAGGAAAAGGTCGACTGGGTGAGGCCGAGAGATTACACAACGCCGGACGTGGTCGGCGCCGGCCTCGGGCAGAGGCCAGCGCCGGCCAAAGGCGCAAGGCACGCGCCGATCAGTCGCGATCCACGGCGAACGGCGACCAGGCCTGGCGGGTCGGCATGACCTCCAGGCGGTTGATGTTGATGTGATCCGGCAGGGTTGCGACGTAGAAGATCTGCTCGGCGATGTCCTCGGCGCTCAGCGGCTCGGTGCCGCGGTACAGGCGATCCGAGGCGGCCTGGTCGCCCTTGGTGCGCAC
Source organism: Pseudomonas sp. (assembly GCA_035635035.1). GTDB lineage: Bacteria > Pseudomonadota > Gammaproteobacteria > Pseudomonadales > Pseudomonadaceae > Geopseudomonas. Next base: position 733 of record DASQBU010000384.1, read on the forward strand.
CAGGGTGAACTCGGTCTCGGCCATGCCCGGGGCGATGTCGGTGACCCGCACGCCGGTGGCGATCAGGTCGCAGCGCAGGTTGTAGCTGAACTGCTGGACGAAGGCCTTGCTGGCGCCGTAGACGTGGCTGCCCGGATAGGGCCACTGGCCGGCCACCGAGCCGAGGTTGACGATGCTGGCGCCGCGGCCGGTGGCGATCAGAGTCGGCAACAGGGCGTGGGTGACGTTGACCAGGCCCTTGATGTTGGTGTCGATCATGGTGTGCCAGTCGGTCAGGTCGACCTGCTGGGCCGCCTGCGGCGCCAGCGCCAGGCCGGCGTTGTTGATCAGCGCGCGCACCTGGCGGAAGCCCTCCGGCAGCTCCGCCACCACCCGCTTGACTGCCTCGTTGTCGCGCACGTCCAGCGCGGCGATGTGCACCGGCACCCGTGCGGCCAGCTCGTCCTGCAGGGCCTGCAGGCGCTCCAGACGACGCCCGGTGAGCACCAACGACCAGCCGTCGGCTGCGAAACGCCGCGCCGCTGCGCGGCCGAAACCGGACGTGGCGCCGGTGATGAAGACAACCTTACCCATCTGCAAACTCCTTGTTGCGACTACATGAATTACCCGGGTGGCCAGCCGGATGGCGCCCACCCGCTTGAATCAGCGCTGCATGCCCCAGCGCTTCACGGTGACCTGTTCCAGCAGGTTGAACACCAGATTCTCCACCAGCAGGCCGATCAGGATCACCACGGCCAGACCGGCAAAGACCTTGTCGGTGTACATCTCGTTGCGGTTCTGGAAGATATACCAGCCCAGCCCGCCCTTGCCGGAAGAGGCGCCGAACACCAGTTCGGCAGCGATCAGCGTGCGCCAGGCGAAGGCCCAGCCGACCTTGAGGCCGGAGAGGATCGACGGTAGCGCCGCCGGAATCAGGATCAGCGCGACGAAGCGCAGGCCGCGCAGGCCATAGTTGCGCCCGGCCATGCGCTGGGTTTCCGAGACGCCGAGGAAGCCGGCGTAGGTGTTCAACGCCAGCGCCCAGAGCACCGAGTGCACCAGCACGAAGACCAGGCTCTTCTCGCCGAGGCCGAACCACAGCAGCGCCAGCGGCAACAGGGCGATGGCCGGCAACGGATTGAACATCGCGGTCAGCGTCGACAGCAGGTCGCGGCCCAGCTGGGTCGACACCGCTAGGGTGGTCAGGGCGAAGGCCAGCAAGATGCCGATCAGATAGCCCTTGAGCAGCACGCCGAGGGAGATCGCCACCTTCTCCAGCAGCTCGCCGCTGGCGAGCCCTTCGGCGAAGGCGCGGGCGGTCTGCAGGAAGCTCGGCAGCAGCAGGTCGTTGCCCTGGTAGCGCGCGGCGACCTCCCAGACCAGGGCGAGCAGCGCCAGGATCAGGCTCTTGCGCAGCCAGCCCTGCTGCCACAGCCGGGTAGCCAGCGGCAGCGCGCGTTCGAGAGGCTGGTCGGTCAGCGGCTGCAGGTCGATTTCGTATTCTTCCCGGCGCACGGGCGATGGAAGAGTCATGGCGATGTTCCTGTAAGGCAAAGGGAGCGAGAGCCATAGCCGGACATTCCGGCCAGGGTCGTCAGCAGGACAGGCGGATATCCTGGAAGTGCAGGTCGAGCAACGCCTGCTCCACCGGCTCGTCGAACAGCAGGCCGTGGATGCGCTGCGCCGCCTGCTGGAAGGTGACGCCGCCGAGGCTGTGCAGATCGAACTGGTGGCTGTTGACCTCCGCCCGCACCCGGCCCGGATGCGGCGACAGCAGCAGGATCCGGTTGCCGACCACCAGCGCCTCCTCGATGGAGTGGGTGACGAACAGCAGGGTGAAGCGCACCTCCTGCCACAGCTCCAGCAGCTCCTCCTGCATCTTGCGCCGGGTCAGGGCGTCGAGGGCGGCGAACGGCTCGTCCATCAGCAGGATCTT
>DASQBU010000385.1:0-2225 GCA_035635035.1 Pseudomonas sp.
ACCGCGCGCCGGATGCTCGCCGAATCGTCGAGATTGAGCGCCAGCGCCTCGAAGCCCTCGGCGGCCAGGCGCTCAAGATCCTCGCCACGCCGCGCGCTGGCGAACACCCGCCAGCCGGCGGCGCGGCAGGCCCGCGCGCAGGCCAGACCGATGCCGCTGGAGCAGCCGGTGATCAAGATGCTGCGGCTGGCCATGGCACTCAGTCGATCTGCCGGCGGAACGGCGGCAGCGCGTTGAGGATGGCCTTGCCGTAGCGCTGGGCGACCACCCGGCGATCCAGCAGGGTCACCGTGCCGCTGTCCTGCTCGGTGCGCAGCAGGCGGCCGCAGGCCTGGATCAGGCGCAAGGAGGCGTCGGGCACGGCGATCTCCATGAACGGGTTGCCACCGCGCGCCTCGATCCACTCCGACAACGCCGCCTCCACCGGATCGTCCGGCACGGCGAAGGGGATCTTGGCGATCACCACGTGCTCGCAGTAGGCGCCGGGCAGGTCGACGCCCTCGGCGAAGCTGGCCAGGCCGAACAGCACGCTGGTCCCGCCATCGTCAACGCGCGCCTTGTGCTTGTTCAGTGTCTCCTGCTTGGACAGGTTGCCCTGGATCAGCACCCGTTTGCGCCAGTCGCGCTCGAGGCCGTCGAATACGTCCTGCATCTGCCGGCGCGAGGAGAACAGCACCAGGCTGCCGCGCGCGCCCTCGAGCATGCCCGGCAGCTCGCGGATGATCGCCGCGGTGTGCGCGGTGGCGTCACGCGGATCGGCCTTGAGGTCGGGCACGCGCAGCAGACCCGCCTCGGCGTAGCGGAACGGGCTGGGCACCACGGCGGTGACCGCCTCGCGGGGCAGACCGGCGCGCATGCGGAAGCGGTCGAAACTGCCCAGCGCGGTGAGGGTCGCCGAGGTCACCAGCGCGCCGTAGGCGACGTTCCACAAGTTACGGCGCAGGGTCTCGGCGGCAAGGATCGGGCTGGCGTTGACCTCGATGTCGTGATAGCTGCCGCTCTCGGCCAGGGTCAGCCAGCGCGCCATCGGCGGGCTGTCCTGCGGGTCCTCGGCGGTGAAGGCGGTCCACAGCTCCCAGTTGCTCTGCGCGCGCGCCAGCAGGCTGCCGAACAGCGGGTACCACTCCTCGGCCTGGTAGCTGGTCACCCCGGCGGCGCCGTCGCCGTCCATCGCCTCCTTGAGGATGTCGCTGAGACGGGTAAACACGTCGTTGAGACGGTTGAAGCCCTTCTTCAGCTCGATGCCCATCTCGCGCAGGTGCTCGGGCACCACGCCGCTGACGAAGCGGTGGCGCGGGCGGTCGCGGCCTTCCATGTCCTCGCCGGGACGGAAATCGCCGAGCTCCTCGCAGGCGGCGTAGACGAACTGCTGCTGGGCGCGGATCTCGCGGGCCAGCTCCGGCACGCCCTCGATCAGCCGCCCGAAGTCGCCGGGCAGCGGATGCTGGGCCAGCAGCCGGGTGAGATTCTTGGCGATCTGCTCCAGCCAGTCGGCGGTGGAGCGCAGGCGGGTGTAGTGGGCGAAGTGACCGATGGCCTTGTCCGGCAGGTGGTGGCCCTCGTCGAACACGTAGAGGGTTTCGCTCGGCGCCGGCAGGATGGCGCCGCCGCCGAGGGCCAGGTCGGCCAGCACCAGGTCGTGGTTGGTGACGATCACGTCGACCTTGGTCATGCCCTCGCGCGCCTTGTAGAAGGCGCACTGCTGGAAGTTCGGGCAGTGCCGGCCGGTGCACTGGGTGTGATCGGTGGTCAGCCGCGCCCACTGGGCGTCGTCGATGGCCTCCGGCCAGGCATCGCGGTCGCCGTCCCAGCGGCTGCCGGCCAGGCGCTCGATCATCGCGGTGAACAGCTTCTGGCTGGCCTCGTCGACGTCGATCTTGAAGCCTTCTTCCTCGAACAGCTGGGCGGTGGCGCCCTGCGCCGCGCCCTCCTGCAGCAGCAGGTCGAGCTTGGACAGGCACAGGTAGCGGCCGCGGCCCTTGGCCAGGGCGAAGCTGAAGGACAGCCCGCTGTTGCGCGCCAGGTCGGGCAGGTCCTTGAAGACGATCTGCTCCTGCAGGGCGACGGTGGCGGTGGCGATCACCAGGCGCTTGCCGGCGGCCTTGGCCGCAGGGATCGCCGCCAGGCTGTAGGCCACGGTCTTGCCGGTGCCGGTGCCGGCCTCGACCGCTACCACGGCCGGTTCGCCGCTGCGCTTGCCCTCGTCGTCGACCGGGATGGCGCCG
>DASQBU010000386.1:0-16959 GCA_035635035.1 Pseudomonas sp.
GCGCCAGCTGGAGGGCAAGGACCTGGCGCTCGACCAGGCGATGATTCCGCTCGGCTCGTGCACCATGAAGCTCAACGCCAGCAGCGAGATGCAGCCGATCAGCTGGCCGCAGTTCGCCGGCCTGCACCCCTTCGTGCCGCCCGAGCAGGCGCGTGGCTACCACGGCCTGTTCGACGAGCTGACGCAGTGGCTGTGCGCGATCACCGGCTTCGCCGCCTTCAGCCTGCAGCCCAACTCCGGGGCGCAGGGCGAGTACGCCGGGCTGCTGGCGATCCGCCAGTACCACGCCAGCCGCGGCGAGGCGCAGCGCGAGGTGTGCCTGATCCCCGCCTCGGCGCACGGTACCAACCCGGCCTCGGCGCAGATGGCCGGCCTGCAGGTGGTGGTGGTCGACTGCGACCCGAGCGGCAACGTCGATCTCGCCGACCTCGCGGCCAAGGCCGCTGCCGCCGGCGAGCGGCTGGCCTGCCTGATGGTCACCTATCCGTCGACCCACGGCGTCTACGAGGAGGGCATCGGCGAGATCTGCGCGCGGGTGCACGCCCACGGCGGCCAGGTGTACATGGATGGCGCCAACCTCAACGCCCAGGTCGGCCTGACCCGCCCGGCCGACATCGGCGCCGACGTGGCGCACCTCAACCTGCACAAGACCTTCTGCATCCCCCACGGCGGCGGCGGGCCGGGCATGGGACCGATCGGCGTCAAGGCGCACCTGGCGCCGTTTCTCGCCAACCATCCGGTGGTCGGCCTGGACGGCCCGCTGCCGGGCAACGGCGCGGTCAGCGCCGCGCCCTGGGGCAGCGCCAGCATCCTGCCGATCAGCTGGATGTACATCGCCATGCTCGGCCCGCAGCTGCGCGAGGCCAGCGAGGTGGCGATCCTCAACGCCAACTACCTGGCCGCGCGCCTGGGCGACGCCTACCCGGTGCTCTACCGCGGGCGCAACGGCCGGGTGGCCCACGAGTGCATCCTCGACCTGCGCCCGCTCAAGGCGGCCAGCGGGATCAGCGAGGAGGACGTCGCCAAGCGTCTGATGGACTACGGCTTCCATGCGCCGACCATGTCCTTCCCGGTGCCCGGTACGCTGATGATCGAGCCCACCGAGAGCGAGCCCAAGGCCGAGCTGGACCGCTTCGTCGAGGCCATGCTGGGCATCCGCGCCGAGATCGCCCGGGTCGAGAGCGGCGAGTGGCCGGCGGACAACAACCCGCTGAAGCACGCCCCGCACACCCTGGCCGACGTCACCGGCGCGTGGGACCGACCCTACAGCATCGCCGAGGCGGTGACTCCCAGCGCGCACAGCCGGGCGTTCAAGTACTGGCCGGCAGTCAACCGGGTCGACAACGTCTACGGCGATCGCCACCTGTCCTGCACCTGCGTGCCGGTGGCGGCGTACCGCGAGTGACTCTCGGGCCCCGAAAAAGCCGCCCGCGGGCAGCTCTTTCGGGGGCGGGCGCTCAGTGCGCCGCCGGTTCCGGCGGCAGGGCGAGCAGCGCCTCGGCCAGCGCCTGGTCGCTGGCCTGCAGGCCCGGATGCTCGCGGCGCACCTGGCGCAGCGCGGCCTCCAGGTAGGCGCCGCGGATCGCGCCGCCGCTGGCGACGAAGCTGCTGGCGTCGTCCCGGGCGGCGAGCACCAGCTTCTCGTCCTTGAAGGTGGAGTACAGCGAGGCGGAGGTGCCCGCGGAGGTGGCGAGCTCGCCCAGGCTCACGTCATCGTCGGCGAAGGCCGCGGCGGCGGGCAGGCAGAGCGCAAGGGCAGCGACAAGCAGGGTACGGCGCATGGGAACTCCTCTGACGGTCGGGTGACCGGTGCTATGAGAGGAGCGCCGAGACGCGGAGTTCCTGCCGCCCATCGGCGCAGCGGGCTGGACGGGCTTCCGGCAGATGAGCGCGGTCGTCGAGGGGGAGGCGAGGTGCGGAGGCACCCGCGGGAGGGGCGCCAGAAACGACAAAGGGTCAGGCGAAAATCGCCTAACCCTTTGATGTGTATGGTGGGCCCAGCAGGACTTGAACCTGCGACCAAGCGATTATGAGTCGCCTGCTCTGACCAACTGAGCTATAGGCCCGCACGCGAACCTCGCGGCTGGCTGCCGTCGAGGGATGTTCCATTCGGCGAGGCCGGCGGGCGTCCTCTCCATGCCTCTTGCCGCCGGCGAGCCGCGGTGGAGGCGGCCCGGCAGGGCGCGGCGATTATAGCGGGGCGTATGTGCCGGAGCCAAGGGCTTGGCGGGGTTCGAGGAAGCGGCTGGCGAACTCCTCGGCCGGCAGCGGCTTGCTCCCCAAATAGCCCTGGATCTGCTGGCAGCCCTCGAAGGTGAGGAAGCGCTCCTGGGCCTTGGTTTCCACCCCTTCGGCGATCACCGTCAGCTGCATGCTGTGGCCGAGGGCGATGATGGCGCGGGTGATGGCCGCATCGTCGGGGTCGTCCGGCAGGCCGGCGACGAACGACTGGTCGATCTTCAGGATGTCGATGGGCAGGCGCTTGAGGTAGCTCAGGGAGGAATAGCCGGTGCCGAAATCGTCGATCGCCAGTTGCAGGCCGAGTTCCTTGAGCGCCTGGAGGATCGGCAGGGCCTCCTCCTTGCGGTTCATGACGAAGGTTTCGGTGATTTCCAGTTGCAGGCTGGCGGGCTCGAGGCCGGCGGCAGCGAGCAATTCGCTGATCCGCCCGACCAGTTGCGGCTGGCGCAGCTGCGCGCCGGCCAGGTTGACCGCCAGCGGGCCGAAGGGCAGGTACTGGGCCTGCCACTGGCTCATCTGCCGGCAGGCCTCCTGCAGGACCCAGTCGCCCAGTTCGATGATGCTGCCGTTCTCCTCGGCGATGGCGATGAAGCGCTCCGGCGGCACGTCGCCGTGGACGGGGTGCCGCCAGCGCAGCAGGGCCTCGGCGCCGACCAGTCGGCGGCCGTTCAGGCTCAGCTTGGGCTGGTAGTGGAGTTGCAGCTCGCCGCGCTCGATGGCCCGGCGCAGGTCGTGCTCCAGGGTCATGCGCTCGCTGGCCTGCAGGCTCAGGTCGGGGGTGTAGAACTCGAGGCGGTTGCGACCGCGCGCCTTGGCCTGGTACATGGCGGCGTCGGCGTTCTTCACCAGGGTGGCGACGTCCTCGCCGTGCTCGGGGAACAGGCTGATGCCCATGCTCGAGCTCATGAAGAACTCGTGGCCGCCGGCGTTGAACGGGGTGGCGAAGGCGCCCATCAGTTTGCTAGCGACCCGCTCGATGTCGCTGGTCTGCTGCACCCGCGGCATCAGCACGATGAACTCGTCGCCGCCCAGGCGGGCGACGGTGTCGACCTCGCGCAGCTGTTCGCGCAGGCGCTTGGCGATGCCCTGCAGCAGCAGGTCGCCGACCGGATGGCCGAGGCTGTCGTTGATGTGCTTGAAGCGATCGAGGTCGAGGAACAGCACGGCGCCGTGGCGCTGCTCGGCCAGCGCCTCATCGAGGGCCTGCCGCAGGCGGTCCTCGAACAGCAGACGGTTGGGCAGGCCGGTCAGCGGATCGTGGTGGGCCTGGTAGTCGAGGCGTGCCTGGGCCTGCTTGAGGCGGGTGATGTCGGCGAACACCGCGACATGGTGGGAGATCTGGTTGCCGCCGTTGCGCACCGCGCTGATGGTCATCAAGGCCGGATAGCGTTCGCCATTCTTGCGCCGGCTCCAGATCTCGCCCTGCCAGTGGCTGTCGCTGGCGAGGCTGGCGCGGATCTCCTCGTCGAGTTCCTGGCCTTGTTGGGCGGACGCCAGCAGCTGCGGCGTCTGGCCCAGCGCCTCGCTTTCGCTGTAGCCGGTGATGGCGCTGAAGGCGCGGTTGATGGCGACGATGCGCTGGTCGAGACCGGTGATCATCACCCCTTCGGCGGTGTTCTCGAACACGGTGGCAGCCTGCTGCAGGCGCTCCTGCATCTGCATGCGTTCGGTGACGTCGCGGGCGATGGTCAGCAGGCAGGCCTCGCCGTCGATCTGCAGCGGCTGGCTGCTCAGTTCGCACAGGCGCTGCCGGCTGTCGCGCGCGCGCAGGGGGGCCGGCATCTGGTGCACGCTGCCGTCGCGCTCGAGGGTGCGCAGCAGGCGCTGGCGATCGGCCGGATCGAGCCACAGCGCCAGGTCGAGGGTGCTGCGCTGCAGCGCCTCGTTCGCGCTGTAGCCGGTGAGCTGGGTGAAGCCCGCGTTGATCTCCAGCAGCCGGCCGTCGCGCAGGCGGGTGATGGCCAGGGCGTCGGGCGAGGCATAGAACACCTTGGCGAACTTTTCCTCGCTGAGGTGCAGTTGTTGCTGGGTCACCCGCAGGGCGGAAAGATCGCGCAGCACGACGATGGCGGCCGGGCGCCCATCCAGCTCGACGCGGCGGGCCGAGAGCAGGCAAGGGAAGTCTTCGTGGCCGCGGCGGAGCAGGGCGACCTCGACGTTCTGCAGGTCGCGCTCCTGCAGCTGGCGCAGCAGTTGCTGGCCCTGTTCGTGGTGGCGCCACAGCCCCAGCTCGCTGGAGGTGCGCCCGCAGACGGCGTCGGCCAAAAGGCCGGTGGCTTCCTCGAAGGCCCGGTTGACGGTGAGGATGCGTCCGCTGCTGCGTTCGGCCAGCAGCATGATGTCGGGGCTGTCGTGGAACGCGGCGCGGTAGCGCTGTTCGGACTGGCGCAGCGCCTGCTCGGCCTGGCGGCTGCGGTCGATGTCGACGAACAGCCCGTGCAGCACGCCCGGGTCATTCCCGGTCGGGGCTTGGAGCATGGCCTGCACCCACACCAGGCGACCGTCGGCGGCGATCAGGCGGCATTCGTGCGACTGGCCGTGCTCGCCCGCGCCGCGCAGGAAGGCGAGGGTCGCGGCGGCGTCCGCGGGGTACAGGGTACGGCTGCAGAAGTCCTCTTCCAGCCAGGCGCTGAGGGGATAGCCGAGCAGCGGGCCGGCCTGGGCGGAGACGCGGGTGAAGCACAGATCGCGCCGGCGCATTTCCCAGGCGACCAGCGGAAAGCCGTCCAGCGCTGCCGCCGGGGCCGGCGAGGACGGCTGCGCCCGCTCGAGGCGCCGCTGGCGCAGCAGCAGGCCAAGGACCACCAGGGGGGCCGCGCAGGCGACCAGGAACAGCCACGGGGCCTGGGTCCATCCTGGCAGGGCGGCGTGGCTGTACACGGGGAGCAATGCCAGGCCAAGGGCTGGCAGAGCCGGCAGGCGCGACATGGCGGTCCCTCGTAGGCGCGTTCTTCCTCGCAGTGTAGAGCTTGTTGCCGCCCGGCGCGCAAGAAAAAACCCCGGGGCCTTGCGGCGCCGGGGTTTTGCGATCGCGCGAAACTCAGCCCTCGTCGAGGAACGAGCGCAGGTGTTCGCTGCGGGTCGGATGGCGCAGCTTGCGCAGGGCCTTGGCCTCGATCTGGCGGATACGCTCGCGGGTGACGTCGAACTGCTTGCCGACTTCCTCGAGGGTGTGGTCGGTGTTCATGTCGATGCCGAAGCGCATGCGCAGCACCTTGGCCTCGCGCGCAGTGAGCCCGGCGAGCACTTCGCGGGTGGCTTCCTTGAGGCTTTCCACGGTGGCCACCTCGATCGGCGACTGCATGGTGGAGTCCTCGATGAAGTCGCCCAGGTGCGAATCCTCGTCGTCGCCGATCGGCGTCTCCATGGAGATCGGCTCCTTGGCGATCTTCAGCACCTTGCGGATCTTGTCCTCGGGCATCTCCATGCGCTCGCCCAGCTCCTCGGGAGTCGGCTCGCGGCCCATCTCCTGGAGCATCTGCCGGGAGATGCGGTTGAGCTTGTTGATCGTCTCGATCATGTGCACCGGGATGCGGATGGTGCGCGCCTGGTCGGCGATCGAGCGGGTGATCGCCTGGCGGATCCACCAGGTGGCGTAGGTCGAGAACTTGTAGCCGCGGCGGTATTCGAACTTGTCCACCGCCTTCATCAGGCCGATGTTGCCTTCCTGGATCAGGTCGAGGAACTGCAGGCCGCGGTTGGTGTACTTCTTGGCGATGGAGATGACCAGGCGCAGGTTGGCCTCGACCATTTCCTTCTTCGCGCGGCGGGCCTTGGCCTCGCCGATCGACATGAACCGGTTGATTTCCTTGATTTCGGCGACGGTCAGGCCGACCTCGTTCTCCAGGTCGACGAGGATCTGCTGGTTGCGCTGGATGTCTTCCAGCAGGCGGGCGATGGCCTCGGCGTACTTGGCCTTGCCGCCGGCCAGGCCGGCGGCCCAGCCCAAGTCGATCTCGTTGCCGGGGAACAGCTTGAGGAAGTCGGCGCGCGGCATGCGCGCATCGCGCACGCACAGCTGCATGATGGCGCGTTCCTGGGTGCGGACGCGGTCAAGGGCGTCGCGGACCATGGCCACCAGGGCGTCGAACTGCTTGGGCACCAGCTTGATCGGCATGAACAGCTCGGCCAGCGAGGTCAGCTCGGCGGTCGCCTGGGCGCTGCCACGGCCATGCTTCTTCAGCGCCTTGTGGGCCTTTTCCAGCTGCTCGGCCACGGCGCCGAAGCGACGGGCGGCCTCTTCCGGGTCCGGGCCTCCGTCGCCTTCGTCATCGCTGCTCTCGGCCTTGCCTTCCTCGTCTTCCTCTTCTTCGTCCTCGTCGGCCGCGGGCGCGGCTTCCTTGGCGGCCGGCAGCTCCACGTCGCTTTCCGCCGGCAGGGTGCCGTCGTCGGGATCGATGTAGCCGCTGAGGATGTCGGACAGGCGGCCACCTTCGCTGGTGACGCGCTGGTATTCGGCGAGGATGCTCTCCACCGAGCCGGGGAACTGGGCGATGGCGCTCATCACCTCGCGGATCCCTTCCTCGATGCGCTTGGCGATCTCGATCTCGCCTTCGCGGGTCAGCAGTTCCACGGTGCCCATCTCGCGCATGTACATGCGCACCGGGTCGGTGGTACGGCCGATGTCGCTTTCCACCGCGGCGAGGGCGGCGGCCGCTTCCTCGGCGGCGGCTTCGTCGGTATCCGCTTCGGCGAGCAGCAGGGCATCCGCATCCGGGGCTGTCTCGAATACGTTGATACCCATGTCGTTGATCATGCGGATGATGTCTTCCACCTGTTCCGGATCGGAAATATCCTCCGGCAGGTGGTCGTTGACCTCGGCATACGTCAGGTAACCCTGTTCGCGGCCACGGGCGATCAACTCTTTGAGACGGGACTGCTGTTGCGCTTTGACGGACATGTTCACCCTATCCACTGAAGGTCTTGGCGGGCTGAAAAGAAGCCGGGAATTGTAGCCGATCCGGGGGGTCATGCGCCAGATGGACCCGGGGAAGCGCTGGCGTCGCTCCTGCTCAGGAGCTCGCGCAGGCGGAGCTTTTCCTCCGCGCTGAGTTCGCTGTGCCGCGCTTTGCGCAGCAGGCCTTCGAGGCTGCGCTCACGCTGGCGGGCTGCCAAGGTAGTTATAGTGTCGAAAAACTGTTGTTCAAGGTTGTCCTGGCGGATCAGCCATTCCTTTTCCGCTAGACCACGCAACAGGCGCCCTTGTTCCGTGCCGTGCCAGCGGGCGATCAGCTGCAGCGAGTTCTGCTGCGGGTGCTTCTGCAGCGATTCGAGCAGGGCCACCAGCAGCTGCGCGTAGGTGTCGTCCTCGGCGGCGAAATGCCCGGCATCCTCGACCTTCTGCGCCAACTGAGGATGGTGCAGCAGGGTACGCAGGGCGCTCAGGGTCGGCGGTTCGACGCCGGCGCCGCCGCGCGGCGGCATGACGGCCGGCGGCTCGCGGCGTTGCCAGGGCTTGCTGCCTTTCCCGTGGTCGCCACCCTGCCACTGGCGCTTGCCTTGGCCGCCCTGCCAGGCGTGGCGCTCGTCCGGGTAGCCGCCCGGTTCCGCATAGGCAGGGGCAAAGTCCGCTGGCGGCCCGTCGTTGCCTGGCGCGCTGGGCGCCGGGCCGAGCGCTTCGCCGCTCAGGCCGGTGATCTCGCCGAGGCGCTGGCGCATCAGGGCGCGCAGGTTGGCGCCGGGCAGCTTGTCGATCAGTGGCGCGGCGAGGGTGGCCAGGTGCGCCTTGCCTTCCAGGGTGCTCGGGTCGGCTTCCTCCGCGAGGTGGCGGAAGAAGTATTCGGCCAGCGGCTGGGCCTGCTGATGGATGCGCGCGCGGAAGGCGTCGGCACCTTCCTGGCGGACCAGACTGTCCGGATCCTCGCCCTCGGGGAGGAACAGGAAGCGCACCCGCCGGCCGTCCTGCAGGCTCGGCAGGCAGGCCTCCAGGGCGCGCCAGGCGGCGTTGCGCCCGGCCTGGTCGCCGTCGAAGCAGAACAGGATGCTCGGCACCAGGCGGAACAGCCGCTTGATGTGCTCCTCGCTGGTCGCGGTGCCGAGGGTGGCCACCGCGTTGCGCAGGCCCTGCTGGGCCAGGGCGATGACGTCCATGTAGCCCTCGACCACCAGGACCTCGTCGAGGTCGCGGTTGCTTTGCCGCGCCTCGTACAGGCCGTAGAGCTCCTGGCCCTTGTGGAACACCGGGGTTTCCGGCGAGTTGAGGTACTTGGGCTTGTCGTCGCCGAGCACTCGGCCGCCGAAGGCGATCACCCGGCCGCGGCTGTCGCGGATCGGGAACATCACCCGGTCGCGGAAGCGGTCGTAGCGCTTGCCGGTCTCGGCGTTCTCGATCAGCAGGCCGGCGTCGATCAGCGCCTTCTGCTGCAGGCTGTCGCCGCCCAGGTGCTTGAGCAGGTTGTCCCAGCCGGGCGGGGCGAAGCCGAGGCCGAAGTCGCGGGCGATCACCCCGGACAGGCCGCGGCCCTTGAGGTAGTCGACCGCCGCCTGGCGTGCAGGATGGCCCTTCAGCGCCTGGCGGTAGTAGTCGGCGGCGGCGGCGAGCAGCGGGTAGAGCGGCGAGTCCACTGGCTGGCGCGGCTTGTGGCCGGGGCGGCTGTCCTCGCGCGGCACCTCGAGGCCGGCGCGCTTGGCCAGTTCCTCGACCGCCTGGGGGAAGTCCAGGTGGTCGTGGTCCATGACGAAGCCCAGCGCGTTGCCGCCGGCGCCACAGCCGAAGCAGTAGTAGAACTGCTTGTCCGGGCTGACGGTGAACGAGGGGGTCTTTTCCTGGTGGAACGGGCAGCAGGCGCTGTAGTTCTTGCCGGTCTTCTTCAGCTGCACGCGCGCGCCGACCACCTCGACGATGTCGGTGCGGTTCAGCAGGTCGTCGATGAAGCGTTGCGGGATCAGGCCGGCCATGGGCTGCTCATGTGCATGCGGTGCGGCAGGGGTGCCGTGTGGGCAGGGTGCCGGGGAGCGGCGGAAAATGCAAAAACTCCGATCCTTGCGCGGGCAAGGCGGAGTGGGGGAGTGCAAAGCAAACACCCGGCCGAGGCCGGGTGTTCATGCAAGACGCTGCTGCCTGAGGGTTAACTCAGTACAGGCGCTCGCGGCGACGCTGCTCGCGCTGCACTTTCTTGGCGTGGCGCTTCACGGCAGCCGCGGCCTTGCGCTTGCGCTCGGCGGTGGGCTTTTCGTAGAACTCGCGGCTACGCACTTCAGCCAGAACACCGGCTTTTTCGCAGGAGCGCTTGAAACGACGCAGGGCTACGTCGAAGGGTTCGTTCTCTTTAACTTTGACGGCGGGCATCCAGGTCGTACCTTCACTGATTACCGAGTATGAATGGTGCAATCCTGCAAAAGGCTCGGGAGGCACCGGTTCTCAAGGGTTGCGGATATTACCTGCTCGAGCGGGGGAATGCAAAGCCTCCCGGCGGGAATGCGTGCGGACCGACGATCCGTGCGGTCTCGGCGGCGCTTGGTATCCATGTGGCGGGCGCTTATCATGCGCGGTTTCTCGAACGATCACAGCCATACGAGGCGATTGGCCAATGCGAGTGCTGGGCCTGGAAACTTCCTGCGACGAAACCGGCGTGGCGCTGTACGACAGCGAGCGCGGCCTGCTGGCCGACGCGCTGTTCAGCCAGATCGACCTGCACCGGGCCTACGGCGGCGTGGTGCCCGAGCTGGCCTCGCGCGACCACGTCAAGCGCATGCTGCCGCTGATCCGCGAGGTGCTGGACGCGTCGGGGTGCAGTTTCGCCGATATCGACGCCATCGCCTATACCGCCGGTCCCGGTCTGGTCGGTGCGCTGCTGGTCGGCGCCTCCTGCGCCCAGGCGCTGGCGCTGGCCTGGGGCGTGCCGGCGGTCGGCGTGCACCACATGGAAGGCCACCTGCTGGCGCCGATGCTGGAGGAGACGCCGCCGCAGTTCCCGTTCGTCGCCCTGCTGGTGTCCGGTGGCCACACCCAACTGGTACGGGTCGACGGCATCGGCCAGTACCAGGTGCTCGGCGAGTCGCTGGACGACGCCGCCGGCGAGGCCTTCGACAAGACCGCCAAGCTGATCGGTCTCGGCTATCCGGGCGGCCCGGAGATCGCCCGCCTGGCCGAGCGCGGCACGCCGGGGCGCTTCGTCTTCCCGCGGCCGATGACCGACCGGCCGGGGCTGGCGTTCAGCTTCAGCGGCCTGAAGACCTTCGCCCTCAATACCTGGAAGCAGTGCGAGGCGGCGGGCGGCGACCTGGAGCAGGCGCGCGCCGACATCGCCCTGGCCTTCCAGCAGGCAGTGGTCGAGACGCTGACCATCAAGTGCCGCCGTGCGCTCAAGCAGACCGGCCTCAAGCGCCTGGTGATCGCCGGCGGGGTGAGCGCCAACCAGGCCCTGCGCCAGGCGCTGGACAGCATGCTCGGCGAGCTCAAGGGCCAGGTGTTCTACGCCCGGCCGCGCTTCTGCACCGACAACGGGGCGATGATCGCCTACGCTGGCTGCCAGCGCCTGCTGGCCGGCCAGCACGACGGCCCGGCGATCGGCGTGCAGCCGCGCTGGTCGATGGAGACGCTGCCGTCGTTGCAGGAGGCGGCGCGCTAGTTCAGAAGTGCCGTTCGCGGCCGAGGTAGAGGTCGCGCAGGTTGCGTCGGTGGCGCCAGACGATCAGCGCGGCGAGCAGGGTGACCGGCAGCAGCAGCGCCGGTTGCTGCCAGGCCAGCAGCGGCAGGGTCAGCGGGGTGGCGACCAGCGCGGCCAGCGAGCTGATGCGGGTCAGGGCGAAGGTCAGCAGCCAGGCGGCGGCGGCCAGCAGGGCGGCCGGCCAGTACAGCGCCAGCAGCATGCCGGCGGCGGTGGCCACGCCCTTGCCGCCGCGAAAGCGGAAGTACAGCGGGTAGAGATGACCGAGCACGGCGGCCAGGCCGATCCAGGCCTGCTGCGCCGGCGGTAGTTCGGCCAGGCGGGCCAGCAGCACCGCCAGCAGGCCCTTGAGCAGATCGCCGAGCAGGGTCAGGGCCGCGGCGCGGCGTCCGGCCAGGCGCAGCATGTTGGTCGCCCCCGGGTTGCCCGAGCCGGCCAGGCGCGGGTCGCCGGTGCCGAACCAGCGGCCGAGCAGCACGGCGAACGACAGCGAGCCGAGCAGGTAGGCAAGGATTGCCAGCAGCCAGGGCATGATCGATTCCGGGGCGGTAAAGCCCTGATTCTAACGAGGCGCCGCGACCTTGTCGTGGCGCGAAAGAGGGTAGTGTGGACATAGTCTTCATCGACGGCCTGGAGGTCGACACCGTGATCGGTGTGTACGACTGGGAACGCGGCATCCGCCAGTGCCTGACGCTGGACCTGCAGCTGGGCTGGGACATCCGCCCGGCGGCGGCCGGCGACGAGTTGGGCGCGGCGCTCGACTATGCGGCGGTCAGCGCGCGGGTGCAGGCCTTTGCCGCCGCCAGCGCCTTCCAGCTGGTGGAAACCTTCGCCGAGCGGCTGGCCGCACTGCTGATGGCCGAGTTCGGCATCGCCTGGCTGCGCCTGCGCGTGACCAAGCCCGGCGCGGTGCCGGCGGCGCGCGGCGGGGTTGGCGTGGAGATCGAGCGCGGATGCCGCTGAGTACGGTCTTTCTCGGCCTGGGCAGCAACACCCGGCGCCACGAGCATCTCACCGCCGGGCTGGACGCGCTGGCGGCCTTCCTCGTCGATCTGCACTGTTCGCCGGTGTTCGAGAGCGAGCCGGTGGGCATCCGCGGGGGAGCGTTCTACAACCTGACGGTGATGGCGCAGACCGACCTGCCGCTGGCCGAGCTGGATCGCCGGCTCAAGGCCATCGAGGCGGACAACGGCCGCTACGCCCCGGAGCGCAAGGGCCTGCCGCTGGACATCGACGTGCTGCTGTACGACGACCTGATCGGCGACTTCGACGGCCTGCAGCTGCCGCGGGCGGAGATCCTGCGCAACGCCTTCGTGCTCTGGCCGCTGGCCCTGCTGGCGCCGCAGGCGCGCCATCCCGGCGAGGGGCGCAGCTTCGCCGCCCTGTGGCAGGCGGCGCGCATCGAGCAGAAGCTATGGCCGGTGTCCTTCGTCTGGCGTGGCGCGGAGCTGACGCCGGACGAGCTGCGGACGGCCTTTCCACCGCCACAGGCTTCCTGAGTCGGTAGGGTGGAAAACTCGCGCCAGCGATTTTCCACCGTGATGGTTCGCGGTGGCCGGGATGGTGGAAAAGACCTGCGGTCGTTTTCCACCCTACGGTGCGGAGGCCTACTCGGCGTCGGCGCGCTGGGCCTCGCGGAACGTCTTGAGTGCCTGCAGGCGCGCGCCCTTGAGCGCCTCGCCGAGTTCCGCTCCCTTGAGGCCGCGCTCCAGCAGCGGCTGCACGCCGACGGCGCGGGCGATGGCGGCGGCCTCGCGCAGGTAGTCGGCCTGCGGGTAGGGCTGGCGCTCCAGGCCGAGGCGTCCGCGGGCATCCATCTCGCAGGCGGCGACGAACTGTTCGAAGCGCTCCGGGCGGCGGTACAGGTCGAAATGCTGGAACAGCTCGGCCAGGGTCTGCGCGCGCAGTTCGCGGGCGCGGTGGGCGTGGGTGTGGTATTCGCCGACCAGCAAGGCCAGCTCGGCGCAGTCGCGCGGCGCCTTGCTGCGCGCGTTGACCGCCTCGATCAGGCGCAGGCCGCGCTGCTCGTGGGCGATGTGCCGCGGCCACTCCTGCGGATCGGTGAGGCCCTTGCCCAGGTCGTGGAGCAGGCAGGCCCAGCGCACCGCCAGCGGCTGGTCGTGCTCGGCGCACTGGCGCAGCACCATCTGCACGTGGGCGCCGGTGTCGATCTCCGGGTGGTGCGCGGCCGGCTGCGGCACGCCGAACAGCGCGTCGACCTCCGGCAGCAGCGCGCGCAGGGCGCCGCAGTCGCGCAGCACCTCGAGGAACACCTCCGGGCGCGGCTCCATCAGCGCGCGGGAAATCTCCTTCCAGACCCGCTCGGCGGTGAGGTCGGCCAGTTCGCCGGAGGCGGCGATCTCGGCCATCAGCGCCTGGGTTTCCTCGGCGACGCGAAAGCCCAGCGGTGCGTAGCGCGCGGCGAAGCGGGCGACGCGCAGCACGCGCAGCGGGTCCTCGGCGAAGGCTGGCGAGACATGGCGCAGCAGGCGCAGGGCGAGGTCGTCCCGGCCGCCGTAGGGGTCGATGACCCGGCCGTCGGCGTCCTCGGCCATGGCGTTGATGGTCAGGTCGCGGCGGATCAGGTCTTCCTCGAGGGTGACCGTGGGATCGGCGTAGAAGGTGAAGCCGCCATAGCCGCGCCCGCTCTTGCGCTCGGTGCGGGCCAGGGCGTACTCCTCGCCGCTCTGCGGGTGGAGGAACACCGGGAAGTCGGCGCCGACCGGGCGAAAGCCCTGGGCGAGCAGTTCCTCGGCGCGGGCGCCGACCACCACCCAGTCGGTTTCCGTGATCGTACGGCCGAGCAGGCGGTCGCGTACGGCGCCGCCCACCTTGTAGATCTGCATGGGATGTCCTGCGGGCAAGGGGAGATTGGCGCAGAGCATAGCGCGCCGCCGCGCGCAGGGCGACGGCGGCGGTGCTCGCGGGTTCTCAGATCGGCCGGGCGATCAGGTCGAAGTGGCTGCCTTCCGCCTCGCGCTCGCGCTGCGGCGGCATGTGCTGCACGGCCACGCGCTGGTCGCCCTGCATGCTTTCCAGGTGCACGTCGAAGCCCCACAGGCGGTGCAGGTGGCGCAGTACGTCCTCGGTGGAGCTGCCCAGCGGCTTGCGCTCGTGCTGGAAGTGGCGCAGGGTCAGCGAACGGTCGCCGCGGCGGTCGACGTTCCACACCTGGATATTCGGCTCGCGGTTGCCGAGGTTGTACTGCGCGGCCAGGTGCTCGCGGATGGTGCGGTAGCCGCTGTCGTCGTGGATGGCGTCGACCAGCAGTTCCTCCTGCTGGTCGTCGTCGAGGATGCTGAACAGGCGGAATTCGCGCATCAGCTTGGGCGAGAGGAACTGCTGGATGAAGCTCTCGTCCTTGAAGTTCTGCATGGCGAACTTGAGGGTGACCAGCCAGTCGCTGCCGGCGATGTCCGGGAACCAGCGGCGATCCTCTTCGGTCGGCTCCTCGCAGATGCGCCGGATGTCGCGGTACATGGCGAAGCCCAGCGCGTAGGGGTTGATGCCGCTGTAGTAGGGGCTGTCGAACGGCGGCTGGTAGACCACGCTGGTGTGGTACTGGAGGAACTCCATCATGAAGCCGTCGGTGACCAGGCCCTCCTCGTACAGGTCGTTGAGCAGGGTGTAGTGCCAGAAGGTGGCCCAGCCCTCGTTCATCACCTGGGTCTGCCGCTGCGGGTAGAAGTACTGGGCGATCTTGCGCACGATGCGCACCACCTCGCGCTGCCAGGGTTCCAGCAGCGGCGCGTGCTTCTCGATGAAGTAGAGGATGTTCTCCTGCGGCTCGGCCGGGAAGCGCTGGCCGTCGTCCTCGCGGCCCTTGCCAGCGCCCCGGGGGATGGTCCGCCACAGGTCGTTGACCTGCTGCTGCAGCTGCTCCTCGCGGTCCTTCTGCCGGCGGCGCTCCTCCTCGGCGGAGATCGGGTAGGGGCGCTTGTAGCGGTCGACGCCGTAGTTCATCAGGGCGTGGCAGGAGTCGAGCAGGTCTTCCACCGCGTCGATGCCGTAGCGCTCCTCGCACTTGTCGATGTACTGGCGGGCGAACACCAGGTAGTCGATGATCGAGCTGGCGTCGGTCCAGCTGCGGAACAGGTAGTTGCCCTTGAAGAAGCTGTTGTGCCCATAGCAGGCGTGCGCCACCACCAGCGCCTGCATGCACATGGTGTTCTCTTCCATGAGGTAGGCGATGCACGGATCGGAGTTGATCACGATCTCGTAGGCCAGGCCCATCTGCCCGCGCTTGTAGCCCTTCTCGGTGCTGAGGAAGTGCTTGCCGTAGGACCAGTGGTGGTAGCCGATGGGCATGCCGACCGAGGCGTAGGCATCCATCATCTGCTCGGCGGTGATCACCTCGATCTGGTTGGGATAGGTGTCCAGCGCGTAGCGCTCGGCCAGCCGGGCGATCTCGCGGTCGTAGGTGCGGATCAGCTCGAAGGTCCATTCCGAGCCGGTGGACAGCGGCTGGCCTTTCTTGGCGCGAGGGCTCATGCGGCGACCCTCCTCTGGAACAGTTCGCGGAACACCGGGTAGATGTCGGCGGCGGAGACGATCTGTTGCTGGGCGAAGCTGTCGGGGAAGGCTTCGGCGACCTGCTCGTACTCGTGCCACAGCGCCTGGTGTTCGCGCGGGGTGATCTCGACATAGCTGAAGTACTGGACGAACGGCATGATCTGGCGGAGCAGGATGTCGCGGCACACCGGCGAGTCGTCGTTCCAGTTGTCGCCGTCCGAGGCCTGGGCGGCGTAGATGTTCCATTCGTTGACCGGGTAGCGCGCGGCCAGCACTTCCTGCATCAGCTTGAGCGCGCTGGAGACGATGGTGCCGCCGGTTTCCCGCGAGTAGAAGAACTCCTGCTCGTCGACTTCCTTGGCGCTGGTGTGGTGGCGGATGAACACCACCTCGATCTTGTCGTAGCTGCGCTTGAGGAACAGGTACAGCAGGATGAAGAACCGCTTGGCGATGTCCTTGGTGGCCTGGGTCATCGAGCCGGAGACGTCCATCAGGCAGAACATCACCGCCTTGGAGGTCGGGTTGGGCTGCTTGACCAGCAGGTTGTACTTGAGGTCGAAGGTATCGAGGAACGGCAGGCGCTCGATGCGCGCGCGCAGCCCGGCGATCTGTTCCTCCAGGTCGCGGATGTCGCCGAAGTTGTCCGGCTCCTCGCGCTTGAGCCGCTCCAGCTCGGCCTTCAGCTCGCGCAGGTGGCTGCGGCTGGAACCGGACAGGGCGATGCGCCGGGCATGCGCCGAGCGCAGGGTGCGCACGATGTTCAGCCGCGCCGGGGTGCCCTCGCTGCTGATGCCGGCGCGCACGGTCTTGAAGCTGTCCATGCCGGTCAGGTGCTTCTTCACCAGGTTGGGCAGCGCCAGGTCCTCGAACATGAAGTCGAGGAACTCCTCCTGGGTGATCTGGAACACGAAGTCGTCCATGCCCTCGCCGGAGTTGCTGGCCTTGCCCTGGCCT
Organism: Pseudomonas sp.; assembly: GCA_035635035.1. GTDB lineage: Bacteria > Pseudomonadota > Gammaproteobacteria > Pseudomonadales > Pseudomonadaceae > Geopseudomonas. The sequence continues at coordinate 16,317 of DASQBU010000386.1, forward strand.
GCGCCGCCGCCCCCGCCGCCGGAGGGACGCGGGATGCGCTCGCCGGTGGTGAACTCCTTGTTGCCCGGGTGGATGATGGTCTGCCGGCCGCCGCGGCCGTGGTGCCACACCGGCTCGTCGATGTCGCGCCCGGGAATGCTGATCTGCTCGCCGTGCTCCATGTCGGTGATCGAGCGCCGGCTGACGGCCTCTTCCACCGCCTTCTTGATGTGGTCGCGATACCGCCGCAGGAAGCGCTGGCGGTTCACCGTGCTCTTGTTCTTGCCGTTCAGTCGTCGGTCGATGACGTAGCTCATGGCATGCTCCGGTGCGGGCTGGGGGCCGGAGGCGCAGCCCGGAGCGCGATGGCTCGCGCTCTGCGCTCCGGACCGGGTCTTTCCCTAGGGTACTACTGCGACTTGCGCACGCGCAGGTACCATTCGGCGAGCAGGCGCACCTGCTTCTCGGTGTAGCCGCGCTCGACCATGCGGCGCACGAAGTCGTTGTGCTTCTGCTGCTCGTCCTTGCTGCCCTTGGCGTTGAAGCTGATGACCGGCAGCAGGTCCTCGGTGTTGGAGAACATCTTCTTCTCGATCACCGCGCGCAGCTTCTCGTAGGACAGCCACGAGGGGTTCTTGCCGTTGTTGTTGGCCCGCGCCCGCAG
>DASQBU010000387.1:0-1746 GCA_035635035.1 Pseudomonas sp.
CTTTGCCGGGGTGCTGGTCATCGTGCGGCCCGGCGGTGGTCTGCTGACCCCGGCCATGCTCCTGCCGGTGGGCTCGGCCGCCTGTTATGCCCTCTACCAGTTGCTCACCCGGCGCATCGGTACCCGCGACAGCGCGGCGGCCACCAACCTGGTCACCGGGCTGATCGGCACGGCCGGCATGAGCCTGCTGCTGCCGTGGTTCTGGACCGGCCTGCCAGCCTGGCCGCATCTGCTGGCCATGGCTTCCCTCGGGCTGATCGCCGTCAGCGGGCACATGCTGCTGACTTGGGCCTTCCAGTGCAGCTCGCCGGTGCTGCTGGCGCCGTTCAGCTACCTGCAGATCTTCTTCTCGATCCTCTACGGCAGCCTGCTGTTCGACCATGTGCCCGACGGCGGCTCACTGCTGGGGATGGGGGTGATCGCCCTGAGTGGACTGGGCAGCGCCTGGCTGCAGGCGCGGCGGAGTCCGGCCCCGGTGCCTGCTCCCGACCGCTGCGGCGGCTGAGGTTTCAGCAGACCACGCACTCTTCGCGAAAGCCATGGAAGCTGGCGAACTCGGCCACTTTCTGCCGCTCGGTCACCAGGCTGTTTTCGGGCGCGCTGCAGTCCTCGTAACCGAGGGCGATGCCGCACACCAGGATTTCCTGCTCGCCCAGCGGCAGGTGCCGGCGCACGACAGCGTGGAAGTTGGCGAATGCCGCCTGGGCGCAGGTATGCAGTTGCTGGCCGCGGGCGGCGATGAGGAGGTTCTGGATGAACATGCCGACGTCCAGATAGCTGCCGGTATTCAGGCGCCGGTCGATGGTCACCAGCAGGCCGACGGGCGCATCGAAGAACTGGTAGTTGCGCAGCATCTGCTGTTCGCGCAGTTGATGGTCGTCGCGGCCGATGCCGAGCTTTTCGTACAGGGCGAAGCCGTTCCGCCGCCGCCGCTCCCGGTAGGGCTCGACCCATTGCGTGGGGTAGTAGGCGTACTCGGGCTGATGCTGCTCCGGCTGTTCGGTCGCGGCCTGGAGGATGTCACGGCACAGCGCCTGGCGGGCCTCGCCGCTGACCGCGTAGACGCGCCAGGGCTGGATGTTGTTGCCGCTGGGCGCGCGGGCGGCGACCTGGAGGATGTGGCGGACCACCTCGGGGGATACCGCCGTGGGCAGGAAGCGGCGCACCGATTTGCGGGACAGGATGGCGTGATCGACGTGCATGCGGTTTTCCTCGTTCGCCATGGTTCGGCTGTGGTTTGGCTGTGGTTCGGTCGTGCGGGGAGGGGAGACGGCCTGGCCCGTCGGCCAGGCCGTGGCGGATCACCAGAACTTGAAGGTGTAGCTGAGGATCAGGCGGTTCTCGTCGATGTCGGTGGTATGGCTGCCGCGGTAGGCGACGTTGCGCAGGCGCATCCCCAGGTTCTTCAGCGGGCCGCTCTGCACGACGTAGCTGAGGTCGACGTCGCGTTCCCACTCCTCCGCATTGGCGCCCTTGATCTGGAAGTCGTCGCCGTGGACGTAGCGCGCCATCAGGGTCAGGCCGGGGACGCCCATGGCGGCGAAGTCGTAGTCGTAGCGGGTCTGCCAGGAGTCTTCCTTGGCGCGCAGGAAGTGGTGGTAGGTGAGGGTGTTGAGGGTGTAGGGGTCGGTGCCGCCGCCGATGAACGGCATGCCGGTGTCGCCGGTCTGGCGCTGGTAGTCGACGCCCAGCGAATGGCCGCGATAGACCAGGGTGAACATGCCGCCGAGGTTGCGGTTGTCGACC
>DASQBU010000388.1:0-1620 GCA_035635035.1 Pseudomonas sp.
GCTGGCGATGGCGATCACCTGGACCGGCCCCGCGCCACCGCTGCGGGCACGTCCCGCGGAAGTCTGCCGGGCCACTACAGCGCTCCTTCCTCGTCTTCGCGCCGGCTCATGCCGTACTTGCGCATCTTCTCCACCAGCGTGGTACGGCGCACCCGCAGGCGCTCGGCGGCGCGCGCCACCACGCCGCCGGCATCGTCCAGTGCCTGCTGGATCAGCGAGCGCTCGAGGTTGCCCAGGTAATCCTTCAGATCGAGGCCACCGACCGGCAGCAGCGCTGGCGCATCCAATCCCGGCAGGGTTCCCGCCGGCAGCGCCATGGCCTCCAGTTCGGGGCGCAGGCCGCCCTCGCCTTCCTGCGCCGACTCCTCGTCGAGATGACGGAACTTCTTCGGCAGCTCGCCGACGCCGATCACCCCATAGGGGTGCATGATCGCCAGGCGCTCGACCAGATTGGCCAGTTCGCGCACGTTGCCGCGCCAGTCGTGGCGGCACAGCGACATCAGCGCCGCCGAGCTGAAGCGGATCGAGCCGAGCTTCTCGTGCTCCATGCGCGCGATCAGCTCGTTGAGCAGCAGCGGAATGTCCTCGGCGCGCTCGCGCAGCGGCGGCAGCTCGATGGAGAACTGGTTGAGCCGGTAGTACAGGTCGGCGCGGAAGCTGCCGGCGGCGACGCGCGCCTCAAGGTCGTGACGACTGGCGGCGATCACCCGCACGTCGACCGGGCGCTCCTCATCGCTGCCGAGGCGTTTGAACGTGCCCTCCTGCAACACCCGCAGCAGGCGCACCTGCAGCTCCGCCGGCAGGTCGGCCACCTCCTCGAGGTACAGGGTACCGCCGCTGGCCAGTTCCAGGCGCCCCTTGCGGCTGGCGATGGCGCCGGCGAAGGCACCCGGCTCGTGACCGAACAGCTCGCTTTCCAGCAGTTCCGGGGCGATGGCCGCGCAGCTGACCGGGACGAAGGGGAATTCGCGGCGCGCGGAGTGGTAGTGCAGGTTGCGCGCCACCACTTCCTTGCCGGTGCCCGGCTCGCCGAGCAGTAGCACGCCGACTTCGGTGCCGGCCACCTGCTGCATCTGCTGGCGTACCTGGAGGATCGCCCGGCTGGTGCCGACCAGGCTGCGGAACAGGTTGGACTCGCGCTGCAGGCCGCGCTCGCGGGCGACGTCGAAGGCCTGCTGGTAGACCTGGGCGCGGTGCAGCGAGTCGAGCAACTGGTTGTAGCTCGGCGGCATGTCCAGACGCGCCAGCACCCGGCGGCGCAGGTCCTCCGGCCACTCGCCGGTGGCATGCTCGTCGACCAGCAGCAACGGCAGGTTGGCCACCGCCGCGCCCAGTTGCTTGAGCAGGCGCGGCACCCCGCCCTTGCCGTCGATGCGGCCAAGCAGCACGCAGGAGAGCCGGGCCACCTCCGTGCCGGCCAGTTGCTCGCTCCAGTTGCCACTGGTGCAGCTGCAGCAGGGCTCGCCGAGGAAATCGAAAATCACCGTCAGGTCGTGGCGGCGTTGTTGGTCGTCATCAATCAGCAGGATTCGGGATTCGCGCCACATGATCGGTCGTTCGGGGGGCAGGAAAGGGCTCGCAGGCCACGGCGATGCGCGTCGCAGAGCGGCGCGCACCGGA
>DASQBU010000389.1:0-1697 GCA_035635035.1 Pseudomonas sp.
TGGCCCAGAGCCAGCGCATCGAGGAGGTCGCGCGCATGCTCGGCGGCCTCGACCTGACCCGCGAGTCGCTGGCCCACGCGCGCAAGATGGTGCTGGGCGCCCAGCGCGCCTCGGCCGCCTGAACGGCGCCTCGCGCTTTCGCCCGCCCGGAAACGCCAACGGCGACCCCGAGGTCGCCGTTGGCAGGCATGGCCGGACAGCTCAGCTGCGCTTGCTGACGTACAGCACCATCTTGTGATCGACCAGGTCGTAGCCGTGCTGGGCGGCGATCTCGCGCTGGCGCCGCTCGATCTCCGCATCGATGAACTCGACCACTTCGCCGCTATCGACGTTGATCATGTGGTCATGGTGCGCGCCGTCGGACAGCTCGAACACCGCATGGCCGCCGTCGAAGTTGTGCCGCTCGACCAGCCCGGCCGCCTCGAACTGGGTCAGCACGCGGTAGACGGTCGCCAGACCGACGTCCTCGCCCGCGTCGATCAAGGCCTTGTACACATCCTCGGCGCTCATGTGTCGCTGATCGGCGGAGTCCAGCATCTGCAGGATCTTGACCCGGGGCAAGGTGACCTTCAGCCCCGCCTTGCGCAATTCGTTGTTCTCTACCATGTTCAGCTTTCTCGCGGAGGAACGCTTCGCAGCCTCCCTCAATGCAGGTATGATCCCGGTTCTGTTGCCCGCCAAGATAGTGGAAGAGATCCACCGATGCAAAAAGCCAAGCTCATGCTGACCGGCCTTACCTTCCTGGGACTTGCCGCACTCGCCGGCTGCTCCCTGCCGGGGGTTTACAAGATCGACATCCAGCAGGGCAACGTGGTTACGCAGGAGATGATAGACCAGTTGCGCCCCGGAATGACCCGGCGCCAGGTACGGTTTATCATGGGCAACCCGTTGATCACCGATACCTTCCACGCCAATCGCTGGGACTACCTGTACAGCATCCAGCCCGGCGGCGGCGCCCGCCAGCAGGAGCGCGTCAGTCTGCTGTTCGACGCCAACGACCAGCTGGTCGGCCTGAACGGCGACTTCATGCCAGGGGTGAGCCGCGACGAAGCCATCCGCGGCGGCGCCGGCAGCACCAGCGTCGAGACCGCCCAGCCGAGCGCGACCGGCACCGAGCAGGCGGCCCCCGCCCAGCCGGAAGCCGCTCCCGCCCCAGGCTCGCTGCTCGAGCGCCTGCAGCGCGAGGTCGACCAGGCCAAGCCCGCCCCAGTGCCGACCCCGACCCCACTGGAAGGCAAGCCGGCCGAATAAGCCGCCGCACAGCAAAAAGCCCGAGCATCGACTCGGGCTTTTTCGTTTTCCGCCGCCACCGGGAGCGCTGCGCGCCTCAGGCCTCGCCGCCTTCCGCCTTGCCTTTGGCCATGCGCGCCGCCCGCTGCTTGCGCACCTCCTTGGGATCGGCGATCAGCGCGCGGTAGATCTCCACCCGCTCGCCCTCCTCCAGCACCCGCTCCTCCGGGCGCGGCACCACCTTGCCGAAGATGCCCATCGGCACCGTGGCCAGATCCAGGCCGGGAAACCAGCCGGCGATTCCCGAGCGCTCGGCCGCCTCGCGCATGGTGGTGCCGCGCGGCACGCTCAGGCGCAGCAACTTCTGGCGGTCGGCCAGGGCGTAGACCACCTCGACGGCGATGACCTCGGGGCTAGCCATACAGCTGCCGGGCGCGCTGGCAAAAGGCGTCGACCATGGTCGTGGC
>DASQBU010000390.1:0-4064 GCA_035635035.1 Pseudomonas sp.
TCGCCCCTACAGCGGACTGACCAAGCCCGTAGGGTGGAAGACTCGCGCAGCGATCTTCCACCACACCCCGCACCAATGGTGGAAAAGACCTGCGGTCGTTTTCCACCCTACGGTTCAAGGCAATCGCACCAGGCCAATTTCCCGATCCGTAGGGGCGAATTCATTCGCCTTGGCGGGGGCATCTGGGCGAATGAATTCGCCCCTACAGCGGATTGACCACGACCCGCGCCAATGGTGGGAAATGCCTTCGGCAGTTTCCCACCCTACGGGCTACGGGGTGATCTGCGCCTCCATCGCCGCAAGGAAGTGCTCGCCGTACGGCGGCAGCAGGCCCCACTCGCGGCGCGGGTCGTAGGCGCCGGCCTCGAACACGGTGCGCGCGTGGCTGAATTCGAGGAAGCCCTCGCGGCCGTGGTAGTGGCCCATGCCGGAGGCGCCGATGCCGCCGAACGGAGCGTCTTGCATGGCGGCGTGCATCATCGCCTCGTTGATGGTCACCCCGCCGGACAGGCTGCGCTCCAGCACCCGCTGCTGCTCGGCCTCGTCGCTGCCGAACCAGTACAGCGCCAGCGGCCGCGGGCGGGCATTGATGTCGGCGAGCACCGCGTCAATGGAGTCGTAGGGCAGCAGGACCATGGCCGGGCCGAAGATCTCCTCCTGCTGGATGCGGCAACCGGCCGGCGGATCGACCACAACGCGCAGCGGCCGGCGGCGGTCGGCCGGATCGGCCGCCGACGCCTCGGGCAGCGACTCGACGCGCACCCCGGCGGCCACGGCGTCCGCGACCAGTCCCTCGACCCGCGCCAGATGGCGCTCGTTGACCACCGCCACCACGTCCGGATTGCCCTGCACCTGCGGGAACAGGCTGGCGTAGGCGCCCTTCAGCTCGGCGAGGAAGGTCTCGACCTGCTCGCGCGGCACGTAGACGAGGTCCGGGTTGACGCACAACTGGCCGCCGTTGCTGGCCTTGGCCGCGGCGATGCGGAAGGCCGCGCTGGCCAGATCGGCGCTGCGCGAGACGATGGTCGGCGACTTGCCGCCCAGCTCCAGGGTCACGGGCACCAGATTGTCGGCGGCATTGCGCATCACCGCCTTGCCGATGGCGGTGCTGCCGGTGAACACCAGATGATCGAACGGATGGCGGGTGACGGCCTCGGCCATCTCCGCGCCGCCGACGGCCACGCCGACCAGCAGCGGGTCGAGGTGCTCGGCGCAGGCGGCGGCCAGCACCTCGGCGGTGCGCGGGGCGATTTCCGAGGGCTTGAGGATCGCCCGGTTGCCGGCGGCCAGCACGTAGGCCAGCGGGCTGAGCAGGGTGAACAGCGGCGCGTTCCAGGTGCCGACGATGGCCACCGAGCCCTTGGGCTGGTAGAGCACCCGCGCCTTGGCGCCGAGCTGGTCGTAGGGCGGGAACGGCTGGCGCTCCTGCGGCTGCATCCACTCTTCCAGATGGTCGCGGGCGTGCTTGAGCGAGGCCAGCGAGCCGAGCACGTCGTTCATCAGCGAGAAGCCCGCCGGGCGGTGGCCGAAGTCCTCGGCCATCGCCTGCGCCAGCGGCTTGTGCCAGGCCACCAGCAGGTCGATCACCTGCTGGATGCGCCGGCGCCGTTCGCCAGCGGGAACCGCGCCCGCGGCATTGAAGGCGGACTTCTGCGCGGCCAGCAGCGCGGCCAGCCCCTCGACGGATGTAATCACGGAACTCATCGAACCTCCTCGAATCCTTGCGGCGGCGGCCGGTGCGGCGCCCTGCGGTGATAGTGGCGACGGCCAGCGCCGCGACGCCTCGTCCATAGAGACGATGCCGCCCCCCGCCGGCCTGCGAATACTCGCCAAACCATCCCCCGACCCCGCGAGGCAGAGCATGAACGCTCCGGCTACCTTCGACCCGCAGGCCTTCCGCGCCGCCCTGGGCACCTTCACCACCGGGGTGACCATCATCACCACCCGTACCGCCGAGGGCGAAGCGGTCGGCATCACCGCCAACAGCTTCAACTCGGTATCGCTCAACCCGCCGCTGGTGCTGTGGAGCCTGGCCAAGAGCGCGCGCAGCCTGGCGGCGTTCAGCGAGTGCCGCCACTGGAACGTGCACGTGCTGGCCGCCGAGCAGGAGGCGCTGTCCGGGCGCTTCGCCACCCAGGGCAACGACAAGTTCGCCGGCATCGAGCTGGACGACGGCATCGGCCCGGCGCCGCTGCTGCCGGCCTGCACCGCGCGCTTCCAGTGCCGCACCGCCTTCCAGTACGAGGGGGGCGATCACGTGATCTTCGTCGGCGAGGTGCTGGCCTTCGACAGCAGCGGCCTGCCGCCGCTGGTCTACCAGAGCGGCCAGTACGCGCTGGCCGCGCGCAAGCCGCGCCACGAGCTGCGCCTGGGCGCCACCCCGCCGCCGGAGTGCAGCTACACCGAGGACTTGCTCGGCTACCTGCTCGGTCGCGCCCACTACCAGCTGCTCGACACCCTGCGCCGTCTGCTGGCCGCGCAGAGCCTCGACGAGCACGTGTTCTTCATCCTCTCGGTGCTGTGCATCCGCGACAACCTGACCCTCGACGAGATCAACCAGTTCGTCGGCTACACCGGCCACCGGGTCACCCTGGAGACGCTGGCCGATCTGGAGCGGAGCGACCTGATCGCCTGCGAGCAGGACAGCGACGGCACCCGCCGCCATGTGCTGACCGCTGCCGGCCGCGAACGCTCGCTGCACGAGATCGCCCTGGCCAAGGCCGTCGAGGCCGAGGTCGCCGACAAGATGGAGCCCGGCGACGTGATGGCCCTCAAGGTGCTGCTCAAGCGCCTGGTGGCCGCCACCGATCCCGGTCTGCCCGACCTGTGGGCCGCCCGCTGAGTTTTTCGTAGGGGCGAATTCATTCGCCAAGCAGGCCACCGGCCTGCCCTTGGCAACCCCTGGGGCCACGTTGCGGCCCATGGCGAATGAATTCGCCCCTACAGGCTGATAACGACAAGGAGATACGCCATGAACATCCTGCAGCGCTTCAACCTCGACGGCAGCGTCGCGGTGATCACCGGCGCCGGCCGCGGCATCGGCCGCGCCATCGCCCTGGCCTACGCCGAGGCCGGCGCCGACGTGGTCTGCGCGGCGCGCACCCTCGCCGACGTGCAGGGCGTGGCCGACGAAGTCCGAGCCCTCGGCCGCAACGCCCTGGCGGTGTCCTGCGACGTCACCGACGCCGCGCAGCGCGAGGCGCTGGTGGCCGCGGCCCGCGAGAAGTTCGGACGCATCAGCCACCTGGTCAACAACGCCGGCGGCGCCGGGCCCAACGATCCGCTCAAGCTGACCCCGGAGCAACTGGAGGAAATCCTGCGCTTCAACGTCACCTCGGCCTACCACCTCACCCAGCTGTGCGTGCCGCACATGCGCGTGGCCGGCGGCGGCAACGTCATCAACATCACCTCCGGCGCGGCGCGCTACGCCCAGCGCCAGTTCAGCGCCTATGGCACCGCCAAGGCGGCGCTGACCCAGCTGACCCGCCTGCTGGCCCAGGACTTCGCCCCACAGGTGCGGGTCAACGGCATCGCCCCCGGGCCGATCCTCACCGACGCGCTGCAGCGGGTGATGCCCGCCGAGATGCGCACGGCGATGGAGACCGGCACCCCGCTGGGCAGCCTTGGCGAGGTCGAGGACATCGCCTGCGCCGCGCTGTACCTGGCCAGCCCGGCCGCGCGTTGGGTGACCGGCAAGATCCTCGAGGTCGACGGCGGCGCCGAGAACAGCGTCTGGCCGGGCTGAGAGACGGAGCAATCCCTGTAGGGGCGAATTCATTCGCCCGGATGCCCCCGCAAGGCGAATGAATTCGCCCCTACAAAAAGGCGTGCGCATGAACGAGTCCGGAAATCGGTCCACCCGCTGTAGGGGCGAATTCATTCGCCAAACTACCCGCCACGGCGAACGAATCCGCCCCACAGGAAAGGCAAGCGCATGAACGAATCCCTGATCGACACCCTGGGCGACGAGCTTTTCGCCGCCCTGCGCGACCGGCGCACCCTCGCGCCGCTCACCGAGCGCCACCCGGACATCACCCTGGGCGACGCCTACCGCGTCTCCCTGC
>DASQBU010000391.1:0-3365 GCA_035635035.1 Pseudomonas sp.
GTCGATCTCGTCGAGCATGATCACCGGGTTCATCACCTCGACTTCCTTGAGCGCCTGCACCAGCTTGCCGGGCAGGGCGCCGATGTAGGTGCGGCGGTGGCCCTTGATCTCCGCCTCGTCGCGCATGCCGCCGACCGAGAAACGGTAGAACGGCCGGCCCAGCGCTTCAGCGATCGACCGGCCGATGCTGGTCTTGCCCACCCCAGGCGGGCCTACCAGCAGCACGATGGAGCCGGCGATCTCGCCCTTGAAGGCACCGACGGCGAGGAACTCGAGGATCCGCTGCTTGATGTCCTCCATGCCGGCGTGGTGCTTGTCCAGCACCTTGCGTGCCCGCGCCAGGTCGAGCAGGTCCTTGCCGAGCACGCCCCACGGCACGCTGGTCGCCCAGTCCAGGTAGTTGCGCGTCACCGCGTATTCCGGCGAGCCGCTTTCGAGGATCGACAGCTTGTTCAGCTCCTCGTCGATGCGCTTGCGCGCCTGCGCCGGCACCGTCTTGCCTTCCAGGCGCTTCAGGAACTCCTCGCTGTCGGCGCTCTTGTCGTCCTTGGTGATGCCCAGCTCCTTCTGGATCACCTTGAGCTGCTCGCGCAGGAAGAACTCGCGCTGGCGCTTGCCGATGGTGCTGTTCACCTCGGCGCTGATCTCGTTCTGCAGGCGCGCCACCTCCACCTCGCGGCGCAGCAGCGGCAGCACCTTCTCCATGCGCTTGAGCACCGGCACGGTATCCAGCACCGCCTGCAGGTCGCTGCCCGGCGCGGTGGTCAGCGCCGCGGCGAAGTCGGTCAAGGGCGACGGGTCGTTGGGGCTGAAGCGGTTCAGGTAGTTCTTCAGCTCCTCGCTGTACAGCGGGTTGAGCGGCAGCAGCTCCTTGATCGCATTGATCAGCGCCATGCCGTAGGCCTTCACCTCGTCGCTGGGGTCGGCCGGGGTACGCGGATAGTCGACCTCCACCAGGTACGGCGGCGTGCGGCTCAGCCAGTTGCGGATGCGCACCCGCGCCAGACCCTGGGCGACGAACTGCAGGGTGTCGCCCTGCTGGCTGGCGTGGTGCACGCGCACCACGGTGCCGTGTTCGGGCAGCTGCGCCGGATCGAAGTCCTCGGCGCTTTCCGCCGGGTTCTCCATGTAGAACAGCGCCACGCAGTGGTGCTCGGTCTTGGCCACGCGCTTGAGCGTCTCCGCCCAGTGCTCCGGGTTGACCATGATCGGCAGCACCTGGGCGGGGAAGAACGGCCGGTTGTGCACCGGCATGATGTACAACTGGTTCGGCAGCACCTGGCCTTGCAGCACCACGCCGGTATTGGCGGCGCTCTCGTCGTCGACGATCTCGTGAGGGATGTCCTGCTCGCTCATGAACGGGGTTCCTGGACTTTCGGGGTTTCGAGCTACATGGGGGAGCCCGGCGGGCATTTCAACCGTGCTGCCAGGGAGGGGGCCCCTCGCGAGCGGGGCGAGGGGCGTGCGGCACAGGCGATTGCCTCTTGATTGTTATGTTATTACATCTAGAATTCACCCCCCGTACCGTCACGCCGCTTTCCGGGCCGCGTGCCATATCCGCCAATCCGGACGCCTGCCATGGACTGCAGCGTCAACGCCATTCGAGGTACTGCATGAACCTGATCCGCCATCCCCTCGCCTGGGCCATGGTCGCCGCCCAGCTGCCGCATGCCGCGGTCCTGGCTGCCGAGACGCCGGCGCCGCTCGAGCTGGAGTCCAGCGTGGTCAGTGCCAGTGCCCTGGCCAGCAGTGCCCAGGAAATGACCACCCCGGCCGAGGTGCTGGCGGGCGACGAACTGCTCAAGCGCCAGGCGGCGACCCTCGGCGAAACCCTGCAGGGCCTGCCCGGGGTGCGCTCGGCCAGCTTCGGCGCCGGCGTCGGCCGGCCGGTGATCCGCGGCATGGACGGCGCGCGGGTGAAGGTGCTGAGCGACGGCGCCGACGTGCTCGACGCCTCGAGCGTCAGCCCCGACCACGCGGTGACCAGCGAGCCGCTGCTGGCCGAGCGCATCGAGGTGCTCAAGGGGCCGGCCAGCCTGCTGTACGGCGGCGGGGCGATCGGCGGGGTGGTCAACGTGATCGACCGCAAGGTGCCGACCTACGTGCCGGAGAAGGGCTACGAGGGCAAGGTGGAACTGCGAGCCAACAGCGTGGCCAACGAAGGCTCGGGAGTGTTCGACCTCACCGCCGGCAGCGGCAATGTCGCGGTGCATGCCGAGGGCGTGAAGCGCCAGGCCGACGAGTACGCCATCCCCGGCTCGCCGAGCAAGCAGGCAGGCTCCTATTCCGACACCGACAGCTACACCCTGGGTGCCAGCTTCATCGGCGAGCGTGGCTACCTCGGCGTGGCCTATGGCGAGCAGAACAACCGCTATGGACTGCTCGGCCAGCAGGAGGCCGAGTGCGAGTCCAACCTCGGCAACTGGACCTGCACCCCGGTGGCGGGCGAGGAGGGCAGCGTGCCCTACATCGACATGCGCCAGCAGCGCTGGGACCTGCGCGGCGAGCTCAACGACCCGCTGCCCGGCTTCGAGCTGGCCAAGCTGCGGGTCGGCCACAGCGACTACCAGCACGCGGAGATCGACGCCGGCGTGGTCGGCACCCGCATCACCAACAACGCCACCGACGCCCGCCTGGAGCTGACCCATCAGCCGCTGCTGGGCTGGCATGGCGTGCTGGGCGCGCAGACCCAGCATCGCGACTTCGCCGCCCGCGGCAGCGAGGCCTACGTGCCGCCGAGCCTGACCGACAACCACGGCCTGTTCCTGCTCGAGGAGTACACGGCCGGCGCCTGGCGCTACGAGCTGGGCCTGCGCCACGAGTGGCAGGACATCAGCGCGGACGGCCAGCCGAGCACCAGCCATCGCGGCACCTCCGCCTCCGCCGGGGTGGTCTGGACCTTTGCCCCCGAGTACTCCCTGGGCTTCTCGCTGACCCGCTCCCAGCGCCTGCCCACCGCCGAGGAGCTGTATGCCAACGGCCCGCACGCCGCGACCCGCACCATCGAGCTGGGCAATCCCGACCTGGACAACGAGACCTCGCGCAATGCCGAACTGACCCTGCGCAAGTTCGCCGGGCGCACCACCTTCACCGCCAGCCTGTTCCGCAACGAGATGAGCAACTTCATCTACGCGGCCGATACCGGCCGCGTGGTTGGCGGCGGCTACCGCGAGATCGAGTATCGCCAGCAGGACGCCCTGCTCACCGGCGCCGAAGGCGAGGTGCGCTTCCAAGCCACCGACGCCACCGCGCTGACCCTGTTCGGCGACCGCGTGCGCGGCACCCTGCGCGGGCAGGGCGGCGACCTGCCGCGCATCCCCGCCGACCGTTTCGGCGCGCGCCTGGAGCATGACTTCAGCAGCGCC
>DASQBU010000392.1:0-12524 GCA_035635035.1 Pseudomonas sp.
CAGCTCTTGCCGGGGCTGACCTGCACCGCCAGCTTGCGGCGGCCGAAGCGCTTGCCGCTGAAGTAGGCGCCGATGTCCGCGCCCCAGATCAGCACCACCAGGGCTGCCCCGAACAGGGCGACCACCAGCTCGGCGAAACTCCAGCCGCGATACAGGCCGACCAGCAGGGTGATCAGCAGGCTGCAGGCCAGCCCGCCATACAGGCCTTCCCAGCTCTTGCCGGGGCTGACCTGCACCGCCAGCTTGCGGCGGCCGAAGCGCTTGCCGCTGAAGTAGGCGCCGATGTCCGCGCCCCAGATCAGCACCATCACCGCCAGGATCAGGCTGTTGCCCTGCGGCCACTGCTTGAGCAGGACCAGGCCCTGCCAGGCCGGCAACAGGATCAGCAAACCGATCAGCAGACGCACCTGCGGCCGGTGCCAGAGTCGCTGGCTGTCCGGGTAGCTCAGTACCAGGGCAATCGCGACCAGCCACCAGAGCGTGGCCAGCGCCAGCACGGCACCCGCCAACGATGGCAGCAGATACAAGCCGAGCAGCGCGGCGCCGACTCCCGCGGCATAGCCGACGCGCTGCGCCGGCGCCTCGAAACCGGCCAGGTGGGCCCATTCCCAGGCGCCGACGCAGATGATGGCCGCGATGAACAGGGCAAACCAGCCACCCTGCAACAGAAAGAAGCCACCCAGCGCGACGGGCAGCAGGCACAGGGCGGTGATGATGCGCTGTTTCAGCATGTGGGCTTCCGTTGTTCCGCCACCACCTGCTCGCTGGTCTTGCCGAAACGGCGCTGACGGCGGGAAAAGTCGACCAGCGCGGCGCGCATGGCATCGTGCTTGAAGTCCGGCCAGAGCAGGTCGGAGAAATACAGCTCGGCGTAGGCCACCTGCCACAGCAGGAAGTTGCTGATGCGATGCTCGCCACCGGTGCGGATGCACAGGTCGACCGGCGGCAGGCTGCCGGTCGCCAGGCAGCGCTGCAGCAGGTCGGGCGTGATCTCGTCGGCCTGCAGATGGCCGGCCGCCACTTCGCGCGCCAGCCGTTGCGCCGCCTGGGTGATGTCCCACTGGCCGCCGTAGTTGGCCGCCACCTGCAGCAGCATGCCGCTGCCGCCGGCGGTCTGCGCCTCGGCCTCGGCCATCGCCGCCTGCAGCTCCGGGTGGAAACGCGAGCGCTCGCCCAGGATGCGCAGGCGGATGCCGTTGCTCACCAGCTTCTTGACCTCGCGGCGCAGGGCCATGAGGAACAGCTCCATCAGCGCCCCGACCTCGTCGGCCGGGCGCTGCCAGTTCTCGCTGGAGAAGGCGAACAGGGTCAGCACCTCGACGCCCGCCTCGGCGCATACCTCGATCACCGCGCGCACCGCATCGACGCCCGCCTTGTGCCCGGCGACGCCGGGCAGGAAGCGCTTCTTCGCCCAGCGGTTGTTGCCGTCCATGATGATGGCGACATGCCGCGGCGTGGCCGTATCTGCGACAGCTTTCGTCTTGTCCATGACTGTCATCCGACCGTCAAACGGCCATCAGGTCAGCTTCCTTGGCCTCCAGGGCCTTCTCGACTTCGGCCACGGCCTTGTCGGTGAGCTTCTGCACCTCGTCGGCGGCACGACGCTCGTCGTCCTCGCTGATTTCCTTCTCCTTGACCAGATCCTTGAGCTGGGCCAGGGCATCGCGACGGATGTTGCGGATCGCCACGCGGGCGCTCTCCGCCTCGGCGCGCGCCTGCTTGGTGTAGCCCTTGCGGGTCTCCTCGGTCAGCGCCGGCATCGGCACGCGGATGGTGGTGCCGGCGGTGGCCGGATTGAGGCCCAGGTCGGAGGTCATGATGGCCTTCTCGACCGCCTGGATCATGGTCTTGTCGAACACGGTCAGGGCCAGGGTGCGCGAGTCCTCGGCCACCACGTTGGCCACCTGGCGCAGCGGCGTGTCGGCGCCATAGTAGGACACCATCACGCTGTCCAGGATGCTCGGGTGGGCGCGGCCGGTGCGGATCTTGGCGAAGGCGTGATCCAGCGATTCCAGCGACTTCTTCATGCGCTCCTGCGCGTCTTTCTTGATCTCGTTGATCATTCTCAAGCCTCCTCGACCAGGGTGCCTTCGGCGCCCCCGACAACAATATTAAGCAAGGCTCCGGGCTTGTTCATGTTGAACACCCGCAGCGGCATCTTGTGATCGCGGCACAGGCAGATGGCGGTCAGGTCCATCACACCCAGCTTGCGGTCGAGCACCTCGTCGTAGGTGAGGTGCTCGAACTTTTCGGCATTCGGATCCTTGAACGGATCGGCAGTGTACACGCCATCGACCTTGGTCGCCTTCAGCACCAGATCGGCATTGATCTCGATGCCGCGCAGGCAGGCGGCCGAATCGGTGGTGAAGAACGGGTTGCCGGTGCCGGCGGAAAAGATCACCACCTCGCCGCTGTTCAGATGGCGCATGGCCTTGCGGCGGTCGTAGTGGTCGGTGACCCCGACCATGGAAATCGCCGACATCACCAGCGCCGGGATGTTCGAGCGCTCCAGGGCATCGCGCATGGCCAGGGAGTTCATCACCGTGGCCAGCATGCCCATGTGGTCGCCGGTGACCCGATCCATGCCGGCCGCACTCAGGGCCGCGCCGCGGAACAGGTTGCCGCCGCCGATGACCAGGCCGACCTGCACGCCGATCCCGACCAGTTGGCCGATCTCCAGGGCCATGCGGTCGAGAACCTTGGGATCGATGCCGAACTCCTCGCTGCCCATCAGCGCTTCACCGCTGAGCTTGAGCAGAATACGTTTGTAGCGGGGTTGGCGACCACTCAGCTGGGCCATACGAATCTCCTGCGGCAGTGTAAGGTTGCAAAAGGCCGGCGCCCTCTGCGTTCCGGCGCGGATTCGACCACGCCAGAAAAAATCTGTGCCCTCAATGGCACGAAAAAAGCTTCCATTTCCTACGTTCCGGGCCTCGGCAGAGCGGAGAGCTGCCGGCCCGCAAAGAAAAGGCTGCACGCGGGAGCGGGCAGCCTTTTCTGGACAGCATGAGGCGCTTACTGCTTGCTGGCAGCGACCTGGGCAGCCACTTCGGCAGCGAAGTCGACCTCGGCCTTCTCGATGCCCTCGCCCACTTCGTAGCGCACGAAGGAGACGATCTCGGCACCGGCTTTCTTGGCCAGCTCGCCGACCTTGACTTCCGGATCCTTGACGAACGGCTGCTCGACCAGGCTGGCCTCGGCGAGGAACTTGGCGATACGGCCCTTGACCATGTTCTCGACGATGTTTTCCGGCTTGCCGGCGATCTTGTCGGCGTTCAGCGCCAGGAAGATCTCTTTTTCCTTGGCGATGGCTTCCTCGGAAACCTCGGCCGCGCTCAGGAACTGCGGGTTGCTGGCTGCCACGTGCATGGCGATGTCCTTGGCCAGCTCGGGGTTGCCGCCCTTCAGGGTCACCACCACACCGATGCGGTGGCCGTGCAGGTAGGCACCCACCACGTCGCCTTCGACGCGGGTCAGGCGACGGATGTTGACGTTCTCGCCGCACTTGGCAACCAGCGCCAGGCGGGCTTCTTCGCGGGCAGCAACCAGCGGAGCCACGTCGGTCAGTTGCTCGGCGAAGGCCTGCTCCAGGCTCTCGGCGACGAAGCCTTTGAAGTCGTCCTGCAGGGCCAGGAAGTCGGTCTGCGAGTTGACTTCGATGATCGCGGCGGACTTGTTGTCAGCGGCGACCTTGACGGCGATGGAGCCTTCGGCGGCGATGTTGCCGGCCTTCTTGGCCGCCTTGATCGCACCGGAAGCGCGCATGTCGTCGATGGCCTTCTCGATGTCGCCTTCGGCGGCCACCAGGGCCTTCTTGCACTCCATCATGCCCTGGCCAGTACGCTCGCGCAGTTCCTTGACCAGTGCTGCAGTGATCTCTGCCATGTTCGGAATCCTCTAGAAGAGTTGCTCTAAACCAGGTCGCCCGGCAGGCCGGGCGGCAATTCTAAGGTGGCAAAAAGGGGGCCTAGCCCCCTTTTTTGCGCACCGGAAACGCTTGGCGCGCCTGGCGCTTAGCCTTCGGCGGCTTCGGACGAAGCGGCTTCGACGAACTCGTCGCCGGCACCGGCCTTCGACTTGCCGCTCAGCACGGCGTCGGCCATGGAGCCCAGGTACAGCTGCACGGCGCGGATGGCGTCGTCGTTACCCGGGATGATGTAGTCCACGCCTTCCGGGCTGCTGTTGGTATCGACTACGCCGATGACCGGGATGCCCAGCTTGTTGGCTTCGGTGATGGCGATGCGCTCGTGGTCGACGTCGATCACGAACAGGGCATCCGGCAGACCGCCCATGTCCTTGATACCACCCAGGCTGCGCTCGAGCTTCTCGAGATCGCGGCTACGCATCAGCGCTTCTTTCTTGGTCAGCTTGTCGAAGGTGCCGTCCTGGGACTGGACTTCGAGCTCGCGCAGACGCTTGATGGAGGCGCGGATGGTCTTGTAGTTGGTCAGCATGCCGCCGAGCCAGCGGTGATCGACGAACGGCATACCGGCGCGGGTAGCTTCTTCGCGGACGATCTTGCCAGCGGAACGCTTGGTGCCGACGAACAGGATCTTGTTCTTGCCAGCAGCCAGCTTCTCAACGAAGGACAGGGCCTCGTTGAACATCGGCAGGGTCTTTTCGAGGTTGATGATGTGGATCTTGTTGCGCGCGCCGAAGATGTACTTGCCCATCTTCGGGTTCCAGTAACGGGTCTGGTGACCGAAGTGGCAGCCGGCCTTGAGCATATCGCGCATGTTGACTTGGGACATTTCTATTCCTCGATAAGTCGGGTTGAGCCTCCACGCATCCCAATATCCAACCCTTGCGGGCACCCAGGATAGTTGTGTCGATGCGTGTGTGGTTTCGATGCCTTTCCGGGACCACCCCGAAAAGCGCCGCGCTTTATACCATATCTGCGCACTCGGCGAAACCCGCACGCCGGCCGAACCGCTCGTCCGCAGCCGATCCCGGGTCTGTTAGAATCACGCTCTTTCCCGTTTACAGAAGGCAGGCGCGGCGCGCCAGAGAGAACCGATGACCGTCACCATCAAGACCCCCGAGGAAATCGAGAAAATGCGCGTGGCCGGCCGCCTGGCCGCCGAAGTCCTGGAAATGATCGAACCGCACGTCCGCGCCGGCGTCACCACCGAGGAATTGGATCGCCTCTGCCACGACTACATCGTCAACGAGCAGCAGGCCATCCCGGCGCCGCTGAACTACCACGGCTTCCCCAAGTCGATCTGCACCTCGATCAACCACGTGGTCTGCCACGGCATCCCCAACGACAAGCCGCTCAAGGACGGCGACATCGTCAACATCGACATCACCGTGATCAAGGACGGCTACTTCGGCGACACCAGCAAGATGTTCCTCATCGGCAAGGTGCCGGAGTGGGCCCAGCGCCTGTGCCAGGTCACCCAGGAATGCCTGTACAAGGGCATCGCCCTGGTCCGCCCCGGCGCCCACCTCGGCGACATCGGCGAGGTCATCCAGAAGCACGCGGAGAAGAACGGCTACTCGGTGGTGCGCGAATACTGCGGCCACGGCATCGGCAACGTGTTCCACGAGGAGCCGCAGGTGCTGCACTACGGCCGCGCCGGCACCGGCCTCGAACTCAAGGCCGGGATGACCTTCACCATCGAGCCGATGATCAACCAGGGCCGCCACGAGACCCGCCTGCTCGGCGACGGCTGGACGGCGATCACCAAGGACCGCAAGCTGTCTGCCCAGTACGAGCACACCCTTTTGGTGACCGAGAACGGCTGCGAGATCCTCACCCTGCGCCAGGACGACACCATCGCTCGCCACCTGCCCTGAGACAGCCCCCAGCACCGTGAACGGAGACCGCCCGATGCCCGCGATGACGGATGTGGACCACGAACTGTTCGACCGCGGCCAGTTCAAGGCCGAACTGGCGCTCAAGAGCAGCCCGATCGCCGCCTTCAAGAAGGCGATCCGCCAGGCCGGCGAGGTGCTCGACGAGCGCTTCGGTGCCGACTGCGACATCCGCGCCCTGATCACCGGACGGGCCTGGTTCGTCGACCAGATCCTGCGCGAGGTCTGGTCCCGCTTCGACTGGGGCGAGGCCGGCGACATCGCCCTGGTGGCGGTCGGCGGTTACGGTCGCGGCGAGCTGCACCCGCATTCGGACATCGACATCCTCATCCTGCTCGACGGCCCCCAGCACGAACGCCTGCGCGAGCCGATCGAGGGCTTCCTCACCCTGCTGTGGGACATCGGCCTGGAAATCGGCCAGAGCGTGCGCTCGGTGGAGGAATGCGCCGTGGAGGCGCGCGCCGACCTGACGGTGATCACCAACCTGATGGAAAGCCGCACCATCGCCGGGCCCGACGCGCTGCGCCAGCGCATGCGCGAAGCCACCAGCACCGCGCACATGTGGCCGGCCAGCGAGTTCTTCCTCGCCAAGCGCGCCGAGCAGAGCGCCCGTCATGCCAAGTACAACGACACCGAGTACAACCTCGAACCCAACGTCAAGGGCTCGCCCGGCGGCCTGCGCGACCTGCAGAACATCCTCTGGGTCACCTGCCGCCACTATGGCAGCCTGACCCTGGAGACGCTGGTCACCCGCGGCCTGCTCACCGACAGCGAATACGGCCTGCTCAGCGCCAGCCGCGACTTCCTGTGGAAGGTGCGCTATGCCCTGCACATGGTCGCCGGGCGCGCCGAGGATCGCCTGCTGTTCGACCACCAGCGCCGCCTGGCCGGCCTGCTCGGCTTCGAGGCCAGCGACACCAAGCTGGCGGTCGAAAGCTTCATGCAGAAGTACTACCGGGTGGTGATGGCCACCGCCGAGCTGAGCGACCTGGTCAACCAGGCCCTTGAGGAGCTGCTGCTCGAGCAACCCGAGCCCGGCCCGGCGCAGCCGATCAACTCGCGCTTCCAGGTGCGCGACGGCTTCATCGAGGTAACCGCCCCGAACGTGTTCAAGCGCACCCCCAGCGCGATCCTCGAGATCTTCGTGCTGATGGCCCAGCACCCGGAAATCCGTGGCGTGCGCTCCGGCACCATCCGCCTGCTGCGCGACCATCGCCACCTGATCGACGAGCAGTACCGCAGCGACATCCGCAACACCAGCCTGTTCGTCGAGCTGTTCAAGTCCCACGAGGGCATCCACCGCAACCTGCGGCGGATGAACCGCTACGGCATCCTCGGCCGCTACGTGCCGGAGTTCGGCCACATCATCGGCCAGATGCAGCACGACCTGTTCCACATCTATACGGTCGACGCGCACACCCTCAACCTGATCAAGCACCTGCGCAAGCTCGACCGCCCGGAGCTGGCCGAGAAGTTCCCGCTGGCCAGCGAGCTGATGGCCAAGCTGCCCAAGCCCGAGCTGGTGTACTTCGCCGGGTTGTTCCACGACATCGCCAAGGGGCGTGGCGGCGACCACTCGGAACTGGGCGCCAAGGACGCCCTGGCCTTCTGCGAGCGCCACCACCTGCCGCGCTGGGACAGCCGGCTGATCGCCTGGCTGGTGAAGAACCACCTGATCATGTCCACCACCGCCCAGCGCAAGGACCTCTCCGACCCGCAGGTGATCCACGATTTCGCCTGCACCGTCGGCGACCAGACCCACCTCGACTACCTCTACGTGCTGACCGTGGCCGACATCAACGCCACCAACCCGACCCTGTGGAACTCCTGGCGCGCCTCGCTGATGCGCCAGCTGTACAGCGAGACCAAGCGCGCCCTGCGCCGCGGCCTGGAGAACCCGATCGACCGCGAGGAACGCATCCGCGAGAACCAGCACGCCGCCCTGGCGCTGCTGCAGGAGCGCGGCAGCGTCGATACCGATGCCGCCGAGCAGCTGTGGACCCAGCTGGGCGACGACTACTTCCTGCGCCACCGCGCCGACGATATCGCCTGGCATGCCGAGGCCATCCTGCACCACCCCAACGACGGCGCGCCGCTGGTGCTGATCAAGGAAACCACCCAGCGCGAATTCGAGGGCGGCACGCAGATCTTCATCTACGCCCCCGACCAGCACGACTTCTTCGCGGTGACCGTGGCAGCCATGGACCAGCTCAACCTGAACATCCAGGACGCGCGCATCCTCACCTCGACCAGCCAGTTCACCCTCGACACCTACGTGGTGCTCGACGCCGACGGCGGCTCGATCGGCGACAACCCCGAACGCATCGCCGAGATCCGCCAGGGGCTGGTCGACGCGCTGAAGAACCCGCACGACTACAGCACCATCATCAAGCGTCGCGTGCCGCGCCAGCTGAAGAGCTTCGGCTTCGCCCCGCAGGTCACCATCCACAACGACGCGCAGCGCCAGCTCAGCGTGATCGAGCTGATCGCCCCCGACCGCCCCGGCCTGCTGGCCCGCGTCGGGCAGATCTTCCTCGACTTCGACCTGTCGGTGCAGAACGCCAAGATCGCCACCCTCGGCGAGCGGGTGGAGGACGTGTTCTTCGTCACCGACGCGCACAACCAGCCGCTGTCCGACCCGGAACTCTGCACCCGCCTGCAGGAATCCCTGGTCTGCCAGCTTTCCGACACCCAGGACAGCACCGCCCCGCTGTCACGCATCAGCTTCTGACAGGACCCACTGATGAACCGAGCCCTCGACCTCCTGCAGCCCTACCCGTTCGAAAAGCTGCGTGCCCTGCTGGCCGGCGCCCAGCCGCCGGCGGCGAAGAAGCCGATCGCCCTGTCCATCGGCGAGCCCAAGCACCGCTCGCCCGATTTCGTCGCCCAGGCCCTGGCCGGCAACCTCGACCAGCTTTCCGTCTACCCGACCACCGCCGGCCTGCCGGCACTGCGCGAAGCCATCACCGGCTGGTGCGAACGGCGCTTCGGCGTGCCGGCCGGCTGGCTCGACCCGGCGCAGCACGTGCTGCCGGTCAACGGCACCCGCGAGGCGCTGTTCGCCTTCACCCAGGCGGTGGTCGAGCGCGGCCCGGACGCCCTGGTGCTCAGCCCCAACCCGTTCTACCAGATCTACGAGGGCGCCACCCTGCTCGCCGGCGCCCAGCCGCACTACCTGCCGTGCCTGGCGGAAAACGGCTTCAACCCCGACTTCGACGCCGTGCCGGCGGAAGTCTGGCAGCGCTGCCAGATCCTGTTCATCTGCTCGCCGGGCAACCCCACCGGCGCCCTGGTGCCGCTGGATACGCTGAAGAAGCTGATCGCCCTGGCCGACCAGCACGACTTCGTCATCGCCGCCGACGAGTGCTACAGCGAGCTGTACTTCGACGAGGACAACCCGCCGCCCGGCCTGCTCAGCGCCTGCGCCGAACTCGGCCGCCGCGACTTCAAGCGCTGCGTGGTGTTCCACAGCCTGTCCAAACGCTCCAACCTGCCGGGCCTGCGCTCGGGCTTCGTCGCCGGCGACGCCGCGATCCTCAAGCCGTTCCTGCTGTATCGCACCTACCACGGCTGCGCCATGCCGGTGCAGACCCAGCTGGCCAGCATCGCCGCGTGGAACGACGAGGACCACGTGCGCGCCAACCGCGAGCTGTACCGCGCCAAGTTCGACGCCGTGCTGGAAGTGCTCCAGGGCGTGCTCGAGGTCGAGCGCCCGGACGGCGGCTTCTACCTGTGGGCCAAGACCCCGGTCGACGACCAGACCTTCACCCGCGAGCTGTTCGAGCGCGAACACGTCACCGTGGTGCCCGGCTCCTACCTGTC
Organism: Pseudomonas sp.; assembly: GCA_035635035.1. Lineage (GTDB taxonomy): Bacteria > Pseudomonadota > Gammaproteobacteria > Pseudomonadales > Pseudomonadaceae > Geopseudomonas. The sequence goes on from DASQBU010000392.1 coordinate 9,640, forward strand.
GCGCGAAGTCGGCGGCCTCAACCCCGGCGCCGGCCGCGTGCGCATGGCCCTGGTCGCCCCGCTGGCCGAGTGCGTCGAGGCCGCCCAGCGCATCCGCGACTACCTCGAGACGCGCCCGCAATGATGGACAATCCCCTCAACGTGATGACCACGCTGATCGGCATCGGCATGCTGCTGCTGTGCGTCGGCTACACCAAGCGCGACAACGATGCCGGCGTCGCCGCGATGGGCCTCGGCGTGCTGACCATGCTGTCGTCGCTGCTCTACCGCCTGTACCTGGCGCTGCACTGACCCCCACCGGAACCGCACAATGTCCCGTGAAACCCAACCCCTGCAGCTCTTTGGCATCAAGGCCTGCGACACCATGAAGAAGGCCCGCGCCTGGCTCGACGAGCACGGCCTGAGTTACAGTTTCCACGACTACAAGGCGTCCGGCATCGACCGCGCCCATCTGGAGCACTGGTGCGCCGAGCACGGCTGGGACAAGGTCCTCAACCGCGCCGGCACCACCTTCCGCAAGCTCGCCGACGAACAGAAGGCCGATCTCGACCAGGCGCGCGCCATCGAGCTGATGCTCGCCCAGCCGTCGATGATCAAGCGCCCGGTGCTCGACCTCGGCGACCGCACCCTGCTTGGCTTCAAGCCCGAACTCTATGCCGCGGCGCTCGCCTGAGCCCGCCGGCCGAACACCTGAAAGGAAACCCCCTCCATGTCGCAGAACCTCTACAGCATCGCCTTCGGCGTCGGCACCCAGAACCGCCAGGGTACCTGGCTGGAAGTCTTCTACGCCCAGCCGCTGCTCAACCCGTCCGCCGAGCTGGTGGCGGCCACCGCCGCCGCCCTTGGCTACACCGGCGGCAACCAGACCCTCGTGATGACCAATCACCAGGCCCATGACCTGGCCGCCGTCCTCAAGCACGTCGACGCCACCCAGTCCGCCCTGCTCATCCGCCTGGCCGAGAGCCGCAAGCCGCTGGTCGCCGTGCTGCTGGCCGAAGACGCCGCCCCGGCCACCACCCCGGAGGCCTACCTCAAGCTGCACCTGCTCTCCCACCGCCTGGTCAAGCCGCACGGCACCAGCCTGGCCGGCATCTTCGCCCTGCTGCCCAACGTGGCCTGGACCAACGAAGGCGCCGTCGACCTCGGCGAACTGGCCGAGCGCCAGCTGGAAGCGCGCCTGAAGGGCGAGCTGCTGGAAGTGTTCTCGGTCGACAAGTTCCCGAAGATGACCGACTACGTGGTGCCGAGCGGCGTGCGCATCGCCGACACCGCGCGCATCCGCCTGGGCGCCTACGTCGGCGAAGGCACCACCGTCATGCACGAAGGCTTCATCAACTTCAACGCCGGCACCGCCGGCCCGGGCATGATCGAAGGCCGCGTCTCCGCCGGCGTGTTCGTCGGCAAGGGCTCGGACCTGGGCGGCGGCTGCTCGACCATGGGCACCCTGTCCGGCGGCGGCAACATCGTCATCAGCGTCGGCGAAGGCTGCCTGATCGGCGCCAACGCCGGCATCGGCATCCCGCTGGGCGACCGCTGCACCGTGGAATCCGGCCTGTACATCACCGCCGGCACCAAGGTCGCCGTGCTCGACGATCAGAACAAGCTGGTCAAGGTGGTCAAGGCGCGTGACCTGTCCGGCCAGAGCGACCTGCTGCTGCGCCGCAACTCGCAGACCGGCGCGATCGAGTGCAAGACCAACAAGACCGCGATCGAGCTGAACGAAGTGCTGCACGCGCACAACTAAGCAGCTCGCCGCAGGGTGCGCCGCGCGCCCCGCCAACCGCCTCGCCGTTGCGGGGCGCCTGGCGCCCCCTACCGGGACCGCCCCTGACAGGAGCCCCCATGTCCCTGCCCTCCCCCTGGCGCGCCGACTTCCCGGCCTTCGCCGCCTTCGCCGCCGACGGCCAGACCTACCTCGACAGCGCCGCCACCGCCCAGAAACCGCAGGCCGTGCTGGACGCCCTGCTCGGCTACTACACCGGTGGCGCCGCCAACGTGCACCGCGCCCAGCACGCTCCCGGCGAGCGCGCCACCCTGGCCTTCGAGGGCGCCCGGCAGAAGGTCGCGCAGTGGCTCAACGCGGAAAGCGCCGAACAGATCGTCTTCACCCGCGGCAGCACGGAAAGCCTCAACCTGCTGGCCTACGGCCTGGAGCACCGGTTCGCCGCCGGCGACGAGATCGCGATCAGCGCCCTCGAGCACCACGCCAACCTGCTGCCCTGGCAGCAACTGGCGCACCGCCGCCAGCTCAAGCTGGTGGTGCTGCCGCTGGACGCCGCCGGCGACATCGACCTCGAGCAGGCCGCCACGCTGATCGGCCCGCGCACCCGCCTGCTGGCGGTCAGCCAGCTGTCCAACGTGCTCGGCCGCTGGCAGCCGCTGGAGCGCCTGCTGGCGCTGGCCCGGGGCCAGGGCGCGCTGAGCGTGGTCGACGGCGCCCAGGGCGCGGTCCACGGCCGCCACGACCTGCAGGCGCTGGACTGCGACTTCTACGTGTTCTCCGGGCACAAGCTGTACGCCCCGGACGGCATCGGCGCGCTCTACGGCCGGCGCCGCGCCCTGGCCCTGCTGCGCCACTGGCAGTTCGGCGGCGAGATGGTCCAGCACGTCGACTACCAGGAAGCGCGCTTCCGCCCGCCGCCACTGGGCTTCGAGGCCGGCACCCCGCCGATCGCCGCGGCCATCGGGCTCGGCGCGGCCCTCGACTATCTCGCCGCGCAGGACGAAGGGGCGATCGCCGCCCACGAGGCGACGCTGCACGCCCGCCTGCTGCAAGGCCTGCGCCGTTTCGACGGCCTGCACCTGCTCAGCGAGCCGCACACCGCGCTGGCCAGCTTCGTGGTCGAGGGCGTGCACAACGCCGATCTCTCCCACCTGCTCAGCGA
>DASQBU010000393.1:0-3018 GCA_035635035.1 Pseudomonas sp.
CACTTCTGCCCGCCGGTCAGCTCCAGCACGCGCTCGACCACATTCTCGCGGCTGTAGTCGATGGTCGCCCAGGCGCCCAGCGCCTGCGCGCGCGCGGCCTTCTCCTTTGATCCGACGGTGCCGATCAGCCTGACCCCCAGCGCCTTGGCCCACTGGCAGGCCAGGCTGCCGACGCCGCCGGCGGCGGCGTGGAACAGCACCGTCTCGCCGCCCTCGAGCTGGCCGATCTGGCGCAGCAGGTACTGCACGGTGAGGCCCTTGAGGGTCGCCGCGGCGGCCTGCTCGCAGCTCACCCCGGCGGGCAGCGGCACCAGCACGTCGGCCGGCAGGGTGTGCAGTTCGGCGTAGGAACCCTGCGGGCCGGTGCAGTAGGCGACCCGGTCGCCGACCTGGAACTCGCTGACCGCGCTGCCCACCGCCTCGACCACCCCGGCGCCCTCGCTGCCCAGGCCCGCGGGCAGCTCCAGTGGGTACAGGCCGCTGCGGTAGTAGATGTCGATGAAGTTGAGGCCGATGGCCTGGTTGCGCACCAGCACTTCGCGCGGGCCGGGCGCGGCCGGGGTGAAATCGGTGTATTCGAGCACTTCGGGGCCGCCGGTGCGGCTGAGCTGGATGCGTTTGGCCATGGCCGGGAATCCTCGTGAGATGGCGGGCCGTCCATCCAACCCGGCGCCACGACCTGCGTCAAGCGCGACCGGCAAATCGCGGTGGTATGCTTGCCGCCTGTTGTGCGCCGCCGGCCCGTCCGCGCGGCCAGCCCCCGTCCCGAGGTGAAAAGTGACCGATCGTATCGCGGCCGTGAAGGCCTACCTGCTCGACCTGCAAGACCGTATCTGCGCCGCCCTGGAAGCCGAGGACGGCAGCACGTGCTTCCGCGAGGAGGCCTGGGAGCGGCCGGGCGGCGGCGGCGGGCGCACCCGCGTGCTGGAAGGCGGCGCGCTGATCGAGAAGGGCGGGGTCAACTTCTCCCACGTGTTCGGCGACGGCCTGCCGCCGTCGGCCAGCGCGCACCGTCCCGAGCTGGCCGGGCGCAGCTTCCAGGCGCTCGGCGTGTCGCTGGTGATCCACCCGGAGAACCCGCATGTGCCGACCTCGCACGCCAACGTGCGGCTGTTCTGCGCCGAGAAGCCCGGCGAGGAGCCGGTGTGGTGGTTCGGCGGCGGCTTCGACCTGACCCCCTACTACGCCCACGAGGAAGACTGCATCGAGTGGCACCGCGTGGCGCGCGCCGCCTGCGAGCCGTTCGGCGCCGACGTCTACCCGCGCTACAAGGCCTGGTGCGACCGCTACTTCCACCTCAAGCACCGCGGCGAGCCGCGCGGCATCGGCGGGCTGTTCTTCGACGACCTCAACGAGTGGGACTTCGACACCTGCTTCGCCTTCATCCGCGCGGTGGGCGACGCCTACATCGAGGCCTACCTGCCGATCGTCAAGAAGCGCAAGGCCACCCCGTTCACCGAGGCGCAGCGCGAGTTCCAGGCCTTCCGCCGCGGTCGCTACGTCGAGTTCAACCTGGTATTCGACCGCGGCACCCTGTTCGGCCTGCAGTCCGGCGGGCGCACCGAGTCGATCCTCATGTCGCTGCCGCCGGTGGTGCGCTGGGGCTACGACTGGAAGCCGGAGCCGGGCAGCGAAGAGGCGCGTCTGACCGAGTACTTCCTGCAGGACCGCGACTGGCTGGGCGAGCACGCCTGAGTCCCGCTTCGCGACGCATGGCGGTGGACAAGGCTGCGCCGTTGTCCACCCTGCGAGAACGCCGGATTCCCCGGTAGTCGTAGGGGGAAAACTCGCGCAGCGATTTTCCACCAGCCCATTTTCACCCGCCCATGCCCCGATGCTGCGGGGTGGCAAAGACCTGCGGTCGTTTGTCCACCCCATGCTTTCCGCTCGTTCCGAGGATTCCCATGGACCGCTATTGCGTGTTCGGCAACCCCATCGGCCACAGCAAGTCGCCGCTGATCCACCAGATGTTCGCCGCGCAGACCGGCGAGGCGCTGAGCTACGAGGCGCTGCTGGCGCCGCTGGACGGCTTCGCCGCGTTCGCCCGCGAGTTCTTCGCCGCCGGCCGCGGTGCCAACGTCACCGTGCCGTTCAAGGAGGAGGCCTTCCGCCTCGCCGATGAGCTGAGCCAGCGCGCGGCGCGCGCCGGCGCGGTGAACACCCTGAAGAAGCTCGACGACGGCCGCCTGCTCGGCGACAACACCGACGGCGCCGGGCTGGTGCGCGACCTCACCGTCAACGCCGGCCTGCAGCTGGCCGGCCAGCGCATCCTGCTGCTCGGCGCCGGCGGCGCGGTGCGCGGCGTGCTCGAGCCGCTGCTCGCCGAGCGCCCGGCCGAGCTGGTGATCGCCAACCGCACGGTGAGCAAGGCCGAGGAGCTGGCGCGGCTGTTCGCCGACCTCGGCCCGGTGCTGGCCTGCGGCTTCGACTGGATCGACGCGCCGGTCGACCTGATCGTCAACGGCACCTCGGCCAGCCTGGCCGGCGAGCTGCCGCCGATCGCGCCGAGCCTGATCCGCCCCGGCCACACGGTGTGCTACGACATGATGTACGCCAAGGAGCCGACCGCCTTCAACCGCTGGGCCGCCGGCCACGGCGCGGCGCGCACCCTCGACGGCCTCGGCATGCTGGTCGAGCAGGCCGCCGAGGCGTTCTTCGTCTGGCGCGGCGTGCGCCCGGACAGCGCGCCGGTGCTCGCCGAGCTGCGCCGCCGGCTGGCCGCCGGCTGAGGTCGCGCGGGGCCGCCGGACGGCGCCCGCCCGCGGGCGGTCAGTCGCGGTGGCGCGCGCCGAAGATGGCGGCGAACACCCGGTCGCCGCGCAGCTGGTGCAGCACGGCGAAGCCGACGTGGCCGCACCAGTAGTACCAGAGCAGTTGGCCGAAGAACTTGTGCTGCAGGGTGTAGCGGGTGAAGGCGAGGCCGTCGGCCGGCGGGCCGACGTGGCCCGGCGGGATCATGGCGAACATCACCAGGCCGGTGGCCGCGCAGCCGCTCATCGCCAGCAGGCCGAGGCCGTG
>DASQBU010000394.1:0-8992 GCA_035635035.1 Pseudomonas sp.
ACTATGACTGCTGGATTGCGGCCCCCGGCACCAGCAACAAGCAGTGTCCTTCCACCGGTAGCGACTGCGCCAGCGGTAACCGTATCGTCACCACCGACAACGGTTTTACCGCCACGGTAAGCTTCCGCCGCGAGACGACTCCGCTCAGCCGGATCAACTTTGTCGAGATCGTCTCTCAGTCTGTGTCGAACAGCGACGCCAGCATCACCGCGACGGTCCGTCAGGTGGTCTACCTGTCGCCGTTCACCGCCAATGCGGGGGCGGCATCGAACGCCCCCATCCTGATGCAGGGCTGCATCACCGCTGTGACCGGCACCCCGGACATCTGCCCGCAGAATGCCAGCAGCACCACCAGCAGCGGCGGCAATGGCAATGGCAACATGTGCAGCGCGGCGGCCACGGGCCAGCCAGGCGTCGCCATCGCCACCCTGCGCATAGACAGTGCCGCCAGTTGCCTGAAGACCGGGAACTTCAACCTGCATGGCGGCAGCGCCCAGACCGGCGTCGCCGGCAGCTCCGTGTGGGATGCGCTGTTCCCCGGCATGAGCAAGTCGCAGATGAAGGCGCTCTCCGACCAGCAAGTCGCGGCCGGCCTGAGCCGCACCTCCACCCCCAAGCGCACGGTGTACTACTACACGGCCGGCACCTTCGTGGACGCCGACCACGGCTCCGCCAGCGAGCCGGTGATCATCGTCGTCGAGTGCGGCGGCAGCTGCCCCAAGCTCAACGGCGGCACCGACATCTATGGCATGTTGTATTTCGACGGAGGCGGCGACATGAACGGCTGGGGCAACACCACCATCCACGGGGTCTTCGGCGTGGAAGGGGACATCACCAAGTTCACCGCGAATACCGAATTTCACTACAACGGCGCCCTGAACCTCGCCCTGAGCCCTGCCGCGCCCGGCGCGGGCGTCGTGGCCAGGATTCCCGGCAGCTGGCGAGACTACGAATAAGGACAAGGAGTGTCCGCGATGCATGAGCGCAAACGCATGTCGGGCTTCAGCCTGATCGAAGCCCTGATCGCCTTCCTGATCATCGGGGTCGGCCTGCTCGGCGCGGCCAAGATGCAGGCCCTGCTCACGACCGACAGCGCCGTGAGCCAACAGCGCGGCGAGGCGGTGGTCGTCGCCCAGGACCTCATCGAGCGCTTCCGCAGCTTCTCCGCACTGGCAACCACCAGCGGCAGCGTGGCCTACGCCGACATCACCGGCAGTGCGGCGGCGGAAACGGTCGCCGGCGTCAACGCCAGCTACAGCCGCAGCTGGACGGTCGAGGAATGCTGCATCGACCAGACGTCCCTGGCCAATGCCTGCCCGGCCGCCAACTGTGGCAGCAGCGAAATGCGCTGGAAGAACCTGTCGGTCACCGTGGCCTGGACGGACAAGGGCAACACCCCGAACAGCGTCAATCTGGTCACCAAGATTGCCCGCCTCGGCCCGAGTCACGATAGCGCCCTGCTGGTTGCCTCCACCCCCGCCTCGGGCTCCTCAGGCTCCTCGGGGTCCACGGGCTCAACCACCTCCCCAGGCTCCCCAGACCCAGCCACCCCCATCGGCACGGGCAATGATCCCACTCCCCCTAGCGACTCCACGAACACCGTCGTCACTCGAAGCTGCATGTGCAGCCAGAATGGCAACAGCGGCAACTATTCCGCCTCGGGGGGCGCCGGTTGCACAGCAAGCTGCTGCCAAGCAGCCGCCGCAACGAAATGCACGGGGAAAAGCTGCTCTTTCAACACGTTCTGCCCGATTCCCTGAAGTGCACGGCAAGGGACTTGGAGTGGGCACCCCGCCGCAACAAGCGTGAAGCCCGGACAAACCGCCGGGCGCTCGCCTCGGCAAGCCACACAGCGATTACGCCACCCGGCGAGAAGTCGGCGGCAACGAGCCGGAAAGAGGCTGCCGTCGACTTCTTGCCAGCGCGCTCGCCAGCAACCGACAATGGCCCGCCATCCACCGAGCCGCCCGCCACCATGTCCCAGCTGCCCTGGAACCAGATCGACACCGTCCTCCTCGACATGGACGGCACCCTGCTCGACCTGCACTTCGACAACCATTTCTGGCTGGAGCATCTGCCGCGGCGCTACGCACAGAAGCACGGCATCGACGCCGCGGCGGCCAAGGCCGAGCTGCTGCCGCTGTTCCAGCGCCACGCCGGCCAGCTGAGCTGGTACTGCCTGGATTTCTGGAGCCGCGAGCTGGAGCTGCCGGTGCGTGCCCTGAAGGAGGAAATCGCCCACCTGATCGCCCTGCGCCCGGACGCCGACCGCTTCCTCGCCGCCCTGCGCCGGGCCGGCAAGCGCGTCGCGCTGATCACCAACGCGCACCGCGATTCGCTGTCGCTGAAGCTGGAGCGGGTCGAGCTGGCGCCGTTCTTCGACCGCCTGATCAGCTCCCACGACTACGGCTTTCCCAAGGAGGACCAGCAGTTCTGGTTCGCCCTGCAGCAGGACTTCGGTTTCGAGCCGGGCCGCAGCCTGTTCATCGACGACAGCCTGCCGATCCTGCGCAGCGCCCGCCAGTACGGGGTCGCCCACCTGCTCGGCATCCGCCAGCCGGACAGCCGGGGCAGCCTGAAGGACACCGAGGAGTTCGCTGCCGTGGAGCACTATCGCGACCTGCTCGCGGAACTGCAGGATGCCGCCAGGGACCTGCCAATCACCTCTGACCGGGAGGGCGTGAAGCAAGTTCCGCAAAACACGTGAAAAGAAATAAAAAGGCGCGCTAAATCACCGATCGTCGCCTGAAGGCTTGCCAAACTGCCAACGACTGCGCAGCATCGACGCCGTCATCCCGATTGAGTGATAACTCAAATGAAATACTCCCCCCTGCTCCTGTTGTCCCTGACCCTGGCCGCCGGCTCCGTCTGGGCCGAAGGCAACACCCGCACCGCCGTCGGCAGCGCGCTGGGCGGGGTGCTGGGCTCGGTGGTCGGCCAGACCGTCGGCGGCAGCACCGGCGCCACCATCGGCGCCGGCGTCGGCGGCGCCGCCGGCGGCGCGGTCTCGGCCCGCCACGGCAACAAGACCGAAGCGGCGATCGGCGGCGGCCTCGGCGCCGCGGGCGGCAACGCGGTCGGCCGCTCCATCGGCGGCACCACCGGCGGCCTGATCGGCGCCGCGGTGGGTGGCGGCGCCGGCGGCGCGCTGGGCAACCAGGTCGCCAACGACAACCGCCACGACAGCCGCTACGGCAGCAACAACGACCGCGGCGACTACTACGACGACGATGACGACGACGGCTACCGCGGCCGCCATCACCATCGCCATCGCCATCACCACGGTCATTTCTGCCCTCCGGGCCAGGCCAAGAAGGGTAACTGCTGAGCCCCGCTCAGCAGACCAGCAACAGACCAGCAACGGGCGCCCTCGCGGCGCCCGTTGCGTTTGCGCGCCTCAGAAGCGGTCGCGCACCACCACCTCGTCGAAGGCCAGCCGGCCGCTGCGCGGCGCCGGCGTCTCGACGCCGCGGCCGATGGCCAGCATCAGGCCGATGCAGTGGTCGGCCGGCAGGTTGATCAGCCGCGCCAGCGCCGCGAAGTCGAAACCGTCCATCGGGCAGCTGTCGTAGCCCATGCCGCGGGCGGCGAGCATCAGGCTCTGCGCGGCGATGCCGCAGCTGCGCAGCGCCTCGTCGCGCTGGAACTGCGGGCGGTCGCGGTAGCAGCCGTCGATCAGCGGCAGCAGGGCCTCCTGTACCGCCTGCGGCGCCTCGCTCCAGACCCGCGCGGCCTGCTTCTCCCAACTGGCCAGGTCGGCGCACAGCACCACCAGCAAGCTGGCGTCGGTGACCTGCGCCTGGTCCCAGGCCACGGCGCGGATCTGCCGGCGTAGCTCGGCGTCCTCGACCACCACGAAGCGCCAGTGCTGCAGGTTGAAGGCGGTCGGCGAAAGCATGGCCAGCTCCAGCAGCTCGCGCTGCTCGGCCGCGCTCAGGCGGTGGGCGGGATCGTAGGCACGCACGGCGCGGCGACTGCGGATGGCTTCCAGGGTATCCATGGGCGACTCCTCGAGACAGAAACGGCGGAAAACGAAAAAGCCGCCCGAAGGCGGCTTTTTCATGCACGGTCAGCGTAGCTTACAGCTGCGGACCGGCGCTGCGGATGGCGTCGGACACGTCGAACTTCTTGAAGTTCTCGACGAACAGGCCGGCCAGGCCGCGGGCGGCCTCATCGTAGGCCGACTGGTCGGCCCAGGTGTTGCGCGGGTTGAGCAGCTGCGGCTCGACGCCCGGCACGGCCTTCGGCACGTCCAGGTTGATGATCGGCAGGTGCTCGGTCTCGGCACCGACCAGCGCGCCGCTCTGGATCGCGGCGATCACCGCACGGGTGGTCGGGATGTTGAAACGCTTGCCGACGCCGTAGCCGCCGCCGGTCCAGCCGGTGTTGACCAGGTAGACCTTGGAGCCGAACGCCTTGATGCGCTTGATCAGCAGCTCGGCGTACTCGCCGGCCGGACGCGGGAAGAACGGCGCGCCAAAGCAGGTGGAGAAGGTCGACTTGATGCCGCTGCCGCTGCCCATCTCGGTGGAGCCGACCAGCGCGGTGTAGCCGGACAGGAAGTGGTAGGCGGCCTGCTCGTTGTTGAGGATCGACACGGGCGGCAGCACGCCGGTCAGGTCGCAGGTCAGGAAGATCACCGCCTTCGGCTCGCCGCCGAGGTTCTGCTCGGAGCGCTTCTCGACGTGCAGCAGCGGGTAGGCGGCGCGGCTGTTCTGGGTCAGGCTGGCGTCGGCGTAGTCGGGCAGGCGCGAACGCTCGTCGAGCACCACGTTCTCCAGCACGGCGCCGAACTTGATGGCGTTCCAGATCACCGGCTCGTTCTTCTCGGACAGGTCGATGCACTTGGCATAGCAACCGCCCTCGATGTTGAACACCACACCCTCGCCCCAGCCGTGCTCGTCGTCGCCGATCAGGTAGCGGCTCGGGTCGGCGGACAGGGTGGTCTTGCCGGTGCCGGACAGGCCGAAGAACAGGGTGACGTCGCCTTCCTCGCCGATGTTGGCGGCGCAGTGCATCGGCAGCACGTCGACTTCCGGCAGCAGGAAGTTCTGCACGGAGAACATGGCCTTCTTCATCTCGCCGGCGTAGCGCATGCCGGCCAGCAGCACCTTGCGCTGGACGAAGTTGATGATCACGCAGCCGTCGGAGTTGGTGCCGTCACGCTCCGGCTCGCAGACGAACGACGGCACGTTGAGGATGCGCCACTCGCTCTTGCCAGCCGGGTTGAAGGTTTCCGGGTTGATGAACAGGCAGCGGCCGAACAGGTTGTGCCAGGCGGTCTCGGTGCTCATCTTGACCGGCAGGTAGTGCGCTTCGGCGGAACCGACATGCACGTGGGAAACGAAGTGGCTGCGCTCGGCCAGGTAGGCCTCGACGCGGTCCCACAGGGCCTCGAACTTGTCTTCCGGGAACGGACGGTTGATGTTGCCCCAGGCGATCTTCGCCTCGGTGCTGCGCTCCTGGACGATGTAGCGGTCCATCGGCGAGCGGCCGGTACGGTGGCCGGTGCGGACGACCAGCGAGCCATTGGCGGCGAGTTCGCCCTCGCCCCGCTGGATGGCTTGCTCGATCAGTTCGGCAACGCTGATATCGTTGTACACGGCAGTATTGGCTTGCGTCATGTGGTCCCCGTCGGCCTGCGGCCGAGTCCTCCAATCATTGTTGTAGCGGTTCTTCAAGAGCACTACAGCGAAAAAATTGCTCGCGATTATGCCAGAAAAGTTGCGCTTTGGGCAAAAAACACTCAATGCCGCGTGGGCGACGGCTCCGCACTGCCGCCCCCGGCGAACAGCTGGGCGATGTCGGCAGCATCGAACTGGTAGCGATGGTTGCAGAACTGGCAGTCGATCTGCACCGTGCCGCCCTGCTCCTCGACCAGCTGCAGCGCATCGACCTCGCCGAGGCTGACCAGGGCATTGGCCGAACGCTCGCGCGAGCAGCTGCAACCGAAGCGCAGCGGCTCGGCGTCGAACAGGCGCACCACCTCCTGGTGGTACAGGCGGTAGAGCAGGGTCTCGTTGTCCAGGCCGAGCAGTTCCTCGGCCTGCAGGGTGTCGGCCAGGGTCACCAGGTGCTCCCAGCTGGCCGCGCGCTCCTCGGCGTCGCGCTGGCGATCGGCCGGCAGCTGCTGCAGCAGCAGGCCGCGGGCGCGGCGGCCGTCGGCGTGCAGCCAGAAGCGGGTCGGCAGCTGCTGGGACAGGGCGAAGTAGCCGGACAGGCACTCGGCGAGGGTCTCGCCGTCCAGGCTGACGATGCCCTGGTAGCGCTTGCCGACCTTGGGATCCATGGTCATCGCCAGCACGCCCTCGGGCATCAGCTCGCGCAGGCTGCTCGCCGTGCCCAGGGCCTCGGCATCGTAGCGGGCGATGCCGCGGATCTCGCGCTCGCTGGAGCACTCGACCATCAGCAGCGGCACCGGGCCGGAAGAGCGCGCCTGCAGCACCAGCAGGCCGTCGTACTTGAGGATGTCGCTGAGCAGGGTGACGGCGGCGAGCATCTCGCCGAGCAACTGGGCCACCGGCTCGGGATAGGCGTGCTTGGCCAGCACCTCGGCGTAACTGTGTTCGAGATCGACCAGTTCGCCGCGCACATCGGTGTCTTCGAACAGGAAGCGTTGAGAAAAATCGGACATGCCAGACCCGCAGAATTCGCTGGTAAAGGTCGATTTTAGGCGCAAACGCCAGGCGCCACCAAGGGGCGTCCGTCTATCGCGGCTGCGGGCAAAAGCTATCGAACCGCGCCGGAGCGCTCACTGGCCGTCGCGCAGCTGGTGGATCTGCCGGCGCTGCTTCTTGGTCGGCCGGCCGTCGGTCTGCACGCCCAGCGCGCCGGCCTGACGCAGCGCGGCGGCCTGCTCGCGGCGCGCGCGGCTGTCTTCGGTCTCCTCGTAGAGCTGCTGCGCCTCGGGCGCGCCGCGGCGCACCACGGACAGCGCGCGGACGATCACCGTGCGCTCGTCGAAGCCGCAGCGGATGGTCAGCTCGTCGCCGACCCTGGGCTCCTTGGCCGGCTTGCAGCGCTCGCCGCGGCAATGCACCTTGCCGCCCTCGATGGCCGCCCTGGCCAGCGCGCGGGTCTTGAAGAACCGCGCCGCCCACAGCCACTTGTCCAGGCGCGCCTTGTCGTCGTCTTTCTCGCTCATGATCATCCTGCCGTCATCCGCTGCGCGCAGTCTAACCCATGCTCATCGTCCGGCCGCTGCCGCTGCTAGAATGCCGGGCAATCCCGAGCGGGAGCCCCCCCTTGAAAACCTTCGACCATCTGGCCGTGATCGGCCTGCGCGAATGGATCGCCCTGCCCGACCTGGGCCTGGCCGGCCTGCGCGCCAAGATCGACACCGGCGCCAGCACCTCGACCCTGCACGCCAGCGACATCGAGCCCTTCGAGCGCGACGGCCAGCCCTGGGTGCGCTTCACCGCCCACCTCGGTAGCCGGCTGCAAAGCCGCGAGCGCCGGCGCGAGGCGCCGCTGGTGTCGCGGAAGACCATCCGCAGCTCCACCGGGCATACCGAAACCCGCTACGTAATTCGCACCAATTTGGTGCTCGGCGACCGCCATTGGCCGGTAGAATTCACCCTGACCTGCCGCAAGACCATGCGCTATCGCGTCCTGCTCGGCGCCAAGGCGCTGGTGGACGGCCAACTGGTGGTCAACCCCGCACTCACCTACGTCCAGGGCAAGCCGCTGCTGCGCGCGCCCGCAACCCTATCAGGTGCCTGATGAAAATCGCCGTGCTGTCGCGCAACCCGCGTCTGTATTCCACCCACCGCCTGGTCGAAGCCGGCCGCCAGCGCGGTCACGAGATGGTGGTGATCGACACCCTGCGCGCCTACATGAACATCGCCAGCCACAAACCGCAGATCCACTACCGCGGCCAGCCGTTGGAAGGCTTCGACGCGGTGATCCCGCGCATCGGCGCCTCGGTGACCTTCTATGGCTGCGCGGTGCTGCGCCAGTTCGAGATGATGGGCGTGTTCCCGCTCAACGAGTCGGTGGCCATCAGCCGCTCGCGCGACAAGCTGCGCTCGCTGCAGCTGCTGTCGCGCAAGGGCATCGGCCTGCCGGTCACCGGTTTCGCCCACTCGCCGGACGACATTCCCGACCTGATCGCCATGGTCGGCGGCGCGCCGCTGGTGATCAAGGTGCTGGAAGGCACCCAAGGCATCGGCGTGGTGCTGTGCGAGACCGAGAAGGCCGCCGAGTCGGTGATCGAGGCATTCATGGGCCTCAAGCAGAACATCATGGTCCAGGAGTACATCAAGGAGGCCGGCGGCGCCGACATCCGCTGCTTCGTGGTCGGCAACAAGGTGATCGCGGCGATGAAGCGCCAGGCCAAGCCCGGCGAGTTCCGCTCCAACCTGCACCGCGGCGGCAGCGCCAGCCTGATCAAGATCACCCCGGAGGAGCGCATGACCGCGATCCGCGCGGCCAAGGTGATGGGCCTGGGGGTGGCCGGGGTCGACATCCTGCGCTCCAACCACGGCCCGCTGGTGATGGAGGTCAACTCCTCGCCGGGCCTGGAGGGCATCGAGACCACCACCGGCCAGGACGTGGCGGCGATGATCATCCAGCACATCGAGGAGAACGCCCGACCCAACCAGACGCGGACCAAGGGCAAAGGCTAAGCCTGCCGCCGGCAAGCGCCGACGGAGACAACGAAGCGAAGGGGACGGCGGGATACAGCCGCCGGCGTCTCTCGCGACGGCGGCTGCGAACAGGCTGTTAGCCTTTCTGCAGGTCGCGGACCAGGAAGGTCAGCGCCTTGGCCAGTTCGGCCACCCCGGCATGATCGCGGACCAGGGTCAGCAACGGCGTGCCATCCTGCGGATTGAGCACCTGACAGGAAGGGCCGCGGTTCGGGCACTGGTAACGGATGAACGGATCGGCGCCGAACAGTTCCACCTGCTGGTTGCGCACGGCCATGCGGCTGCCGTCGGCGCTGCGGGTTTCCTCGCGCACGTTGAGCACGCCGGAGCGGGCGACGCTCAAC
>DASQBU010000395.1:0-3082 GCA_035635035.1 Pseudomonas sp.
CCAGGCGATCCAGCGCGCCGCTGCGGATCAGCGCCTCCAGGGTGCGCTTGTTGATGCGCTTGAGGTCGACCCGCGCGCAGAAGTCGAACAGGTCCTTGAACTGGCCGGCGGCGCGACCCTCGACGATGGCCTCCACCGGCCCCTCGCCGACGCCCTTCACCGCGCCGAGGCCGTAGACGATCCGCCCGTCCTCGTTGACGGTGAACTTGAACTCCGAGACGTTGACGTCGGGGGCGTCGATGCGCAGCTTCATGCTGCGGCACTCCTCGATGAGGATCACCACCTTGTCGGTGTTGTGCATGTCCGCCGACAGCACCGCGGCCATGAACGGCGACGGGAAGTGGGTCTTCAGCCAGGCGGTCTGGTAGGAGACCAGGCCGTAGGCAGCCGAGTGCGACTTGTTGAAGCCGTAGCCGGCGAATTTTTCCACCAGATCGAAGATGTTGCCCGCCAGATCCGCGCTTATGCCGTTGCTGGCGCAGCCCTCGACGAAGCCGCCGCGCTGCTTGGCCATCTCCTCGGGCTTCTTCTTGCCCATGGCGCGGCGCAGCATGTCGGCGCCGCCCAGCGTGTAGCCGGCCATCACCTGGGCGATCTGCATCACCTGTTCCTGATACAGGATGATGCCGTAGGTGGGCTTGAGCACCGGCTCGAGGCCGGCGTACTGGTAGTCCGGGTGCGGGTAGGACACCTCGGCGCGACCGTGCTTGCGGTTGATGAAGTCGTCGACCATGCCCGACTGCAGCGGGCCGGGGCGGAACAGCGCCACCAGGGCGATGAGGTCTTCCAGACAGTCCGGCTTGAGCTTCTTGATCAGCTCCTTCATGCCGCGCGATTCGAGCTGGAACACCGCGGTGGTCTCGGCGCGCTGCAGCAGCTGGTAGGTCGGCCTGTCGTCCAGCGGGATGAAGTCGATGTTCACCGGCTCCAGGCCCTTCTTCGCCTGGTCGCGGTTGATGGTCTCCATCGCCCACTTGATGATGGTCAGGGTGCGCAGGCCGAGGCAGTCGAACTTGACCAGGCCGGCGGCCTCGACGTCGTCCTTGTCGAACTGGGTGACCAGGCCGCCGCCCTCCTCGTCGCAGGCGATCGGCGCGAAGTCGGTGAGCTTGGTCGGCGCGATCACCACGCCGCCGGCGTGCTTGCCGGTGCCGCGGGTGATGCCCTCGAGCTTGAGGGCCATGTCCCAGATCTCGCGGGCGTCCTCGTCGGCGGCGAGGAAGTCGCGCAGCGGCTCCTCCATCTCGTAGGCCTTCTCCAGGGTCATGCCGACCTCGAAGGGGATCATCTTCGACAGGCGGTCGGCCAGGCCGTAGGACTTGCCCTGCACCCGCGCCACGTCGCGCACCACCGCCTTGGCCGCCATCGAACCGAAGGTGATGATCTGGCTCACCGCATCGCGCCCGTACTTGTCGGCCACGTAGTCGATCACCCGGTCGCGGCCGTCCATGCAGAAGTCGACGTCGAAGTCGGGCATGGAGATCCGCTCGGGGTTGAGGAAGCGCTCGAACAGCAGGTCGTAGGCCAGCGGGTCGAGGTCGGTGATCTTCAGCACGTAGGCGACCAGACTGCCGGCACCCGAGCCGCGCCCCGGTCCCACCGGCACGCCGTTGTTCTTCGCCCACTGGATGAAGTCGGCCACGATCAGGAAGTAGCCGGGAAAGCCCATCTGGATGATGGTGCCCAGCTCGAACTCCAGGCGGTCGACGTAGACCTGGCGCTTGGCCGCGTAGTCCGGGGTGTCCTTGGGCAGCAGCACCGCCAGGCGCTCTTCCAGGCCCTCGTAGGAGGCGTGGCGCAGGTAGTCGTCGATGCCCATGCCGTTGGGCGTCGGGAAGTCGGGCAGGAAGTACTTGCCCAGGCGCACCTCGATGTTGCAGCGCCTGGCGATCTCGACCGTGTTCTCCAGCGCCTCGGGCAGGTCGCTGAACAGCTCGGCCATCTCCGCCGGGCTCTTCAGGTACTGCTGGTCGGAGTAGTTGCGCGGCCGGCGCGGATCGTCGAGGGTGCGCCCCTCACCGATGCACACGCGGGTCTCGTGGGCCTCGAAGTCCTCGGGCTTGAGGAAGCGCACGTCGTTGGTGGCCACCAGCGGCGCGTCGCAGCGCCCGGCCAGCTCGACCGCGGCGTGCAGGTACTCCTCGTCGTTGACCCGGCTGGTGCGCTGCACCTCCAGGTAGAAGCGCTCGGGGAAGGCCGCCTGCCACTCGCGCAGCAGCGTCTCGGCCTCGTCGGGATGGCCATTGAGCAGCGCCAGGCCGATCTCGCCTTCCTTCGCCCCGGACAGCGCGATCAGCCCCTCGGCGGCCGCCTTGACCCAGTCGCGCTGGATGATCACCAGGCCGTTGTGCTGGCCCTCGGTCCAGCCGCGCGACACCAGCTCGGTGAGGTTGCGGTAGCCGACCGCGTCCATCGCCAGCAGGGTCAGCCGCGACAGCGGGCCGTCCGCCTCGCGACTGGCCAGCCACAGGTCGGCGCCGCAGAGCGGCTTGATGCCGCCGCCCATGGCGGTCTTGTAGAACTTCACCAGCGAGCACATGTTGCTCATGTCGGTGACCGCCACCGCCGGCATGCCGGCCCCGGCCACCGCCTTGACCAGCGGCTTGACCCGCACCAGGCCGTCGACCAGGGAGTATTCGGTGTGCACGCGCAGGTGGACGAAGGAGACGGTCATGGCAATCCAGGAGGGCAGAAACGACAAGGCCCGGCATTGTACCGGGCCTTGCTCGGGGCTGCATGACGAAGCGTCAGCCGTCTTCGAGCAGCGCACGCACCGGGGCGAAGGAGCGCCGATGGATGGGCGTCGGCCCCAGGCGCCTGAGCGCCTCCAGATGCGCCGGGGTCGGGTAGCCCTTGTGCCCCGCCAGGCCGTAGCCGGGATAGATTCGCTCCAGCTCGGCCATCTCGCGGTCGCGGCTGACCTTGGCGAGGATCGAGGCGGCGGCGATGGCCGGCACCTTGGCGTCGCCGCCGACCACCGGCGCGCTGGGCACCAGCAGCTTCGGGCAGCGGTTGCCGTCGATCAGCGCCAGGCGCGGCTGGATTGCCAGCCCCTCGACCGCGCGCTGCATGGCCAGGAAGG
>DASQBU010000396.1:0-4301 GCA_035635035.1 Pseudomonas sp.
ACCACCCGCTCGTGGGCGGCGCGCGACAGCGGCTGCGGCGCCCAGTCGACCACCGCGTCGAGCACCTGGTCGACGCCGAAGTTGCCCAGCGCGGTGCCGAAGAACACCGGGGTCATCTCGCCGCGCAGGAAGGCGTCCTGGTCGAACTCGTGGCAGGCGCCCTGCACCAGCTCGAGCTGCTCGACGAAGTCGTCGTACTGGTCGCCGAGGTGCGCGCGCGCGGCGTCAGAGTCGAGGCCGTCGATGACGATCTGCTCGATGCGCTCGTGGCCGTGGCCCGGCTGGTAGACGATGACCTTGTCGGCGGCCAGGTGGTAGACGCCCTTGAAGTCCTTGTAGCAGCCGATCGGCCAGGTGATGGGCGCGGCCTTGATCTTCAGCACCGCCTCGATCTCGTCGAGCAGCTCGATCGGGTCGCGGATGTCGCGGTCGAGCTTGTTGATGAAGCTGACGATGGGCGTGTCGCGCAGGCGGCAGACTTCCATCAGTGCGATGGTGCGCGGCTCGACGCCCTTGCCGCCGTCGAGGACCATCAGCGCGCTGTCCACCGCGGTCAGGGTGCGGTAGGTGTCTTCGGAGAAGTCCTCGTGGCCGGGGGTGTCGAGCAGGTTGATCATGTGCTCGCGGTAGGGGAACTGCATCACCGAGGTGGTGATCGAGATGCCGCGCTGCTTCTCCATCTCCATCCAGTCGGAGGTGGCGTGGCGGTCGGACTTGCGCGATTTCACCGTACCGGCGACGGCGATCGCCTGGCCCATCAGCAGCAGCTTCTCGGTGATGGTGGTCTTGCCCGCGTCGGGGTGGGAAATGATGGCGAAGGTACGGCGCTTCGCGACTTCGGCGGCCTGAGTGGTCATCGGAAAGGGAACCCGTCGACGAGTAGTCGGTCTGTCAGAAAAGGCGGCGATTATAGCGGATGAGCCCCCCCGTCGGACCGGTCGAAGATGAAAGGGGGCGATCCGGGGAAATTTCTGGTTGATCTTGCCCCCCCTTGGTCCTAAAGTTCGCGCCCGAACGCTCATGCTGGAAACGATCCATCCGGCTCAAGTACTGACGACGAGACAGCAAGGTCAACCCGCCCGATCACGCGACGCGGTTGACCTTTTTGCTTTCGGCGACATGCCTTGGGAAGTAGGCGAACCAAAGTGGGGAAACTGATCAGGCGTTCGCGGTCTTTACTGAGACCACTCCACCACACATTCACTTGTTGTTTGTTTTGCCCATTGGAGCCCCTGCATGTCCATCAAGGTTGAAGACTATTTCGATCGCGACACCTTCAAGAAGATGAAGGCGTTCGCCGACCAGAAAGAAACCCCCTTCGTGATGATCGATCTGCCGACCATCGCCGGTGCCTATGACCAGCTCGGCAACTGCTTCCCGTTCGCCAAGATCTACTACGCGGTCAAGGCCAACCCGGCGGTCGAGATCATCGACATGCTCAAGGACAAGGGCTCCAGCTTCGACATCGCCTCGATCTACGAGCTGGACAAGGTGATGAACCAGGGTGTCGGTCCGGAGCGCATCAGCTACGGCAACACCATCAAGAAAGCCCGCGACATCCGCTACTTCTACGAGAAGGGCGTGCGCCTGTTCGCCACCGACTCCGAGGCCGACCTGCGCAACATCGCCAAGGCCGCGCCGGGCTCGAAGATCTACGTGCGCATCCTCACCGAAGGCTCCAACTCGGCCGACTGGCCGCTGTCGCGCAAGTTCGGCTGCAACCCGGACATGGCCCTCGACCTGCTGATCCTCGCCAAGCAGCTGGGCCTGGTGCCCTACGGCATCTCCTTCCACGTCGGCAGCCAGCAGCGCGACATCGACGTGTGGGACGCCGCCATCGCCAAGGTCAAGGTGATCTTCGAGCGTCTCAAGGAAGAAGACGACATCACCCTGCAGATGATCAACATGGGCGGCGGCTTCCCGGCCAACTACATCGCCAAGACCAACGACCTGGAAACCTACGCCGAGGAAATCACCCGCTTCCTCAAGGAAGACTTCGGCGACGAGCTGCCGGAAATCATCCTCGAGCCGGGCCGCTCGCTGATCGCCAACGCCGGCATCCTGGTCAGCGAAGTGGTGCTGGTGGCGCGCAAGTCGCGTACCGCCGTCGAGCGCTGGGTGTACACCGACGTGGGCAAGTTCTCCGGCCTGATCGAGACCATGGACGAGGCGATCAAGTACCCGATCTGGACCGAGAAGAAGGGCGAGATGGAAGAGGTGGTGATCGCCGGCCCGACCTGCGACAGCGCCGACATCATGTACGAGAACTACAAGTACGGCCTGCCGCTCAACCTGGCCAGCGGCGACCGCCTGTACTGGCTGTCCACCGGCGCCTACACCACCAGCTACAGTGCGGTGGAATTCAACGGCTTCCCGCCGCTGAAGGCCTACTTCCTGAGCTGATCCGCCACGGCGGATGCCGCCAGCGAAACGCCGCGACTCGTCGCGGCGTTTTCGTTTGTGCACCTCAGCGCGCCTCGGCGGCCTCCAGCTCGGCGCAGCGCAGCGCATAGGCGGCGGTGACCTCGACCAACGGGGCGAGCGCGGCCTGGCGCAGCTCGGCGAGCGCCTTGCGCAGGAACTTCAGGTGACCCAGTTCGAGGGCGGCGAGCAGCCAGCGGCGCGCCTCCTGCCATTGTCCCTGGACGGCCAGCACGCTGGCGTAGCTGAACTGGCCGCGGAAGTCGCCGGCCTCGGCCGAGCGGCGGTACCAGAGCAGCGCCTGCCGGGCATCGGCGGGTACTCCCCGGCCTTCCTCGCAGTAGCGGCCGACCAGGTTCATCGACTTGGCGTGGCCCAGCTCGGCGGCGCGGCGGTAGCAGGCCAGCGCCTGCGCGTCGTCCGGCGCCACGCCGCGGCCGGTGGCCAGCAGGTTGGCGTAGTTGTACAGGCCCCAGTCGAGGCCGGCGTCGGCCGCTTGGCGGTAATGGCGCGCGGCGGCGGCGAGGTCGACGGGGCCGCCCCAGCCGTGCTCGAGGCAGCGGCCGAGCATGTTGGCGGCCATCG
This sequence comes from Pseudomonas sp., assembly GCA_035635035.1. GTDB lineage: Bacteria > Pseudomonadota > Gammaproteobacteria > Pseudomonadales > Pseudomonadaceae > Geopseudomonas. The sequence goes on from DASQBU010000396.1 coordinate 3,007, forward strand.
CGTGGCCGCGCGCGGCGGCGATGGCGAACCAGCGCCGCGCCAGCGCGGCGTCGCGGGCGATGCCGCGGCCGTCGAGGAGGAGCTGGCCGAGCAGCGCCTGGGCCTGCAGCTCGCCGGCCTCGGCGGCGGCGAGGATCCAGCGCGCCGCCTCGCGCGGCTCGCCGTCCAGGCTGGACGGCAGCTCTTCGGCGCTGGCCGCCTCGCGGCGCAGGAGGACGTGACTCATCGCTGCTTCACACCTCGACCCAGCGGCGCAGCAGGTTGTGGTAGTTGCCGGTCAGGCGCACCAGCGCCGGGTGCTCCGGCACGTCGCGGGTCAGGCTCTGGATCGCCTGGTCCATCTCGAACAGCAGGGCGCGCTGGGCGTCCTCGCGCACCAGGCTCTGCGTCCAGAAGAACGAGGCGAAACGCGCGCCGCGGGTCACCGGCTCGACCTTGTGGATGCTGGTCGACGGGTAGAGCACCAGGTCGCCGGCCGGCAGCTTGATCCGCTGGCTGCCGTAGGTGTCCTCGATCACCAGCTCGCCGCCGTCGTACTCGTCGGGGTCGCTGAAGAACAGCGTGGAGGACAGGTCGGTGCGCACCCGCTCGGCGCTGTTGCGCACCTGGCGCACCGCGTTGTCGACGTGGAAGCCGAAGTGGCCGCCGGCCGTGTAGCAGTTGAACAGCGGCGGGAACACCTTGTGTGGCAGCGCCGCGGACATGAACAGCGGGTGCTGCCACAGGCGCGCCAGCATCGCCTCGCTGATCTCGCGCGCCAGCGGATCGTCCTCGGCCAGCTGCAGGTTGTGCTTGGCCTGCGCCGACTGGTAGCCGGCGGTGACCCGGCCGTCCTGCCAGTCGGCTTCCTCCAGCGCCTGGCGGATGCGGCGGACCTCGTCGCGGGTGAACACTTGCGGTACGTGCAGCAGCATGGCGCGCCTCCGTGGCGTGTGGCGATGATTTCGCAAATGATATTAAGTCTCAAAAACCTTGATATCAAGAACATTTCTCGTTTAGAGTGCGCCCCATTACAAGCCTGTCTGGAGGGAAACAAGATGTCGCGCACTATCGAGCAGTCGGTCTCCACGCCCCGTGTCCTGGCTTCGGCCATCGGTGCCATGACGGCGCTGTCCGCGGTCAGCTGGGCGCACGCCGAAGGGGACGAGGCGCTGACGCTCGATGCGGTCAGCGTGGTCGATGCCCAGGAGCAGGACAGCTACAAGGCCGAGTCCGCCTCGGGCAAGTACACCGCGCCGCTGCGCGAGACGCCCAAGTCGGTCACCGTGATCCCCCAGCAGGTGATCAAGGACACC
>DASQBU010000397.1:0-2204 GCA_035635035.1 Pseudomonas sp.
CAGGATCCGGAGAACCGCGCCTCCGGCAAGACCCGCGGCAACCAGCTGCCGCGGCGGGCCGAGCAGATGCTCAACCTGGATGTCGACCGCGCCTTCGGGCGTTTCAGCGTCGGCGCCACCCTGCATGCCGAGGACCAGCGCTACGACGATCTGGCCAACAGCACCCCGCTGGCCGGCTATGCCACCCTCGACCTGCGCGGTGAATACCGCCTCGACGAGGAGTGGCGCCTGCAGGCCCGGGTGACCAACCTGCTCGCGGCCGACTACGAGACCGCCGCCGGCTACAACCAGCCGGGCCAGGCGGTGTACTTCACCGTGCGCTACCAGGCGCTCTGAACCCGTGGCGCCCCGTGCGAGCGGGGCGCTGCATTCCTCTTGTCATTCGGAGAAACCCCATGCTCGACCTTTCCCCCCGAACCCGCCTGGCGGTGGGCATCGCCCTGGCCCTGCTGATGGCCATGACCCGCGGCCACCACTTCGGTGATCTCAACCTGCCCAGCGCCTCCTGGGCGGTGTTCTTCCTCGGCGGCGTCCTGCTGCCGGCGCGCTGGGCGTTCCCGCTGCTGTTCCTCGAGGCCGTGGCCATCGACATGCTGGCGATCACCTGGGGCGGCGTGAGCGACTGGTGCGTAACCCGTGCCTACGGCTTCCTGCTGCCGGCCTACGCCGCGCTGTGGTTCGGTGGCCGCGCCTATGCCCGCCTGCATAGCGACGACTGGAGCTGCCTGGCCCGCCTGCTGCCCTGCGTACTGGTGTCGAGCTTCGTCAGCCACCTGCTGTCCAGCGGCGGCTTCTGGTTCTTCTCCGGGCGCTACCCCGAGCCGACCCTGGCTGGCTTCCTGCCGCGTATCGCGGCTTTCTACCCGCCGTCGCTGCAGGCGCTGGCGCTGTACGTCGGCGTCGCCGCACTGCTGCTGGCCGCCGGCTACGCCTGGTCGCGCCGCCTGGCGGGCGAGGTGACGCGATGAGCGACGCCAGCCTGCAAGACCGCGAGCGCGACGAGCGCCACAAGGCGCGCATGCAGCGCAAGAAGGCGGTGGTCGACGCCAAGATCGCCGAGGCCAGCGACGAGCGCGGCCTGCTGCTGGTCAACACCGGCAACGGCAAGGGCAAGAGCAGCGCCGCCTTCGGCATGCTGGCGCGCACCCTCGGCCATGGCCTCAAGGCCGGAGTGGTGCAGTTCATCAAGGGCGCGGCGAGCACCGGCGAGGAAGCCTTCTTCCGTCGCTTCCCCGACGAGGTGCGCTACCACGTGATGGGCGAGGGCTTCACCTGGGAGACCCAGGATCGCCAGCGCGACATCGACAAGGCCGAGCAGGCCTGGGCGGTGGCCCGCGAGCTGCTGCAGGACCCGGAGATCGCCCTGGTGGTACTCGACGAGCTGAACATCGCCCTGAAATACGGCTACCTGCAGCTGGACAGGGTGCTGGCCGACATCGCCGCGCGCCCGCCGCTGCAGCACGTGGTGGTCACCGGCCGTGGCGCGCCGGCCGGGCTGATCGAGGTGGCCGACACGGTCAGCGAGATCGGTCTGCTCAAGCACGCCTTCCAGGCCGGGGTGAAGGCCCAGAAAGGGGTGGAGTTCTGATGAGCGCACCGCGCCGCTGTCCGGCCCTGTTGATCGCCGCCTCCGCCTCCGGGCAGGGCAAGACCACCGTCACCGCCGCCCTGGCCCGCCACTACACCCGCCAGGGGCTGCGCGTGCGGGTGTTCAAGTGCGGGCCGGACTTTCTCGATCCGATGATCCTCGCCCGTGCCTGTGGCACGCCGGTCGACTCCCTCGACCTGTGGCTGGTGGGCGAGGATGAGTGTCGGCGCCGCCTGTGGCAGGCGGCGGGCGAGGCCGACCTGATCCTCATCGAGGGAGTGATGGGGCTGTTCGACGGCACGCCTTCGGCCGCCGACCTGGCGCGGCGCTTCGGTGTGCCGGTGCTGGCGGTGATCGACGGTTCGGCGATGGCGCAGACTTTCGCCGCCATCGCCCACGGCCTGGCCAGCTACCAGAGCGATCTGCCGTTCGCCGGGGTGCTGGCCAACCGGGTCGGCAGTGCGCGCCACGGCGAGATTCTGCGCGACTGCCTGCCGGCGCATCTGCGCTGGTTCGGCGCGCTGCCGCGCGACGCCGCCATCGAGCTGCCCAGCCGCCACCTGGGGCTGGTGCAGGCCGCCGAGCTGGCCGACCTCGACGCGCGACTGGACGCCGC
>DASQBU010000398.1:0-8865 GCA_035635035.1 Pseudomonas sp.
TCGGCGATGGCGCGCAGCTCCGGGCAGGGGTCGACCGCCACCGGCTGGTCGACCTGCTCGAGCAGCGGCAGGTCGTTGCGCGAGTCGCTGTAGAAGGTGCTGCCGTCCAGGCTCATGCCGTTCTCCAGCAGCCAGCGCTCCAGGCGGGTCACCTTGCCCTCGCGGAAGCAGGGGATGTCGGTGGTGCGCCCGGTGTACTGGCCGTCCTGCATCTCGCACTCGGTGGCCAGCAGGGTGTCGACGCCCAGGCGCGCGGCGATCGGCGCGGTGACGAAGCGGTTGGTGGCGGTGATGATCACCAGCTTGTCGCCGGCGGCGCGGTGCTCGGCGAGCAGCGCCTCGCCCTTGGCCAGGATGATCGGCTCGATGCACTCGGCCATGAACTCGCGGTGCCAGGCGTCCAGCTGCGCCTTGTCGTACTGGCCGAGCACGGCCAGGCAGAAGTTCAGGTAGGCATTGATGTCCAGGCGGCCGGCCAGGTAGTCCTGGTAGTACTCGTCGTTGCGGGCCTTGTAGGTGGCCTCGTCGAGGATGCCGCGGCGGCACAGCCAGTCGCCCCAGGCATGGTCGCTGTCGCCGGCCAGCAGGGTGTTGTCGAGATCGAATAGCGCCAGACGCACGGGATAGGCTCTCTCAGGGCTGATGACGGAAAGGCGCAAGGGTACCCCGTTTTGCCGGGGCTGCCCACGGCCGACGGGATGCGCGTTGCCGCTGTGACGGCCTTTGTGGAACAATCCGGGCATATGTGATTTGAGGTATCTGCCGTGATCGATCCCGATGGCTTCCGACCCAATGTCGGCATCATCCTGGCCAACGAGGTCGGCCAGGTGATGTGGGCGCGCCGCATCAACCAGGACGCCTGGCAGTTCCCCCAGGGCGGGATCAACCCGCAGGAGTCGCCGGAAGAGGCACTGTTTCGCGAATTGAACGAAGAAGTGGGCCTGGAGCCTCAAGATGTGCGCATTCTCGCCTGCACGCGCGGCTGGTTGCGCTATCGTCTGCCCCAGCGCCTGGTGCGCACCCACAGCCAGCCGCTGTGCATCGGCCAGAAGCAGAAGTGGTTCCTGCTGCGCCTGACCGGCGACGAGCAGCGGGTACGCATGGACCTGACCGGCAAGCCCGAGTTCGACGGCTGGCGCTGGGTCAGCTACTGGTATCCGCTCGGCCAGGTGGTGTCCTTCAAGCGCGAGGTGTACCGCCGCGCCTTGCGGGAACTGGCGCCGCGCCTGCCGATCCGCGACTGAACCACCCACCGAGGCCGACCTAGAGGAGCGCCCACCCTTTGACCATGCTCCACACGCTGCGCAAGATCATCCAGGAGGTCAACACCGCCCGGGATCTGGACACCGCCCTGACGATCATCGTCGAGCGCGTGCGCGCCGCCATGGGCACTCAGGTCTGCTCGGTCTACCTGCTCGACCCGCAGAGCAACCGCTTCGTGCTGATGGCCACCGAGGGTCTCAACAAGGACTCCATCGGCCAGGTCAGCATGGCCCCCAGCGAGGGCCTGGTCGGCCTGGTCGGCACCCGCGAGGAGCCGCTCAACCTCGAGGACGCCGCCAGCCACCCGCGTTTTCGCTACTTCGCCGAAACCGGCGAGGAGCGCTACGCCTCGTTCCTCGGCGCGCCGATCATCCACCACCGCCGGGTGATGGGCGTGCTGGTGGTGCAGCAGAAGGAGCGCCGCCAGTTCGACGAGGGCGAGGAAGCCTTCCTGGTCACCATGAGCGCGCAGCTCGCCGGGGTGATCGCCCACGCCGAGGCCACCGGTTCGATCCGCGGCCTCGGCAAGCAGGGCAAGGCCACCCCGGACACCCGCTTCACCGGCGTGCCCGGCTCGCCCGGCGTGGCGCTGGGCACCGCGGTGGTGGTGCTGCCGCCGGCCGACCTCGAGGTGGTCCCGGACCGTCCGATCGACGACATCGACGGCGAGATCGCCTACTTCTACAACGCCCTCGAGGCGGTGCGCGCCGACATCCGCGCGCTGTCCGCGCGCCTGGCCAGCCAGCTGCGCCAGGAAGAGCGCGCGCTGTTCGACGTCTACCTGATGATGCTCGACGACGCCTCGATCGCCGGCGAAGTGATCAAGGTCATCGAGACCGGCCAGTGGGCACAGGGCGCCCTGCGCCAGGTGGTCAACGGCCACGTGCAGCGCTTCGAGCAGATGGACGACGCCTACCTCAGCGAGCGCGCCTCGGACGTGCGCGACATCGGCCGGCGCCTGCTCGCCTACCTGCAGAAGGCCCGCCAGCAGAAGCTGGTCTACCCGGACAACACCATCCTGATCAGCGAGGAGCTGTCGCCGGCGATGCTCGGCGAAGTGCCGACCGGCAAGCTGGCCGGCCTGATCTCGGTGACCGGCTCGAGCAACTCGCACGTCGCCATCCTCGCCCGCGCCATGGGCATCCCCACGGTGATGGGCGCCGCCGACCTGCCCTACACCATGGTCGAGGGCATCGAGCTGATCGTCGACGGCTACCGCGGCGACGTGTTCACCAACCCCTCGCCGGGCCTGCGCCGCCAGTTCGCCGAGATCGCCGAGGAGGAGCGCCAGCTCAACCTCGGCCTCGACGCCCTGCGCAACCTGCCCTGCGAGACCCAGGACGGCCACCGCATGCCGCTGTGGGTCAACACCGGGCTGGTCGCCGACATCGCCCGCGCCCACGAGCGCGGCGCCGAGGGCGTCGGCCTGTACCGCAGCGAAGTGCCGTTCATGACCCACGAGCGCTTCCCCAGCGAGAAGGAACAGGTGGCGCTGTACCGCGAGCAGCTCAAGGCCTTCCACCCGCTGCCGGTGACCATGCGCACCCTGGACATCGGCGGCGACAAGGCGCTGTCGTACTTCCCGATCGAGGAGGACAACCCGTTCCTCGGCTGGCGCGGCATCCGCATCACCCTCGACCACCCGGAGATCTTCCTGGTCCAGGCGCGCGCCATGCTCAAGGCCAGCGAGGGGCTGAACAACCTGCGCATCCTGCTGCCGATGATCAGCGGCCTGCCCGAGCTGGAGGAGGCGCAGCGCCTGCTGCACCGTGCCTGGAGCGAGGTGCGCGAGGAAGGTGTCGACGTGCCGATGCCGCCGGTCGGGGTGATGATCGAGATCCCCGCCGCGGTGTTCCAGACCCGCGAGCTGGCCCGCCAGGTCGACTTCCTCTCGGTCGGCTCCAACGACCTGACCCAGTACCTGCTGGCGGTCGACCGCAACAACCCGCGGGTGGCCAACCTCTACGACTACCTGCACCCGTCGATCCTCCACGCCCTCAAGCGGGTGGTCGACGACGCGCATGCCGTCGGCAAGCCGGTGAGCATCTGCGGCGAGATGGCCGGCGATCCGACCGCCGCCCTGCTGCTGATGGCCATGGGCTTCGACTCGCTGTCGATGAACGCCACCAACCTGCCCAAGGTGAAGTGGCTGCTGCGCCAGCTGTCGCTGGCCCAGGCCCGCGACCTGCTCGACCAGGTGCTGGCGCTCGACCACGCGCCGCTGATCCACAGCACCCTGCAACTGGCCCTGCGCAGCCTCGGCCTGGCGCGCATGCTCAACCCGGCCGCCGCCTCGCAGGGCTGAACGGCTGCGGGCCGCCAACGCTTCCGGTACCATAGCCGGCCCGCTCTGGAGGCCCTCGATGGAATTCATTCTGTACTTGCTGCTGGGCGCCGCAGCTGGCGTGCTGGCCGGGCTGTTCGGTGTCGGCGGCGGCATGATCATCGTCCCGGTGCTGGTCTACAGCTTCCAGGCCCAGGGCTTCGCCCCCGAGGTGCTCACCCACCTGGCGGTCGGTACCTCGCTGGCGACCATCGTGTTCACCTCGATCAACTCGGTGCGCGCCCACCACCAGCGCGGTGCGGTGCGCTGGGCGATCTTCCGCTCGCTGACCGTCGGCATCCTCGCCGGCGCGGTGATCGGCGGGATGACCGCCGCCGCGCTCAAGGGCCCGATGCTGCAGAAGATCATCGGCGTGTTCGCCCTGAGCATGGCCGTGCAGATGGCCTTCAACCTCAAGCCCAAGGCCAGCCGCGAGGTGCCCGGCAAGCTCGGCCTCGGCCTCGCCGGCACGGTGATCGGCTGGGCCTCGGCGATCTTCGGCATCGGCGGCGGCTCGCTGACCGTGCCGTTCCTCACCTGGCGCAGCGTACCGATGCAGCAGGCGGTGGCCACCTCGGCAGCCTGCGGCCTGCCGATCGCCGCGGCCAGCGCGCTGAGCTTCATGTGGCTGGGCCACAATGAGCCGCACCTGCCGCAGTGGAGCGTCGGCTTCGTCTACCTGCCCGCGCTGCTCGGCATCGCCGCGACCTCGATGGTCTTCGCCCGTTTCGGCGTCCGCCTGGCCCACCACCTGCCGGCGCACATACTCAAACGCCTGTTCGCCCTGCTGCTGCTCGGCGTGGGCCTGAACTTCCTGCTCTGAGGACCCTCCATGCTGGTTTATCCGCAGATCGACCCGGTGGCCGTCGCCCTCGGCCCGCTGAAGATCCACTGGTACGGCCTGATGTACCTGGTCGGCATCGGCGCCGCCTGGTGGCTGGCCAGCCGCCGGCTGGCCCGTTTCGCCCCGCAGTGGAGTCGCGACACCCTGTCCGACATGATCTTCTGGGCCGCCTGCGGCGTGGTCCTCGGCGGCCGCTTCGGCTACGTGATCTTCTACAACTTCCAGCAGTTCCTCGCCGACCCGCTGTGGCTGCTGCGCGTCTGGGAAGGCGGCATGTCGTTCCATGGCGGCTTCCTCGGCGTGATGCTGGCCATGTGGTGGTTCGGCAAGCGCCACGGCAAGAGCCTGTTCGAGCTGCTCGACTTCATCGCGCCGATGGTGCCGATCGGCCTGGGCGCCGGGCGGATCGGCAACTTCATCAACGCCGAGCTGTGGGGCAAGCCCACCGACCTGCCGTGGGCCATGGTGTTCCCGGTGTGGAGCGACCCGGCCCAGCTGCCGCGCCACCCCTCGCAGCTCTACCAGTTCGCCCTCGAGGGCGTGGCGCTGTTCGTCATCCTCTGGCTGTACTCGCGCAAGCCGCGGCCGACCATGGCGGTGTCCGGCATGTTCGCCACCTTCTACGGCCTGTTCCGCTTCCTCGCCGAATTCGTCCGCGTGCCGGACGCCCAGCTCGGCTACCTGGCGTTCGGCTGGCTGACCATGGGCCAGCTGCTCAGCCTGCCGATGATCCTCGGCGGCCTGGGGCTGATCGCCTACGCCTACAAGCGCGCCGCCAGCCCCGCCGCCGCCCGATGAGAGCCGCCCGATGAAACAGTACCTCGACCTGATGCGCCTGGTGCGCGAGACCGGCACCTTCAAGGCCGACCGCACCGGCACCGGCACCTACAGCGTGTTCGGCCACCAGATGCGCTTCGACCTGAGCCGGGGCTTCCCGCTGGTCACCACCAAGAAGTGCCACCTCAAGTCCATCATCCACGAGCTGCTGTGGTTCCTGAAGGGCGAGACCAACATCCAGTACCTGAAGGACAACGGCGTCAGCATCTGGGACGAGTGGGCCGACGAGCACGGCGAGCTGGGCCCGGTGTACGGCTACCAGTGGCGTTCCTGGCCGGCGCCCAATGGCGAGTCGATCGACCAGATCAGCAACCTGATCGCGATGATCAAGAAGAATCCGGACTCGCGCCGGCTGATCGTCTCGGCGTGGAACCCGGCGCTGGTCGAGCAGATGGCCCTGCCGCCGTGCCACGCGCTGTTCCAGTTCTACGTCGCCGACGGCAAGCTGAGCTGCCAGCTATACCAGCGCTCGGCCGACATCTTCCTCGGCGTGCCGTTCAACATCGCCAGCTACGCCCTGCTGACCCTGATGGTCGCGCAGGTCTGCGACCTGCAGCCCGGCGAGTTCATCTGGACCGGCGGCGACTGCCACCTGTACGCCAACCACCTGGAGCAGACCGACCTGCAGCTGTCGCGCGAGCCCTTCCCGCTACCGACCATGCGCCTCAACCCGGCGGTGAAGGACCTGTTCGCCTTCCGCTTCGAGGACTTCGAACTGGTCGGCTACCAGAGCCACCCGCACATCAAGGCGCCGGTCGCGGTCTGAGCCCCCGGCCCCCGCGCCCCGCGATAGCCGGCTATAGTTGCAGGCAGCACCGCCGCCCGCCTTCGCCGGCTCCCCGGCTGCAACCCGCCGCGCCGCGATGCTGCACCAAACGTGGAGAAGCCGATGAGCCAGTTCCACCCGCTGACCATCCGCGAGGTGCGCGCGGAAACCGCCGACGCCGTGTCGGTGGCCTTCGCCGTACCACCCGAGCTGCGCGACACCTTCCGCTACGTGCAGGGCCAGCACCTGATCCTGCGCGCCAGCCTCGACGGCGAGGAAGTGCGCCGCCCCTACTCGATCTGCACCAGCGTCGCCGACGACGAGCTGCGCGTGGCGATCAAGCGCGTGGCCGGCGGGCGCTTCTCCAACTTCGCCAACGACCAACTGCGCGCCGGGCAGACCCTCGAGGTGCTGCCGCCGGCCGGGCACTTCTTCATCCCGCTCGACCCGGCGCGCGCCGGCCGCTACCTGGCGGTGGCCGCCGGCAGCGGCATCACGCCGATCCTGTCGATCCTCAAGACCACTCTGGAAACCGAGCCGCACAGCCGCTTCACCCTGCTCTACGGCAACCGCAGTCGCGCCGACACCCTGTTCCACGCGCAGCTCGAACGCCTGCAGCAACAGTACCCGGAGCGCTTGCGGCTGGTCCTGGTGTTCAGCCGCGAGCCGCAGCCCCTCGCCCTGAACAACGGCCACATCGACGCCGCCAAGTGCGACGCCCTGGTCGCCAGCGGCATTGCGGTGAGCGAACTGGACGCCGCGTTCCTCTGCGGCCCGCAGGCGATGACCGAGGTGGTGCGCGACACCCTGCAGCGCCACGGCCTGGCGGCCGAGCGCATCCACTTCGAACTGTTCAACGTCGAAGCGTCCACGGCCACGCGGGAACACGAAACCGCCCCGAGCGCCGGCGCAACCGTGCCGAGCCAGGTCACCCTGATCTGCGACGGCCGCCGCCACGGCTTCGCCCTGGCCGGCGACGGGCCAAGCATCCTCGACGCCGGCCTGGCGCAAGGGCTGGAGCTGCCCTACTCGTGCAAGGCGGGGGTCTGCGCCACCTGCAAGTGCCGGCTGGTCGAGGGCGAGGTGGCGATGGACGCCAACTTCGCCCTGGAAGACCACGAGATCGCCGCCGGCTACGTGCTGTGCTGCCAGGCCCACCCGCGCAGCGCCACGGTGGTGCTGGATTTCGACCAAGGCTGAACCCCGCCGCCGGGTAGCGCCGCCATGCGCTGGCCGCCTCCCGCCAATGGCTCCGGCCCCCGACACAGTCGCTACCACTCGTCGAGAAACCTACTGCCGCGCTCCGTCTTACCGAACGAAAACTCCCGGGACGGCTCCAACCGACACGCTACAAACCGCTCTGGGACGCGACTTTCGATGAACCGACAACTGCCTCCGCGCGCGAACGCCATCGCGCATATCGACGACCTCTTCGCCGGCGCCAGCCTGGCCACCTTCGCCGAGGAAAAGCTCACCGAGCTGCTCGCCCGCGCCCAAGGCCGTGCCGAGACGCCGCCGCCGGCGTGCCTGGCGCACTGTGCCTGCCACGACGAAGCGGAGCTGCTGCACTTCCTCCGCCAGCGCCTCGCCTACCTGCAACGCCAGCTGCACTGAGCGCCGCCGGCCAGCCGCTGCCGCTCAGTGGAAGATGTCGTAGAGCACCACGTTGATCAGCCCGGTGGAAATCGAGATCAGCAGCAGGTCGTTGCCCGTGCGCACCCACTCGTGCCCCTCGTAGTACGGCAGCTGGCGCTCCAGGTGACGGTCGAGCCAGTGACGGTCGATTCCCGGCGGCAACGGCTTGCCACGCTGCAGGTTCTTGCGGATGCCGGGCGGCAGCCCCGGCCCCGGACTCCAGTAATCACGGTTGTCACCGATCACCACCCGGACCCGGTCGCTGTCGATGTGGACGTATCCCGAGCGGCGGTCGTCGCGGTGATAATCCCGGGCCCGGCGCTCGGCGTGCTCGCCAGACTGCATGCGCCGCTCGTCATGCCACTGTCGGCCGGGAGGCCCGCCGTCGTGGCGACCATGGCCGCCCTGGCTTTCGTGCTGCGGGTAGCGGTCCTTGGGCTCGGCCAGCAAGGCCGACGACCCGGCGACCAAGGCCAGGCCGGTGAACATCACAACGGCAGTGCGCGACTTGAACATGGCCATCGTCTCTCCATGGAAAAGGGAAAGGTCCCTGCTGTTTTCGACAGGCCGGGGCAACAAGGTTCCCACCTGCCGCCTGCCGCAGCATAGCCAAGCCGGCCAGCCTCCACCGCCGCACCGGTCACCGGCCTTCGCCGCGCCGCCAGCCCTACCGCCGCCCGTCACTGCTGGGTGCAGGACTCAGTACCGTGGTTGCCGCCCTTGTACTGCGGCTCGTAGTAGTACTTGCTGAAGGCCCACTTGCCGGCCGCGGTCTTGCGGAAGGTGGCGATGCCGGTGCCGAAGTCGTTGGCCGCCGGGTCGGTGTTGGCGAAGTGGATGGCCATGTCCTGCCCGCGAGCCGCCGCCTCGCCCGGATAGGCGCCGAAGCCCGGCACCTCCAGCTTGAAGCGGTAGGCGCCGTCCTCGCCGCTGCTCTGCTCGCGCACCAGCTCGAGGGTCACGGTGCCGGTGTACTTGCCCTCGCGGCTGTCGTCGCCGCTGCAGGCGTACACACCGCTGTAGTCGTGGCCGGTGAACGCCGGCTGGGCGGCGGCACTGCCGCAGGCGAGAGCGAGGGCGAGAAGGGCGATGCGTGGCATGGATGGCTCCTGAGCGAATCTCAACGAAAGAAACATGGATGCCCGGAAGCATCCGGCGGCCGGCATGGTAGCCAAGCCGGCCGGACAAAGTCAGCGC
>DASQBU010000399.1:0-16304 GCA_035635035.1 Pseudomonas sp.
GCCGAGCGACATCGGCACGGCATCCTGCAGGTGCGTGCGGCCCATCTTCAGCACCTTGGTGAATTCCCGGCCTTTCGCGTAGAACGCCTCCTGCAGCTTCGTGAGCGCGTCCGTGTAGGTGCCGAGGCGCATGATCAGCGCCAGCCGGAACGCCGTGGGGTACATGTCGTTCGTCGACTGCCCGAAATTCACGTGGTCGTTCGGGTTGCAGTACTGGTACTCGCCCTTCCTGTGGCCCATCGCCTCCAGCGCGACGTTGGCGATCACCTCGTTGGCGTTCATGTTGGTCGAGGTGCCGGCGCCGCCCTGGATCATGTCGACCACGAACTGCTCGTGGAACTCGCCGCGCACCAGCCGCGCGCAGGCCTGGCTGATCGCCGCGTGCTTGGCGTCGTCGAGGTGGCCGAGCTGGTGGTTGGCGTCGGCGGCGGCCTGCTTGACCATCGCCAGGGCGACCACCAGCTTGGGGAAGTGCGCCAGCGGTACGCCGGTGAGGCGGAAGTTGTGCACGGCGCGCAGGGTCTGGATGCCGTAGTAGGCCTCGGCAGGAACGTCGAGGGTGCCGAGCAGGTCTTTTTCGGTACGGAAGGATGCAGCAGCGGACATGATGGGGGCGAATCCCGGGAGACTGCGGACTGGGCCGCGACACCCTCAGATTAGGGGCTCCAGGGGTTTCGCGCCCAATGCCGTTGCTTGCTGCCCCATGCACGATCGGCATAATGACCGGAACCCCGCCGCAGCGGCCCCATTCCCCACCGGCGGCCCGCCGACGCCGGGCCGGGAGCGCGCCATGAACCTGGAAACCAAGTGGCTGGAAGACTTCGTCGCCCTGGCCGCCACCCGCAGCTTCTCGCGCGCCGCCGAGCAGCGCTTCGTCACCCAGCCGGCGTTCAGCCGGCGGATCAAGGCGCTGGAGGAGGCGCTCGGGCTGACCCTGGTCAACCGCGCGCGCACCCCGGTGGAGCTGACCGAGGCCGGCCAGCTGTTTCTGATCACCGCGCGCAACCTGGTCGAGCAGCTCGGCGAGGTGCTGCGCCGCCTGCACGCCGAGGAAGGCCAGCAGGGCGAGGTGCTGCGCTTCGCCGCCGCCCACTCGCTGGCGCTGAGCTTCTTCCCCGAATGGATCGCCGGCCTGCGCAGCGCCGGCCTGCCGATCAGCAGCCGGCTGCTGGCGACCAACGTCGGCGAGGCGGTGCACGCCCTGCGCGAGGGCACCTGCGACCTGATCCTCGCCTACTACGACCCGGACGCCGCGCTGCAGCTGGCCCCGGAGCTGTTTCCCTCGCTGCCGCTGGGGCGCAGCGAGATGCTGCCGGTCTGCGCGGTGGGCACCGACGGCCGCCCGCTGTACGACCTCGACGGCGGGCAGACCGTGCCGCTCCTGGCCTACAGCGCCGGCGCCTTCCTCGGCCGGCCGGTCAGCCTGCTGCTGCGCCGGCGCGGCCTGCGCTCGACCACCGTGTACGAGACGGCGATGGCCGACAGCCTCAAGGGCATGGCCCTGCAGGGCCTCGGCGTGGCCTGGGTGCCGCGCCTGTCGGTGACCGCCGAACTGGCCCGCGGCGAACTGGCGGTGTGCGGCGACGAACGCTGGCAGGTGCCGCTGGAGATCCGCCTGTACCGTTGCGCGCTGCTGCACAAGCCGGCGGTAAGGCGGTTGTGGCAGGCGCTGGAGGCAGGGGCGGGAGTCGCTGGCGGCGACCGGGAGAATGCCGGCTCGGCGGAATGACGGGAGGCTGCGCGGTGGCCATCCGCGGCTGTTTTTCCGCCGGGCGCCGCGCTACCCTCAGGGCTGAATGACACCGCACGCAAAAGGATTTTCGGCATGGTGCATAACTGCCTCTTACCCCCCCCATTGCGCAGAAGCTGCATTCAAGATGCGGCGTGTCTGCTTGCGCCGGGGTTTTATCCACCAGGCCAGTTCGGGGGGCATGCCCCAACTGGGCATAACAATAGCTAGAAATTATGCTGACCGACGATGAAATTTCCCACGCTGCGCGTTATGTAGAAGAGCTTCGCTTGTTTGTCCATAATATGGATGTTCCTAATAACAATAGGGTACGCGCGGCTGGATCATGCTTCGCGATCGCACAAGAACAGCACCACGCGATTGTCCGGCTTATCGAATGGAGGCTGTTTGCCGCTGCGTTTTCACTTGTTCGCTCCGAGTTCGAGGCCTATGTCCGTGGCGCATGGTTGTTGCACTGCGCAAGCGATGAGTTAATCGAAGGCTTCATTCAAGGCACAGAGCCGCCTAGGATCGATTGCCTGCTCGAACAATTGGAGATGCTCGACTCATTCAGCGAAAATTCGCTTTCACGAATCAAGAATAAGACGTGGAGATCCATGTGCGCATACACACATACAGGAGGGCTACATGTACAGCGCTGGAACACCGAGAACGGGATCGAGGCAAATTATGCGAAAGAGGAAATCGTTGAAGTTCTGAGATTCGCGGAAATCATCGCCTCACTCGCAGCCATCGGAGTCGCTTGTTTAGCTGCTGATGACGAAATGGCGGCTCGTATTCTCGAAGCCACTGAGCGGAAAGTACAGGCATGAGCGAGTAGGGTGGAAAACGGCGCAGCCTTTTCCACCAACCGTATCCAGCAGGAGGCAGACAATCGCTTCGCGAGTTGTCCACCCCATAACGCTTTGCCCGCCAGCCGGCAGCGGCCCGCGCGAGCAAATCATGAGGCCGGAATGGGCTCCCGCCGCGCTCCCCGGAGCGGCGGCAGGACAGCAGGTTGTGGACCGGTCCGCAGGGCGATGCGCCGCTCGGCCAGCGCTCCGCCGCGCCGCCGGATGATCGGCGGGTATGCCCGCCGCGCGGACCTTTGCGATATACTCCGCGGCTTTCTTTGGCCGAGCACGCTGTCCGGCCTGCATTTATCCTTCGCAGACAAGCCACGCGCGGTCCTCCGGCGTGGCTTGTTGGTTTTTGTCGCGCCACACCGGCGCAGAAACTAGAGGCACGACGATGAGCGCACTGGTAGGCGTGATCATGGGCTCCAAATCCGACTGGAGCACCCTCAGCCACACCGTCGACATGCTGGACAAGCTCGGCATCCCCCACGAGGTCAAGGTGGTTTCCGCCCACCGCACCCCGGACCTGCTGTTCCAGTACGCCGAGCAGGCGGAAGAGCGCGGCCTGGAAGTGATCATCGCCGGCGCCGGCGGCGCCGCGCACCTGCCGGGCATGTGCGCGGCCAAGACCCACCTGCCGGTGCTCGGCGTGCCGGTGCAGTCGTCGATGCTCTCCGGCGTCGACTCGCTGCTGTCGATCGTGCAGATGCCCGGCGGCGTACCGGTCGCCACCCTGGCCATCGGCAAGGCCGGCGCGATCAATGCCGCGCTGCTCGCCGCGAGCATCCTCGGCGGCAAGCACCCGCAGTTCCACGCGGCGCTCAAGGAATTCCGCACCCAGCAGACCGAATCGGTGCTGGACAACCCGGACCCCCGCGAAATCTGAGGCGAACATCCATGAAGATCGGCGTAATCGGTGGCGGCCAGCTGGGTCGCATGCTGGCCCTGGCGGGCACCCCGCTGGGGATGAACTTTGCCTTCCTCGACCCGGCGCCGGACGCCTGCGCCGCCGCCCTCGGCGAGCACCTGCGCGCCGACTATGACGACAAGGATCACCTGCGCCGGCTGGCCGACGAGGTGGACCTGGTGACCTTCGAGTTCGAGAGCGTGCCGGCCGAGACGGTGGCCTACCTGGCGCACTTCGTGCCGGTGTACCCGAGCGCCGAGTCGCTGCGCATCGCCCGCGACCGCTGGTTCGAGAAGTCGATGTTCAAGGAGCTGGGCATCCCCACTCCGGAATTCGCCGACATCCAGTCGCAGGCCGACCTGGACGCCGCGGCGGCCGCCATCGGCCTGCCGGCGGTGCTCAAGACCCGCACCCTGGGCTACGACGGCAAGGGCCAGAAGGTCCTGCGCACCCCGGCCGACGTGGCCGGTGCCTTCGCCGAGCTGGGCAGCGTGCCGTGCATCCTCGAAGGCTTCGTGCCGTTCAGCGGCGAGGTGTCGCTGGTGGCGGTGCGCGCCCGCGACGGCGAGACGCGCTTCTATCCGCTGGCGCACAACACCCACGTCGACGGCATCCTGCGCCTGTCGGTGGCCAGCAGCGCCCACCCGCTGCAGGCGCTGGCCGAGGACTACGTCGGCCGCGTGCTGGAGAAGCTCGACTACGTCGGCGTGCTGGCCTTCGAATTCTTCGAGGTCGACGGCGGCCTGAAGGCCAACGAGATCGCCCCGCGGGTGCACAACTCCGGGCACTGGACCATCGAAGGCGCCGAGTGCAGCCAGTTCGAGAACCACCTGCGCGCCGTCGCCGGCCTGCCGCTGGGTTCGACCGCCAAGGTCGGCGAGAGCGCCATGCTCAACTTCATCGGCGAAGTGCCGCCGGTGGAGCAGGTGATCGCCATCGCCGACTGCCACCTGCACCACTACGGCAAGGCGTTCAAGGCCGGGCGCAAGGTCGGCCACGCCACCCTGCGCAGCGCCGATCTGGCGACCCTCAAGGCACAGATCGCCAAGGTCGAGGCGCTGATCGAAGGCTGATCGGCCGGGTGGGCAAGGCGCGCCGCGCCTGCCCACCCTCGATGGGCCCCGGCGGTGGAAGATCGCTGCGCGAGTCTTCCACCCTACGCTCGATACCCCGCCCCGAACGCCGTGCCCCGTCCTGCGATTGCCCGCCTGGCGACGACCGCTCGCGCAGGTCCCGCTCCCGCCGGCTAGGCTGAAGGCAGGTTCCCTCCTGCGGAGTACTGGCCATGGGCATCATCGGCACCCTCCTCATCGGCCTGCTGGTCGGCATGGTTGCGCGCTTCCTCAAGCCGGGCGCCCAGTCGATGGGCTGGATCATGACCATCGTGCTCGGCGTCGGCGGCTCGGTCATCGCCACCTACGGCGGCCAGGCGCTGGGCATCTACCGCGCCGGGCAGGCCGCCGGCTTCGTCGGCGCGGTGGTCGGCGCCATCGTTCTGCTGATAGTGTTCAGCTACCTGAAGAAATCCTGAACCGGCGCCGCGGCGCCGGCCCCGCCCCGAGACCTGCATGCGCCTGCCGTTCGCCCTCTGCCTGGGCCTGATCGCCACCCTGAGCCACGCCGCACCCGAAGAGGCCGACTGGCTCGACCTGCTCACTCCCGAAGACCTCGACGCGATGCTGGCGATGCCGGAGATCGGCCACGACGGCGCCGAGGGCGAAGGCACCTTCTACGCGCCGGGCGGCCTCAAGCAGCAGCCGGGGCTGCCGGCGGTGATGTATTCGACGCGCACGGTGGCCGAGCTGAACGGCCAGGCGTTGAGCCTGGTCGGCTATCCGGTGCCGCTGGCCGGCCAGCCCGGCGAACGTCTGCAGCGCTTCTTCCTGCTGCCCTACCCCGGCGCGTGCAACCACGTGCCGCCGCCGCCGCCCAACCAGATCGTGCTGGTCCGCTATCCGCGGGGCTTCGGCGTTGCCGACCCCTACGTGCCGCTGCGGGTCAGCGGCACCCTGAAGGTCGAGGCGCTGCACAGCGCCCAGGGCGACGCCGCCTACGCGCTGGATGCCGACAGCGTGGGGCTGATCGAGGAAGGCGGGGACTGAGGGGGCGCGGCCCGCGCCGTGCCCTGGATCCGCGGTCGTGCGACCGCCCCGCGAGAGGCGGCCGCACGCCGGTAGCTACTCTGCGCTGGTGCCGCCGGCCATGGCCGGCGCGCGGTCGAAGGATTGCGCCGCCGCCGGCACCGCGCTGCTCTTGCCGGTCTCCAGCCAGCGCCGCACGCGGGTGGCGTCGCCGATGTGACTGTGCTTGCCGGTGGTATCCAGCAGCACCATGGCCACCGGGCGGTGCTGCACGCGGGTGAGCAGGGCCAGGCAGTGGCCGGCCTCGTTGATGAAGCCGGTCTTGGTGACCTCGATGTCCCAGCCGGGATTGCGGGTCAGCGGGTTGGTGTTGTTGAAGCCCAGCACGTAGTTGGGATTCTGGAAGGTCGCGGTCTTGCTCGGCGTGGTGCTCAGCTCGTGGATCATCGGGTACTGCCGCGCCGCCTTGAGCAGGCGCACCAGGTCGCGCGCGGTGGAGACGTTGTGCTCCGACAGGCCGGTGGGCTCGACGTAGTGGGTGCTGGTCATGCCCAGCGCGCGAGCCTTGGCGTTCATCGCCGCGACGAAGCGCTCGTGGCCGCCCGGATAGTTGTGCGCCAGGGCGGAAGCGGCGCGGTTTTCCGACGACATCAGCGCCAGGCGCAGCATCTCCTTGCGGCTGATCAGGCTGCCCACCCGCACCCGCGAATAGACGCCCTGCAGCTCCTTGGTGTCGTGGATGGTCACCGGAATGATCTCGTCCATCGGCAGGTTGGCGTCGAGGGTCACCACGGCGGTCATCAGCTTGCTGATCGAGGCGATCGGTCGCACGGTGTCCGGCTTGTCGGCGAACAGCACCTGGTCGTTGTCGAGGTCGACCACCATGGCGCTGTTGGACGACAGGCGCAGCGGCCCCGGCCGATCCTGCGCCGCGGCATGGACCCCGTAGGCCGCGGCACCAGCCCCGGCGGCGAGGGCGGCGCCACGGGCGACCCGGTGCCGGCGCGAGGACTTGCCGGCATGCGCCACGGCCTTGCGCGCCGAGGTCTTGCCGGCGGAGGCGACGACCTTGCGCCCGGATTTGCCGGTGTAGACCACGGTCTTGCGCGTGGCGGCGGACTTGGCGGCCTTGTGCGTGCTCCGGTGCGCGACGGCCGGCTTGCTGGCGGCAGGCTTGGCGGCCGTCGCCGCCTTGTGCTTGACGGTATGCGCGACGGCCGGCTTGGCCGTGGCGGTTTTGCTGGCAGCGGGCGCGGCGGCCTCGGCGAGCGGAGTCAGTGCAATCCATGCGCATGACAACAGGGTGAATATCGAGGTGCGGAACAGGGTACGCATGGCGATGGCTTCGCGTGAAAGTAAGGAAAAACGGGCCGTACTGCGGGGTGACAGTATAGTGAACTGTCCTGCATTCCGTGCCCTCTGGCGGCACATCTTTACCCCCGATTGACTTTCTCGCCGCCCCGCCTCGAAGATGTGCAAAAAATGCAACGAGGTGTTCAAGCATGAGCCACAGCGGAATCGCCGAACACGCGGTGGAAGCCCTCAGCGCCCGCGAGCGCCAGCGCTTCCTCGAGCACAACCCGCAGTCCGTGGCGCTGGCCGAACGCGCCCGTCACTCGCTGTTCGGCGGCGTGCCGATGCACTGGATGAGCGACTGGTCGACGCCGCTGCCGCTGTTCGTCGCCAGCGCCGCCGGCGCGCGCTTTCGCGACGTCGACGGCCACGAATACCTCGACTTCTGCCTCGGCGACACCGGCAGCATGTTCGGCCACTCGCCGGCGCCGATCGCCGCCGCGCTGCGCGAGCAGGCCGGCAACGGCCTGACCACCATGCTGCCCGGCGAGGACGCGGTGGTCTGCGGCGAACGCCTCGCCGAGCGCTTCGGCCTGCCCTACTGGCAGGTGGCGACCACCGCCACCGACGCCAACCGCTTCGTGCTGCGCTGGGCGCGGGCGATCACCGGGCGCAAGGTGATCCTGGTGTTCGACGGCTGCTACCACGGCACCGTCGACGAGACCCTGGTGCGCCTGCGCGACGGCCATACCGTGCACCGCCCCGGGCTGATCGGCCAGGCGCGCAACCTCACCCAGCACAGCCGGGTGGTGCCGTTCAACGACCTCGCCGCCCTGGAGGCCGCGCTGGCGCCGGGCGACGTCGCCGCCATCCTCTGCGAGCCGGCGCTGACCAACATCGGCATGGTGCTGCCCGAGCCCGGCTTCCTCGCCCGGGTGCGCGAGCTGAGCCGCCAGGCCGGCACCCTGCTGATCGTCGACGAGACCCACACCCTGTCCACCGGCCCCGGCGGCTGCACCCGCGCCTGGGGGCTCGAACCGGACTTCCTCACCGTCGGCAAGGCCATCGCCGGCGGCGTGCCCTGCTCGGTGTACGGCTGCACGGCGGAGATGGCCCAGGCCATGCACCTGGCCCGCGCCCACTCGCGGGAGATGGCCGAGGGCCACGGCCACAGCGGCATGGGCACCACCCTGTCGGCCAACGCGCTGGCCATGCACTGCCTGCGCGCCAACCTCGAACAGGTGATGAGCGACGCCGCCTACGCGCACATGCTGGCGCGCGCCGCCGAGCTGGCCGCCGGCCTGCGCGCGCTGTTCGCCCGCCACGCCCTGCCCTGGTCGGTGACCGAGCTGGGCGCGCGCTGCGAGTTCCAGTTCTGCCCGGCGCCGCCGAAGACCGGCGCCGAGGCCGAGGCGGCCTTCCACGACAGCCTGCAGATGCTCCTGCACCTGTACCTGATCAACCGCGGCATCCTGATCACCCCGTTCCACAACATGACCCTGTGCTGCCCGGACACCGGCGCGGCCGACGTCGAGCGGCTGCTCGCCACCCTCGACGCCGCGCTCGGCGAGCTGCTGGCCATCCCCGGCGCGCGGCAGGCCTGAGGCATGGCGCTCTATCCTTCCGGCATCGCGCCCGGGCGCTGAGCGAGCCCGGCAGCCCAGCCAATCCCCTGTAGGGGCGGATTCATTCGCCAGATCCTCCATCCAAGGCGAATGAATTCGCCCCTACAGGATGGAAACCGGCTTCAGCTGGCTGCCGTGGCGCGTTTGTTTGCCCGGTTGCCAGGTATGTATGGCAACCCCCAGGTTCATGCCAACAGGATTTTCCCCATGCACTTCGCCGATCTCACGGAAGTCGACGCCTTCCTCGCCGCCCACCCGGCCATCCAGAGCTTCGAGCTGTTCATCATCGACCCCTGCGGCGTGCCGCGCGGCAAGCTGCTGCGCCGCGAGGAGCTGCGCGCCGTCTACCAGCACGGCCGGCCGCTGCCGAGCAGCATCCTCGGCCTGACCATCCGCGGCGAGGACGTCGACGAGACCGGCCTGGTCTGGGACGTCGCCGACGCCGACTGCTGGGCCTACCCGCTGCCCGGCAGCCTCGTCGTGCAGCCCTGGCGCAGCGTGCCGACCGCCCAGCTGCAGGTGTCCATGCACCCCGAGCGCGGCCTGCCGGCCAGCGTCGCCGACCCGCGCCACGTGCTGGCGCGGCAGATCGCGCGGCTCAAGGCCGACGGCTACCACCCGGTGATGGCCGCCGAGCTGGAGTTCTACCTGCTCGACCGCGAGCGCGACGCCGCCGGCCGGCCGCAGCCGGCGCGCCAGGCCGACGGCCGGCGCCCGCAGGCGCCGCAGGTCTACGGCGTGCTCGAGCTGGAGCAACTGGCGCCGTTCCTCGACGACCTCTACGCCGCCTGCGCCGCGCAGGGCCTGCCGGTGCGCACGGCGATCTCCGAGTACGCGCCGGGGCAGCTGGAAATCACCCTGGAGCACCGCCGCGACGCGCTGCAGGCGATGGACGAGGCGGTGCGCTACAAGCGCCTGGTCAGAGGCGTGGCGCATAAGCTCGGCTACCAGGCCTGCTTTATGGCCAAGCCGTTCGCCGAGCTGGCCGGCAGCGGCCTGCACCTGCACGTCAGCCTGGCCGACGACAGCGGCGCCAACCTGTTCGCCAGCGAAGACCCCATGGGCACCCCGCTGCTGCGCCAGGCCATCGGCGGCCTGCTCGACACCCTGGAGGACGGCCTGGCGGTGTTCTGCCCCAACGCCAACTCGTTCCGCCGCTTCCAGGCCAACAGCTACGCGCCGTTGGCGCGCAACTGGGGGATCAACAACCGTACCGTGTCGCTGCGCGTGCCCGGCGGGCCGGCGGCCAGCCGGCACGTCGAACACCGCCTCTGCGGCGCCGACGCCAACCCCTACCTGGCCGCCGCGCTGCTGCTGGCCGGCATCCAGCACGGCCTGCGCGGGCGCCTCGATCCCGGCGCGCCGGTGCAGGGCAACGGCTACGCGCAGGGCGGCGCCGGGCTGGGCGCCGACTGGCTGGGCGCGCTGCGCAACCTGGAGCAGTCGGACTGGGCGCGCCACGCCCTCGGCGCGGACTTCCACCGCGTCTACCTGGCGATCAAGCAGGCGGAGTACCGCCAGTTCATGGGCGAGGTGGGCGAGCAGGACTGGCGCTGGTACCTCGGCCACGCCTGAGCGCGCGCCGGCGCCGCCCGGAGCGCGGACGGCGCCGGCGCAGCGGGCTCAGACGGTGTGCAGGTACCAGTTGTATTCGAGGTCGGAGATGGAGTGCTCGAACTCCTCCAGCTCGTGCTCCTTGCAGGCGACGAAGATGTCGATGTAGTCCGGGTTGATGTAGCGGGCGAGGATCTCGCTGTCGTCCAGCGCGCGCAGCGCGTCGCGCAGGTTGTTGGGCAGGCTCTGTTCGAGCTGCTCGTAGGAGTTGCCCTCGATCGGCTCGCCCGGCTCGATCAGCTGGGTCAGGCCGTGGTGCACGCCGGCCAGCAAGGAGGCCATCAGCAGGTAGGGGTTGGCGTCGGCGCCGGCCACGCGCTGCTCGATGCGCAGCGCCTCGGGGTTGCCGGTCGGCACGCGCAGCGCCACGGTGCGGTTGTCCAGGCCCCAGGACGGCGCGTTGGGCACGTAGAACTGCGAGCCGAAGCGCCGGTAGGAGTTGACGTTGGGACACAGGAAGGCCATCGACGCCGGCAGGATCTCCAGCACCCCGCCGATCGCATGGCGCAGCGCGGCGTTGGCCAGCGGGTCGTCGCCGGCGAAGATGTTGCGGCCGTCCTGGTCGAGCAGCGAGACGTGCACGTGCAACCCGTTGCCGGCCTGGCCCGGGTAGGGCTTGGCCATGAAGGTGGTGTCCATCTCGTGGTCGTAGGCGGTGTTCTTGATCAGCCGCTTGAGCAGCACCGCGTAGTCGCAGGCCGCCAGCGGGTCGGCGACGTGGTTGAGGTTGACCTCGAACTGCGCCGGGGCGCTTTCCTTGACGATGGCGTCGGCGGGGATGCCCTGGATGTGCGCGCCGTCGAGGATGTCGCGCAGGCAGTCGGCGTACTCGTCGAGGTCGTCGATGGAGTAGACCTGCACCGCCTGCGGGCGCTTGCCGGAGATCGGCGAGCGCGGCGGCTGCGGCCGGCCGTTCACGTTCTCCTGGTCGATCAGGTAGAACTCCAGCTCGAAGGCGGCGCACACGGTCAGGCCCATCTCGGTGAAGCGCTGCACCATCTGGCGCAGCACCTCGCGCGGGTCGGCGAAGAACGGCTTGCCGGCCATCTCGTGCATGGTCATCAGCAGCTGCGCGGTGGGCCGGCGCTGCCAGGGCTCCATGCGCAGGGTGCCGGGAATCGGGAAGCACACGCGATCGGCATCGCCGATGTCCAACCCCAGGCCCGAGCTCTCCACCGTCGAGCCGGTGATATCCAGGGCGAACAGCGAGGCCGGCAGGTTGATGCCCTTCTCGTAGACCTTGAGCAGATTGCCGCGGTCGATGCGCTTGCCGCGCACCACCCCGTTCATGTCGGCAATCAGCAGGTCCACGAACTGAACTTCGGGGTGTTCCGCCAGGAACTCGTTCGCCTCGTTGAGCAGAGCGACACTCGGCGCGGGCAACATGATGAGACACCTTTCTTGTTAAAAATTTCAATCACATAAAGGCACGGTTTTGAGTCAATCCCAAAGCCCATGGCTTGTCAATAGGCCCGGATGTTGCACAGTGTTTGGGCACGGCGAGCCATTTCAGGGCAGGAAAAGCTCGGCGAACGTGTGGCGAACAGGGGCCGTTCATCGCTGCCGCTCGGGCAAACCGGCAGCGGTTGTCGAATAAATCGAACAAGGTTACTCTCGAGCCAGACCCGTCATTGCCGCCATTGGTGCCCACCATGTCCCGCCAGCCCCTGATCGGCGTCACCGCCTGCAGCAAGCAGATCGGCCAGCACCCCTTCCATATCGTCGGCGACAAGTACCTGCGCGCCGCGGCCGTCGGCGCCGGCGGCCTGCCGCTGGTGATTCCGGCCATGCCCGAGCTGCTCGACCTGCCCGCGCTGCTCGAGTCGCTCGACGGCCTGCTGCTCACCGGCTCGCCGTCCAACGTCGAGCCGCAGCACTACCAGGGACCGGCCAGCGCGCCGGGCACCCACCACGATCCGGCGCGCGACGGCCTGACCCTGCCGCTGATCCGCGCTGCGGTGGCCGCCGGCGTGCCGCTGCTCGGCATCTGCCGCGGCTTTCAGGAAATGAACGTGGCGTTCGGCGGCAGCCTGCACCAGCGGGTGCACGAGGCCGGGCCGTTCATGGACCACCGCGAGGACCACGCGGCGCCGCTGGAGGTGCAGTACGGCCTGCGCCACCCGCTGCTGGTGCAGCCGGGCGGCCTGCTCGACGGCCTCGGCCTCGGCCCGCAGTTCGAGGTCAACTCGGTGCACGGCCAGGGCGTCGAGCGCCTGGGCGAGGGCCTGCGCGTCGAAGGCGTGGCGCCGGACGGGCTGGTCGAGGCGTTCTCCGTGGAAGGAGCGCCAGCCTTCGCCCTCGGCGTGCAGTGGCATCCGGAATGGCAGGTGAGCGAGCATCCGCCCTACCTGGCGATCTTCCGCGCCTTCGGCGACGCCTGCCGCGAGCGCGCCGCGCGGCGCTGAGCCATGCTGTAAGGGACTACTGACTGGCAACTGTCGAGGGCGTCATGGCTACCAAGCAGGACCGTTTGAGCAGCTGGTTGAAGGAGCGCAAGATCACCGAGGTGGAGTGCCTGGTGCCCGACCTCAACGGCATCGCCCGCGGCAAGATCGCCCCGACCAGCAAGTTCCTCGCCGAGCGCGGCATGCGCCTGCCGGAGAGCGTGCTGCTGCAGAGCGTGACCGGCGACTACGTCGAGGACGAGGTCTACTACGAGCTGCTCGATCCGGCGGACATCGACATGTTCTGCCGCCCCGACGACAACGCCATGTTCCCGGTGCCCTGGGCGCAGGAGCCCACCGCGCTGGTGATCCACGACAGCTACGACAAGGTCGGCAACCCCACCGACCTGTCGCCGCGCAACGTGCTCAAGCGCGTGCTGGCGCTGTATGCCGAGAAGGGCTGGCAGCCGATAGTCGCGCCGGAGATGGAGTTCTACCTGACCCAGCGCTGCGACGACCCGGACTACCCGCTGCAGCCGCCGGTGGGCCGCTCCGGGCGCCAGGAGACCGGCCGCCAGTCGTTCTCCATCGACGCCGCCAACGAGTTCGACCCGCTGTTCGAGGACATGTACGACTGGTGCGAGGCGCAGGGCCTGGATCTGGACACCCTGATCCACGAGGAAGGCACCGCGCAGATGGAGATCAACTTCCGCCACGGCGAGGCGCTGCACCTGGCCGACCAGATCTTCGTGTTCAAGCGCACCCTGCGCGAGGCCGCGTTCAAGCACGGCGTCACCGCCACCTTCATGGCCAAGCCGATGACCGGCGAGCCGGGCAGCGCCATGCACCTGCACCAGAGCGTGGTCGACCGGCAGAGCGGGCGCAACGTGTTCTCCAGCGAGGACGGCAGCATGAGCGAGCTGTTCCTCAACCACGTCGCCGGCCTGCAGAAGCTGATCCCCGAGGCGCTGCCGCTGTTCGCCCCCAACGTCAACTCGTTCCGCCGCTTCCTGCCCGACACCTCGGCGCCGGTCAACGTCGAGTGGGGCGAGGAGAACCGCACCGTCGGCCTGCGCGTGCCGGACGCCAACCCGCAGAACCGCCGGGTGGAGAACCGCCTGCCGGGCGCCGACGCCAATCCCTACCTGGCCATCGCCGCCAGCCTGCTGTGCGGCTACGTCGGCATGGTCGAGGGCCTGCACCCGACCCCGCCGGTCAAGGGCCGCGCCTACCAGCGGCGCAACCTGCGCCTGCCGCTGACCCTGGAGGCGGCGCTGGAAGCCATGGAGCAGTCGCAGACCCTCGAGCGCTACCTGGGGCGGCGCTTCTGCCGCGGCTACGTGGCGGTCAAGCGGGTCGAACACGAGAACTTCAAACGGGTGATCAGCTCCTGGGAGCGGGAATTCCTGCTGCTTTCGGTATGAGCCCTCACCCCTGAGCAGGGGGCATTCCGTCATGACGCAACATCGCAGCACCGCCGAGTGGCAGGCCCTCGGCCGCGACCATCTGCTGGCGCCGTTCAGCGACTACAAGCAGCTCGGCGCCAAGGGCGCGCGCATCGTCACCCGGGCCGATGGCGTCTATCTATGGGACAGCGAGGGACAGAAGATCCTCGACGCCATGGCCGGGCTGTGGTGCGTCAACGTCGGCTACGGGCGCCGCGAGCTGGCCGACGCCGCGCACCGGCAGATGCTCGAACTGCCCTACTACAACCTGTTCTTCCAGACCGCCCACCCGCCGGCCATCGAGCTGGCCGCGGCGATCGCCGAGCTGGCCCCGGCGGGGATGAACCACGTGTTCTTCACCGGCTCCGGCTCGGAGGCCAACGACACCGTGCTGCGCCTGGTGCGCCATTACTGGGCGATCAAGGGCCAGCCCGAGAAGAAGGTGATCATCGGCCGGATCAACGCCTACCACGGCTCCACGGTGGCCGGCGCCAGCCTCGGCGGCATGCCGGCGATGCACGCGCAGGGCGACCTGCCGATCCCCGGCATCGAGCATATCGCCCAGCCCTACTGGTACGGCGAGGGCGGCGCCCTGGACCCGCAGGCCTTCGGCGAGTGGGCCGCCGACCAGCTGGAACAGAAGATCCTCGAGGTCGGCGAGGAGAACGTGGCCGCCTTCATCGCCGAGCCGATCCAGGGCGCCGGCGGGGTGATCATCCCGCCGGAGAGCTACTGGCCGCGGGTGCGCCAGATCCTCGCCAAGTACGCCATCCTGTTCGTCGCCGACGAGGTGATCTGCGGTTTCGGCCGCACCGGCGAGTGGTTCGGCAGCCAGTACTACGGCCTGGAGCCGGACCTGATGCCGATCGCCAAGGGCCTGACCAGCGGCTATATCCCGATGGGCGGGGTGATCGTCCGCGACCACGTGGCGCAGACCCTCGCCGAGGGCGGCGAGTTCTATCACGGCTACACCTACTCCGGGCATCCGGTGGCCGCCGCGGTGGCGCTGGAGAACATCCGTATCCTGCGCGAGGAAAAGATCGTCGAACGGGTCAAACGGGAAACGGCACCCTATTTGCAGCGACGCTGGCAGGAGCTGACCGACCACCCGCTGGTGGGCGAGGCCCGCGGCCTGGGCATGCTCGGCGCGCTGGAACTGGTGCGCGACAAAAAGACCCGCGCCCGTTTCGAGGGCGGCGTCGGCATGCGCTGCCGCGAGCATTGCTTCCGCAACGGCCTGGTCATGCGCGCGGTGGGCGACACCATGATCGTCTCGCCGCCGCTGGTGATCACGCCCGAGCAGATCGACGAGCTGCTCCTGCTGGTGCGCAAGTGCCTGGATGCTACCGCCGCCGACGTGGTGGGTTGAGTCCGTCCCGGCTCCTTGCCAGACTTTGCCACCGCACGTTGGCCAGACACCCGAGGTGTGCGGATGCTGACAGTGCCCCCGGAAGAACTCGACAAAACAGGAAGCCCCACTCCATGAAAGCATTCGCCAAGACCCTCCTCGCGGCCACCCTGGCCGCCGCCGTGGCCGGCGTCGCCCAGGCCGACGACAAGGTGCTGCACGTCTACAACTGGTCCGACTACATCGCCCCGGACACCGTGGCCAAGTTCGAGAAGGAATCGGGCATCAAGGTGGTCTACGACGTCTACGACAGCAACGAGACCCTGGAGGCCAAGCTGCTGGCCGGCAAGTCGGGCTACGACCTGGTGGTGCCGTCGAACAACTTCCTCGCCAAGCAGATCAAGGCCAAGGTCTACCAGCCGCTGGACAAGGCCCAGCTGCCGAACTGGAAGAACCTCAACCAGGACCTGCTGAAGACCGTGTCGGTCAGCGACCCGGGCAACCAGTACGCCGTGCCCTACATGTGGGGCTCGATCGGCATCGGCTACAACCCGGAGAAGGTCAAGGCCGCGCTGGGCGACAAGGCGCCGGTGGATTCCTGGGACCTGCTGTTCAAGCCGGAGAACATCGAGAAGCTCAAGGGCTGCGGGGTGAGCTTCCTCGACTCGCCGACCGAGATGCTGCCGATCGCCCTGCACTACCTGGGCTACCCGACCGACAGCCAGGATCCCAAGCAGCTGCAGGAGGCCGAAGCGCTGTTCCTGAAGATCCGTCCGTCGATCACCTACTTCCATTCCTCCAAGTACATCTCCGACCTGGCCAACGGCAACGTCTGCGTGGCCGTCGGCTACTCCGGCGACATCAAGCAGGCCCGCTCGCGCGCCGAGGAAGCCAAGGGCGGCGTGAAGGTCAGCTACAGCATTCCCAAGGAAGGCGCCGGCTCGTTCTTCGACATGCTGGCCATCCCGGCCGACGCCGCCAACCCGACCGGCGCCCACGCCTTCATCAACTTCCTGATGAA
>DASQBU010000400.1:0-2789 GCA_035635035.1 Pseudomonas sp.
ACCAACGGTCTGGTGGTCGGCACCGATCACGCGGCCGAGGCGGTCATGGGATTTTTCACCAAGCACGGCGACGGTGCCTGCGATCTGGCGCCCCTGTCCGGCCTGACCAAGGGTCAGGTCCGCCGCATGGCGCTGCTGCTCGGGGCTCCCGCGGAGCTGGCCTACAAGGTGCCGACGGCGGACCTCGAGGACCTCGCACCGGGCAAGCCCGACGAGGCCGCCTACGGCTGCACCTACGAGGAGATCGACCGTTTCCTGCTGGGCGAGCCGGTAAGCGAAGCCACGGCCCGGCTCATCCTCGCCCAGTACCGCAAGACGGCGCACAAGCGCGCCCTGCCCTGCACGCCGAGCTGAACCTGAGCCGGCCCACGCAAAGCCCTGCGCCAGCGGGGCTTTTGTCGGTCTGGAGATCGCTGAGGGCGCTACGGTTCAGGCTGGGGTCGAGCACCCGCCTCCGTCGACCTCGCGGCGGTCGGGACGCGAGCGGATCTGGCCCGGCAGCCGTGGACACAGCCCCTAGGCTCTGTACGAAAAGTGCCTGCGCTCGGCTGACTTTTCGTACAGGCCCTAGGCCAAACGTCGCAGACAATTAGTTCTCTCTGCCAATGGGGCATGGCGCAAGCCGCCAGTACCCTGCCTGCATGACACCGCGAGGGAGCATGCCGGCACCACTCCCCTCACCTCCGAGCGCACGCCGACGCCCCTCGGCAGCGTCCGGACGGCCGTCGACCACAAGAACAATGATCCGCCGGAAGAGGTACGCCCATGAACGTTGTCAGGCATGGTGGCCGGCTTCCCGTCCGCACCGCACTCTCCCTCGCCGTGGCCGCGCTGACCGCGGGCCTGCCGGCGCTGGCCGCCGAGCCGCTCGAACTCGCCCAGCTGGAGGTGGTCAGCACCACGCTGCAGGCCGGTGTCGAGCTGCCCAGGGACCAGTTCCCCGCCAATATCCAGACCCTCGACGCCGAGCGCCTGCAGCGGGTCGGCGGCCTGTCGCTGGCCGACCAGCTGCAGCGCACGCTGCCCAGCGTCAACGTCAACGACATCCAGGGCAACCCCTACCAGGCCAACCTGAACTACCGCGGCTTCACCGCCTCGCCGCTGCTGGGCACCCCGCAGGGGCTCTCGGTGTTCCTCGACGGCGTGCGCGTCAACGAGCCGTTCGGCGACGTGGTGAACTGGGACCTGATCCCGCACACGGCGATCGCCGACCTCGCGCTGATGCCCGGCTCGAACCCGCTGTACGGCCTCAACACCCTGGGCGGCGCCCTGGCGCTGCAGACCAAGCGTGGCGACACCCATCCGGGCGGCGCGCTGGAACTCTACGACGGCTCCTTCGGCCGCCGCGGCGGCTCCGTCGAGCACGGCGGCAAGCAGGACGCCTTCTCCTGGTACGTCGCCGCCGAGGGCATGAAGGAGGACGGCTGGCGCGACCACTCGCCCTCGGAGGTCGGCCAGCTGTTCGGCAAGTTCGCCTGGACCACCGCGGACACCGACCTCGCCCTGACCGTGGCCCATGCCGACAACGAGCTGATCGGCAACGGCCTGGTACCGGAGCGCCTGGCCGCGCAGCGGCGCAGCGCGATCTTCACCCACCCGGACCGCACGGATAACCGCAGCACCCTGCTCGCCCTGTCCGGCAGCCAGTGGCTGAACGAGCGCGACCGCCTCTCCGGCACCCTGTACCTGCGGCGCACCCTCACCCACACGCTCAACGGCGACCTCAGCAACGAATACGCCGAGGAATACGATGCCTGGGCCGATGCCGGCTTCCCCGCCGGCGAGGCGCCGGAGAGCGGCGTGCTCAACCGCACCCGCACCGACCAGCAGGCCGCCGGGCTGGCCCTGCAGTGGAGCCGCACGGCCGGTGCCCACCAGTTCGCCGTCGGCGCCTCCCACGACAACAGCAAGGCCAGCTTCCGGCAGAGCGCCCAGGCGGGCACGCTCACCGACGATCGCGGCATCGCCCCGCTGGAAGACGAGCTGCCGCTCAACAGCCTGCTGGGCCGCACCCGCACCACCAGCCTGTACGCGACCGACACCGTCAGCCTGACGCCGAACCTGCAGGTGACCGGCTCGCTGCGCTACAACCGCACCCGGGTGATCAACCATGACCGCATGGGCGACGACCTCGACGGCGACTTCACCTACCGCAAGCTCAACCCGGCGCTGGGCTTCAGCTGGCAGGCCAGCCCCGACGTCACCCTGTATGGCGGCTTCACCCAGGGCAACCGCGCACCGACCCCGATCGAGCTGGGCTGCGCCGACCCGCTGCGCCCCTGCAGCCTGCCCAATGCGATGGCCGCCGACCCCTTCCTCAAGCAGGTGGTCACCCAGACCTTCGAGCTGGGCCTGCGCGGCCGCCTCGCCGACCACGTGCAGTGGAACGCCAGCGTGTTCCGCAGCACCAACAAGGACGACATCCTGTTCGTCGGCACCGGCGGCAGCCGCGGCTACTTCACCAACTTCGGCCGCACCCGCCGCGAAGGCGTCGAGCTGGGCCTGTCCGGGGACTCCGGCGCCTTCGACTGGCACGCCAACTACAGCTACCTGCGCGCCACCTACCGCTCCTCGGCGTGCATCCTCGCCGAGAACAACAGCACCGCCGGCCAGGACGGCTGCCCCGAGGACGAGATCCGCATCGCGTCCGGCGACCGCCTCCCCGGCCTGCCCAGCCACAGCCTGAAACTCGGCCTCGGCTGGCAAGCCAGCGACGCCCTGCACCTGGGCGCCGAACTGGTCGCCTACTCCTGGCAGTACGTGCGCGGCAACGAGAACAACCGCCACCA
>DASQBU010000401.1:0-1789 GCA_035635035.1 Pseudomonas sp.
TTCATCAGCTGGATCGTCACCCAGTAAGGAGGCTCACCATGCAACGCAAAGGACTCGCCCTGGCGCTGGTCGCCCTGCTGGTCGGCGGCGGCGCGCTGCTCGTCCGGGCCGAAAGCCATGAAGACCATGAGCACCATGAACAGCGCAGGACTCGCGACGCCGATGCGGCCAGCGCTGGCGGCCAGTACAAGCGGCCGAAGCAGCTGGCGGTGCCGGCCGACGCGCCGGAAGTGTGGAAGAGCGAGTGCGGCAGCTGCCACCTGGCCTACCCGCCGGGCCTGCTGCCGGCCGCGGCCTGGCAGCGGCAGATGGACACCCTGAAGAACCACTACGGCAGCGACGCCTCGCTGGCGCCGGGCGAGGAACAGGAGATCCGCGCCTTCCTGCAACGCGCCGCCGCCGACAACCGCCTGCCGGTCGAGGGCGCCGATGCGCCTGGCGAGCCGCCGCGGATCACCGCCACCCGCTGGTTCCAGCGCAAGCACGACGAGATCAGCGCGGCCAAGTTCGCCCGCGAAGCGGTCGGCGGCCCCGGCAACTGCGCGGCCTGCCACCGCGATGCCGAGGCGGGCTCGTTCCGCCAGCACAAGATCCCGCGCTGAAGCGTCTAGCGCTGCAGCAACGCCAGCACCCGCCGGGCGATCCAGCCGGCGAGCAGGCCGCTGCCGGCGGCGATCGCCCAGTCGGCCAGGTGCAGCGGCTGCAGGTGCAGGCGCTGCGCCAGCGCCGGCACCTGGACGAACAGCAGCAGCGAAGCCAGCCCGCCCAGGCAGATCGCCCGCGCGGTGGCACTGCGCAGCCGGCTGAGGCTGGCGGTGACGGTCAGGCTGGCCAGCACCAGCGCGGCGATGGCCATGGCGCGGGCGTGGGCCACCAGCGGCTCCGCGCCGTCGGCCGCCCGCCCGCCCAGCGCCTGCCAGTAGCCGCCGAGCAGCACCAGGGTGATCGCCGCGCCGCCGAGCAGGATCGCCCACCAGGCGCGCGGCGAGAAGAAGCGCGCCCGCGAGCGGCGCTGCACCGCCGGCAACGCGCCGTCCGGCGCCAGCTCTTGGAACACCAGCAGCGCGGTGGGATGGATCAGCAGCTCCAGCCAGACCACGTGGATCGGCAGGTACAGCAGCGGCGCGCCGGCCAGCGGCACCAGGGTGGCGCTGGCCACCAGCGGGATGTGCACCAGCAGCAGGTAGGCGAAGCTCAGCTGCAGGTTGCGAAACAGCTGGCGGCCCTCGGCGATGGCGCGCACCAGGGTGCCGAAGTTGTCGTCGAGCAGGACGATGGCGGCGATCTCGCGGGCGCTCTGCGTGCCGCGCTCGCCCATGGCGATGCCGACGTCGGCGGCCTGCAGCGCCGGCACGTCGTTGACCCCGTCGCCGGTCACCGCGACTATCTCCCCCGCCGCCTGCAGGGTGCGCACCAGCTCGAGCTTCTGCGCCGGCACCGCGCGCGCCACCACGTCGACGTCGGCCGGCCAGGCGCAGCCCGGCTCGGCCACCAGCACCTTGGGCGCGCCGCCGCCCAGGCCGATCTCGCTGGCGATGGCTGCGGCGGTCAGCGGGTGGTCGCCGGTGACCATCACCACGCGCAGGCCGGCGGCGCGGCACTCGGCCACCGCCTCGCGCACCCCGGCGCGCAGCGGGTCGGCGAAGGCCAGCAGGCCGGCCAGCGCGAAGCCCTGCGCCGGCTCCTCCGCCGGGCAGGCATCCAGCCGGCGGCTGGCGCAGGCGATCACCTTGCGCCCGGCGGTGGCCTGGCGCTCCACCTCGTCGCGCCAGGCGGCCAGCGCCGCGGC
>DASQBU010000402.1:0-1978 GCA_035635035.1 Pseudomonas sp.
CTGGCCTGGGACATCACCAGCTGGATCGGCGGCGACATCGACCGCCTGCAGATCCGCAGCGAAGGCGAACGGCTCAACGGCCGCACCGAGGAAGCCGAGCTGCAGCTGTACTGGGGCCATGCCATCGGTCCCTGGTGGGAAACCGTGGCCGGCCTGCGCCAGGACTTCAAGCCCGGCGCCCCGCAGACCTGGGCGGCCTTCGGCATCCAGGGCACGCCGCTGTACGGCCTGGAAACCGAGGCCACCGCCTTCCTCGGCGAGGGCGGCCAGACCGCCGCGCGCCTGCAGGCCGAGTACGACCTGCTGATCACCAACCGCCTGATCCTGCAGCCGCGCGCCGAAGCCAACCTCTACGGTCGCAACGATCCGCAGCGCGGCATCGGTGCCGGCCTCGCTGATACCCAGTTCGGGCTGCGCCTGCGCTACGAGATCCGCCGCGAGTTCGCCCCCTACATCGGGGTGAACTGGAGCCACGCCTACGGCAACAGCGCCGACGCGCGTCGCGAAGACAACGAGAAGGTCAGCGAGGCACGCCTGGTAGCGGGTATCCGCGCCTGGTTCTGAAACCACGATGAAAAAAACGCTAACGACCCTGACCCTGGCCAGCCTGGCCACCGCGACTATCGGCGCCGCTGTCGTCTATTCCGGTCTGATCAACGTCGGCGCCGACGATCCGCACCTGGACAGCGTGCATGCGCTACTGCGCACCGCACGCGAGCGTTCGATCGCCGTGCGGGCCGCCGATGTAGCCGTGCCAGACCTGAACGACCCGGCCCTCATCCGCCGCGGCGCCGGCAACTACCACGCCATGTGCATCGGCTGCCACTTGGCCCCGGGCATGGACGGCACAGAACTGAGCCAGAATCTCTACCCGGCGCCGCCGAACCTGGCACAGGTCGACACCGACGGCAGTCCGGCCACCACCTTCTGGGTCATCAAGCACGGCATCAAGTCCACCGGCATGCCGGCGTGGGGAAAGAGCATGGCCGACCAATACATCTGGGGAATGGTCGCTTTCCTGCAGCAGTTGCCGAAGCTCGACGCCGCCCAATACCACGCCCTGGTGGCCAGCAGCGAAGGCCACGCCCACGGCGGCATGGAAAGCCACATGCACGACCACGCCGGCATGCACGACAGCCGCGAGTACGCGGCAGCGGATGAGTCGGAGCAGGCGACCGAGCCGCACGACGAAGCCCACGAGCACCACCACGACCACGACGCGGCCAGCGACACCGCTGCCCCGCAGCAACCGGCGCACGCGGCCGGAAAGGTCCACGTCCACGCCGACGGCACGCAGCACGTACACAACCACTGAGCAGGCTGACTCTCCGCGGAGCAGCGGGCCATGCCCGCTGCCGCGGCGCCCGGCGCGGGGGCAAAGCTGGTAGACTGTCGCGGTTTTTCAGCCCCAGTCGTGAGTGTCGCCCGTGGAACTGTTCAAGGAATTCACCTTCGAAGCCGCCCATCTCCTGCCCCATGTGCCGCAGGGCCACAAGTGCGGGCGCCTGCACGGCCATTCGTTCCGCGTGGCGATCTACATCGAGGGCGAGGTCGACCCGTACACCGGCTGGATCCGCGACTTCGGCGAGATCAAGGCGATCTTCAAGCCGATCTACGACCGCCTCGACCACTACTACCTGAACGACATTCCCGGCCTGGAAAACCCCACCAGCGAGAACCTGTCCAAGTGGATCTGGCAGCAGCTCAAGCCGCTGCTGCCGGAGCTGTCGCGCGTGCGCGTGCATGAAACCTGCACCAGCGGCTGCGAATACCGCGGCGACTGAACCCGGCCCCCCGGCGCTCCGCCATCCAGCCTCTCCACGCCGTGACGGCCAGCCTCCCGGCTCCCTCGTCCGGCGCGCACGGCCAGCTGCGCGAGCGCGGCCTCGATCTGGTCAAGTGGCTGGCGCTGGCCAGCATGGCCCTCGACCACCTGCGCTTCCTGCTGCCCGGCCAGCCGCTGCTGGCCTGGTGCTTC
>DASQBU010000403.1:0-18469 GCA_035635035.1 Pseudomonas sp.
CTACCGCCCGGCCCTGCCGCCGCTGCAGCCGGTACTGGCCGCCGAATCCGGCCGGTAGAGAGCCCATCGATAAAAAACCGCGCCTCGGCGCGGTTTTTTATCGCCGGCGAACGCCTCCTGCGCCGATGCCGGATAGCCGCGCCACCGCGCAACCATGCCCCTGGCGACTTTCGATACACCCCGCCCGCTACACATTCGGCCACGGCCTGCTAGTTTGGAAAGGCAAGGCCACCGGCGCGCGGTCGCGCGGCCTGGCAACGCACGAAGGGGACACGCACTGATGAGCACGACAACGCTGGCGGGCAGCTCGCCTCCGCTGTGTAAGTGGCTGGCCATCGGCCTGCCACTGGGGCTGATGGCCCTGCTGCTGCTCGACCCGAGCCAGCTCGACTTCGCCATCTCCGATCTGTTCTATCGCCCCGGCAGCGGTTTCATCGGCAAGCACAGCTTCTTCCTCGAGGTCATCCTGCACGACCGCGCCAAGCAGGTAGTGATCCTCCTCGCCGGGCTGGCCCTCGTCGGTCTGCTGCTGAGCTGCGTGTACCGTCCCTGGGCCGCGTGGCGCCGCCCGCTGTCCATGCTGGCCCTGGCCCTGGCCCTGTGCGGCGCCATCGTCTCGCCGGTGAAAAACCTCACCGGCGTGCACTGCCCATGGGACCTGACCCAGTATGGCGGCCAGGAAACCTATACCCCGCTGCTCGGCGAACGCGCCCCCGCCATCAAGCCCGGGCGCTGCTGGCCGGGCGGCCACGCCACCAGTGGCTTCGCCCTGTTCGCCCTGTATTTCGCCCTGCGCGACCGCAAGCCGCGCCTGGCCCGCAGCATGCTGTGGCTCGCCCTGGGCCTCGGTGTGGTGTTCTCGCTGGGGCGCACCATGCAAGGCGCGCACTTCCTGTCGCACAACCTGTGGACCGCAGTCTTCGACTGGCTGATCTGCCTCACCTGTTATCGCCTGATCCTCTACCGCCCGCTCCGACCGGCGCTGCAACCCGCCCTGGCCAGCGCACCGCCGGCCATCGAGTCCAGCCGCCAGGAAATCCAGCGATAAAAAAACCCGCGCCAAGGCGCGGGTTCTTTATGGAGCAGGAGGCCGGTCAGCTTACATCATGCCGCCCATGCCACCCATGCCGCCCATGTCCGGCATGGCCGGAGCCGCCTTGTCGTCGACGATGTCGGCAACCATGGCTTCGGTGGTGATCATCAGGCCGGCGATGGAGGCCGCGGACTGCAGGGCAGTACGGGTCACCTTGGCCGGGTCGAGGATACCCATTTCGATCATGTCGCCGTACACGCCGCTAGCGGCGTTGTAGCCGAAGTTGCCGGCACCCTGCTTGACCTTGTCGACCACCACGCTGGCTTCGTCGCCGGCGTTGGAGACGATCTGGCGCAGCGGAGCTTCGACGGCGCGACGCAGCAGGGCGATACCGACGTTCTGGTCTTCGTTGTCGCCCTTCAGGCCTTCGATGGCCTGCAGAGCGCGCACCAGAGCCACGCCGCCGCCAGGCACCACGCCTTCTTCCACCGCAGCGCGGGTCGCGTGCAGGGCGTCTTCGACGCGGGCCTTCTTCTCTTTCATCTCGACTTCGGTGTCAGCGCCAACCTTGATCACGGCAACACCGCCGGCCAGCTTGGCCAGACGCTCCTGCAGCTTCTCCTTGTCGTAGTCGGAAGTGGTCTCTTCGACCTGCTTGCGGATCTGCGCCACGCGAGCTTCGATGTCGGCCTGGGCGCCGGCGCCGTC
Source organism: Pseudomonas sp. (assembly GCA_035635035.1). Lineage (GTDB taxonomy): Bacteria > Pseudomonadota > Gammaproteobacteria > Pseudomonadales > Pseudomonadaceae > Geopseudomonas. Next base: position 1,742 of record DASQBU010000403.1, read on the forward strand.
GATGATGGTGGTGTTTTCCTTGTTCAGGACCACGCGCTTGGCGTTGCCCAGGTGCTCCAGGCCGGCGCCTTCCAGCGACAGGCCGACTTCCTCGGAGATCACGGTGCCGCCGGTCAGGATGGCGATGTCCTGCAGCATGGCCTTGCGGCGGTCGCCGAAGCCCGGAGCCTTGACGGCGGCGACCTTGACGATGCCGCGCATGTTGTTGACCACCAGGGTGGCCAGGGCCTCGCCTTCGACGTCCTCGGCGACGATCAGCAGCGGACGACCGGCCTTGGCGACAGCTTCCAGCACCGGCAGCATTTCGCGGATGTTGGAGATCTTCTTGTCGACCAGCAGCAGCAGCGGGTTTTCCAGCTCGGCGGACATGGTGTCCGGCTTGTTGACGAAGTACGGCGACAGGTAGCCACGGTCGAACTGCATGCCTTCGACGACGGACAGCTCGTTCTCCAGGCCCGAGCCTTCCTCGACGGTGATCACGCCTTCCTTGCCGACCTTGTCCATGGCTTCGGCAATGATGTTGCCGATGGACTCGTCGGAGTTGGCGGAGATGGTGCCGACCTGGGCGATGGCCTTGGAGTCGGTGCACGGCTTGGCCAGTTCCTTCAGCTGGGCGACGATGGCGATGGTCGCCTTGTCGATGCCGCGCTTGAGGTCCATCGGGTTCATGCCGGCGGCAACGGACTTCAGGCCTTCGTTGACGATGGCCTGGGCCAGCACGGTGGCGGTGGTGGTGCCGTCACCGGCCTGGTCGTTGGCCTTGGAAGCCACGTCCTTGACCAGCTGGGCGCCCATGTTCTCGAACTTGTCCTTCAGCTCGATTTCCTTGGCCACGGACACGCCGTCCTTGGTGATCAGCGGCGCGCCGAAGCTCTTGTCCAGCACCACGTTGCGGCCTTTCGGGCCGAGGGTGGCCTTGACGGCGTCAGCCAGGATGTTCACGCCAACCAGCATCTTCTTGCGAGCGGAATCGCCGAATTTGACTTCTTTAGCAGCCATGTCTTCTTAACCTCGAATGGAATTCTGTAAGTGCAGAGCGGGACGGGGGATCAGTCTTCCAGGACGGCGAGGATTTCGTTCTCGGCCATCACCAGCAGGTCTTCGCCATCGACCTTGATGGTGTTGCTGCCGGAGTACGGGCCGAACACCACCTTGTCACCCACTTTCACTGCCAGCGGACGCACTTCGCCGTTGTCCAGCACGCGACCGGCGCCGACAGCGACCACTTCGCCACGGTTCGGCTTCTCGGCAGCGGAACCCGGCAGCACGATGCCGCCTGCGGTCTTGGTTTCTTCTTCGCTGCGACGAATCACGACGCGGTCATGCAGAGGACGAAGCTTCATTGTCGATCTCTCCTAACAGGTTGTTTCCAGCGACCGGTGATGCTCACCGGCGGGTTGGTAGATTCCGGCAGTGCCGGGAGCGACGCGCGGAGCACGTCGCGAAAGTCTGGGCGGCGATTGCGACAGCAATCTTGCGCTGACCGCTAGATGAGGGTCAGCAAGGGCATTTCAAGGGGGCGTGGTAAAAAAATTCAGTCGTCGCGGCGCTCCCACTCGCCCTCGATGATCTGCGGCCGCGAGCCGCCCTGCTCGCCCTGCCGCGCCTCGAAGGCCGACTGGCTGCGCTGGCCGGCACGCCGGCTGAGGCGCTGGTGCAGCAGGTGGCGGGTGAACGGCAACAGGCAGAGCAGGCCGAGCACGTCGCTGATGAAGCCTGGCAGCAGCAGCAGGAAGCCACCGAGGGCCAGCAGCAGGCCGTCGAGCATCTCCTGCTCCGGCGGCTCGCCGCTCAGCAGGCGGGCCCGGGCGCGCCAGGCAGTGGCCGGCCCGGCGATGCGCAGCACGAAGCCGCCGGCCAGGGCGCTGGCGATCAGCAACAGCAGGGTAGGCAGGACACCGATGCTGCTGCCGACCTTGATCAGCACGGCCAGTTCGAGCAGCGGGAAGAGGATGAAGGCAAACAGCAGTACGCGCATTGGAGCGTTTTTCCTGGAACGGGCAAGGTGCCCATGGCCGTCGTTAGATGGCGGCGAGCCGGGCGGAATTCAAGCGCAAGTAGCGCCGCCGGTCGCTTGCCTGCAACCCGCAGTCCAGCGAGATTGCGCCATTCTTGACCCGGCAGGGCACTTATGCTGCACTGCAAAAGCAATCCACGGATGACGCCTCGCTTAGAATCCGGCCCACCGGACAGGTCGCTCGGCAGCCTGTCGAGATGATCGGCGACACCCATAACGAGCATACGCAGTGGGGTTTTTCTCATGAATCTGCAAGACAAGATCATCATCATCACCGGCGGCGGCCAGGGCCTCGGCCGGGCGATGGCCGAACACCTCTCATGCCGCGGCGCAAAACTGGCTCTCGTCGATCTCAATCCGGAAAAGCTCGATCAAGCGGTGAGCGCCTGCCAGGCGAACGGCGTGGAAGCGCGCGCCTACCTGTGCAACGTCGCCGACGAAGCCCAGGTCGAGCAGATGGTGCAGCAGGTGGCCGGCGACTTCGGCGCCATCCACGGCCTGATCAACAACGCCGGCATCCTGCGCGACGGCATGCTGCTCAAGGTCAAGGACGGCGCCATCCAGAAGCTGAGCCTGGCGCAATGGCAGGCGGTGATCGACGTCAACCTGACCGGAGTGTTCCTCTGCACCCGCGAAGTGGCGGCGAAGATGATCGAACTGGAAAGCCCCGGGGTGATCGTCAACATTTCCTCGGTGTCGCGTGCCGGCAACATGGGCCAGAGCAACTACAGCGCCGCCAAGGCCGCCGTGGCCTCGGTCACCGTGGTCTGGGCCAAGGAACTGGCGCGCTACGGCATCCGCGTCGGCGCCATCGCCCCCGGTTTCATCGCGACCGACATGGTTGCCAGCATGAAGCCCGAAGCCCTGGAGAAGCTGGCTTCCGGCATCCCGCTCAAGCGCCTGGGCCAGCCTGACGAGATTGCCGACGCGGCCGTCTTTATCTTCGAGAACGACTATTTCACCGGTCGCGTGCTCGAGGTGGATGGTGGCATCCGCCTGTAACCCCGCGCTACCGGGCGCCTGCCACGGCCGGCGCCCAAAACGCTATGCTGGGGGCAACCGTCTCTATCGCGAGCCCCACGCATGCTTCCTTCCCGCGCCACTGCCACGCCGGCAGACGACCGCCGCAGCGCACTGTATGCCGTGCTGGCGCAGGTTCCGCGGGGGAAGGTCGTCAGCTATGGCCAGCTCGGCGAACTCGCGGGCCTCGGCCGTGCGGCACGCTGGGTCGGCCGCTGCCTGAGCCAACTGCCGGACGATACGGCACTACCCTGGCATCGGGTCGTCGCCGCCAGCGGCCGCCTGAGCCTGCCGGCCGGCTCGGTGGCCGGCGACGAACAACGCCGGCGCCTCGCCGCGGAAGGCGTGCCACTGAACGGCGACCGGCTCGACATCCGTCGCCACGGCTGGCTTCCCGGCCACCGGAGCAGTTAGAGTGCGCACTTTATCCCGGACCCTGCAGCACTCCATGCCTCGTCGAACCTGGCGCGAAGCCTTCGCCACCTATGCCAGCCCCTCCGCCCTTGCGCTTCTCCTGCTCGGTTTCGCCGCCGGCCTGCCCATGGTGCTGGTGTTCTCCACCCTTTCGGTGTGGCTGCGCGAAGCGGGCGTCAACCGAGAAACCATCGGTTACGCCAGCCTGATCGGACTGGCCTATGCCTTCAAGTGGGTGTGGTCGCCCCTGCTCGACCAGTGGCGCCTGCCACTGCTCGGCCGCCTGGGACGGCGCCGCTCCTGGCTGGTGCTGTCGCAACTGCTGGTGGCCGTGGGCCTGGTCGGCATGGCCCTGTTCGACCCCAAGGCCCATCTCGGCTGGCTGATCGCCATCGCAGTGCTGGTGGCCTTCGCCTCCGCCACCCTGGACATCGCCCTCGACGCCTACCGCCTGGAAATCGCCGAGGACACCCAGCAGGCGGCGCTGGCCGCCTGCTACACCACCGGCTATCGCGTGGCCATGCTGCTCGCCACCGCCGGCGCCCTGTTCGTCGCCGAAGCCTTCGGTTCCGTCGCCAACCGCTATCTGTATCCGGCCTGGGCCAGCACCTATCTGCTGTTCGCCCTGCTGATGCTCCCCGGCCTGTTCACCGCCCTGTGGATGCGCGAGCCACCGCTGCCGGAACAGATCCCGCAGGCGGCCGCGCGCTACGGCCTGGCCCACCAGCTGATCTCGGTCCTGGTACTGATCATCCTGCTGATCTCGGTGCCGGCGATGTTTTCCCAGTTCTATCGCAGCGACCTGCTGGGCATGCTGACCAGCCGGGTGACCCTGCTCGACCTGTTCCGCGACGACCGCGCCTTCCTGCGCGCCACCCTGTACACCATGCTCACCCTGCTGTGCCTGTCGTCCTTCGGCCGGCGCGGCCTGGCCCCGGTGCTGACGCCGATCAGCGACTTCATCCAGCGCTACCGCTGGCAGGCGCTGGTGCTGCTCGGCCTGATCGCCACCTACCGCATGTCGGACACGGTGATGGGGGTGATGGCCAACGTGTTCTACGTCGACCTCGGCTTCAGCAAGGAGCAGATCGCCAGCGTCAGCAAGCTGTTCGGCCTGGCCATGACCCTGCTCGGTGCCGGCGTCGGCGGCCTGCTGATCGTGCGCTTCGGCATCCTGCCGATCCTGTTCCTCGGCGGCCTGGCCTCGGCGGCGACCAACCTGCTGTTCGTCATGCTTTCCAGCATGGGGCCCAACCTCAAGATGCTGGTGCTCACCATCTCGGTGGACAACTTCAGCGGCGGCCTGGCCACCTCGGCCTTCGTCGCCTACCTGTCGAGCCTGACCAACCTGCAGTTCTCCGCCACCCAGTACGCCCTGCTCAGCTCGATCATGCTGCTGCTGCCACGCCTGCTCGGCGGCTACTCCGGCGTGCTGGTGGAGAAGCTCGGCTACGCCGACTTCTTCCTGCTCACCGCACTGATCGGCCTGCCCACCCTGCTGTTGATCGGCCTGCAGTGGGGCTACGAGCGCCAGGCGCCGGCGGCCCGCCCCGCCCCCCCGCCGGCGGGCGAACCCCAACAACCCTCCTGAGTCCAGAAACGTCAAGGGCCAGCCCAACGGGCCGGCCCTTGACGGATCCGCCGACGAAACGGCGCCGGCTCAGTCGCGGAAGTTGTTGTACTGCAGCGGCATGCCCAGATCCTGACTGCGCAGCAGGGCAATGGCTTCCTGCAGGTCATCGCGCTTCTTGCCGGTGATGCGCACCTGCTCGCCCTGGATCGCCGCCTGGACCTTGAGCTTGGCGTCCTTGATCAGCGCGACGATCTTCTTCGCCAGTTCCTTGTCGATGCCTTCGCGCAGGTTCACCTCCTGCTTGACCACCTTGCCGGAAGCATAGGGATCCTTGTACTCCAGGCACTGGATGTCGATCTTGCGCTTGACCAGCGCCAGCTTGAGGATCTCGATCATCTGCTCGAGCATGAATTCGGCTTCGGCCGTCAGGGTGACGGTCTTTTCCTTGAACTCGAAACTGCCCTTGCCGCGCAAGTCGTAGCGGCGATCCAGTTCCTTGATGGCATTGTCGACAGCGTTGGTGACTTCGTGCTTGTCCAGTTCGGACACCACGTCGAACGAGGGCATGGGGACTCTCCAGATGGACGGCGCGATCCGGTTCACGGATGCATCGCGCCTGGCTTGCGGTAAAAATGAGCCCTCATTATAACTGAGCGGCAGAACGGTGCCGCCCCAGCCCTCCCCATCCCCTCGTCGAGTCTCTATCCATGCCCGATCCCAACCTCAGCATCATGGTGGTGGACGACGCCCGGTTTTCCAGCGCGCTGATCGGCCGCACCCTGCAGCAGGCCGGCTACAGCGACATCCGCTACGCCGGCAGCGCCAGCGAGGCGCTCGCGGAACTCGACCGGCGCCCGGCCAATGTGCTGCTGGTGGACTGGATGATGCCGGAAATGGACGGCCTCGAGCTGACCACCCAGGTGCGCCTGATCGACGAATACAGCGAGCACTACACCTACATCATCCTCCTCACCGGCAGCGACGGCGACAGCCTGCTCGGCGAAGCCTTCGAGCGCGGCGTCGACGACTTCGTCAACAAGGCCACGGTCAACGAGCAGCTGGTGCCGCGGGTGCAGGCCGCCGACCGCCTGAGCGGTACCCTGCAACGCCTGCTGCAGGAAAAACGCCTGCTGGCGCACAACATCGCCAACCTCGAGCAGCGCAACGTGGTCGATGCGCTGACCGGCCTCGGCAATCTGCGCTACCTGCGCCAGCGCCTCGGCGACGCCCTGCGCCAGCTGGAGTCGCGCGGCGGCGCGCTGTGCTACCTGCTGATCCGCCTGGACGATCTCGGCCGCCGCGGCGAGGGGTTCCAGCGCGAGCTGCTGTACAACATCGGCCGCCGCCTGCGCCACATGGTGCGCCCGCTGGATGTGCTGGTGCGCCTCGACGACCGCCACTTCGCCGTGATCGCCATGGTCGACGACCTGCGCGAATGCAGCCCCAACAGCTTCCGCCGCCTGCATGACGGCCTCAATCTCAAGGCACTGAAGACCAGCGAAGGCTTCCTCCAGCTCAGCGCCGCCGTGGCCATGCTCAGCGTCGACGCGAGCGACTGCCCGCTGCGCATCGACGACCTGATGCAACAGGCCGCCGACCTGCTGGCCGACGCACGCAGCAGCGGACGCATCGCCAGCAAGCGGGTCACGCGCACGCAAGTCTCGGAACCGTGACCTGGCATGTCCTCGGCGCCGGCAGCCTCGGCGGCCTCTGGGCCGCGCGCCTGGCGCTGGCCGGCCTGCCGGTGCGCCTGCTGCTGCGCGACCGCCAGCGCCTCGCCCAATACGCCGCCGCCGGCGGCCTGACCTTCGAGCAGGACGGCCGCCGCCAGACGCTGCCCCTGCCCGCACAAGCGCTGGAAGCCAGGGAACCGATCCACCGCCTGCTGCTGGCCAGCAAGGCCTACGATGCCGCCGCCGCGGCCCGCAGCCTGGCGCCACGCCTGGCCATGGATGCCGAGGTCATCCTGCTGCAGAACGGACTGGGCAGCCAGGACGAGGTCGCCGCCCTGCTGCCCCAGGCCCGCTGCATCTTCGCCTCCAGCACCGAGGGCGCCTTCCGCCGGGCCGACTTCCACGTGGTGTTCGCCGGCAGCGGGCACACCTGGCTCGGCACGCTGCCGCCCTCGCCGCCGCCGGGCTGGCTCGGCGAGCTGGCGCAGGCCGGGATTCCCGCCAGCTGGACAGCTGACATCCTCGCCCGCCTGTGGCGCAAGCTGGCGCTGAACTGTGCGATCAATCCGCTGACCGTGCTGCATGGCTGCCGCAACGGCGGCCTGCAGGCCCACGCCGACGAAGTGGCGGCGCTGTGCGGCGAGCTGGCCGAGCTGCTGGTCGCCAGCGGCCAGGCCGAGGCCGCCGCCGGCCTGCAGGCGGAAGTGGCGAAGGTGATCGCCGCCACCGCCGCCAACTACTCCTCCATGTACCAGGACGTCGCCGCCGGGCGGCGCACCGAGATCGCCTACCTGCTCGGCCATGCCTGCCGCGAGGCCGCGCGCCTGCAGCTGGCGCTGCCGCGGCTGCAGGCGCTCGGGGCACGCCTGCGCGCCCATCTGGCCGCCCGTGGATTGCCGCAGGACTGACCAGCCGCTACCCTGCCGCATCCCGCGCTAGAGGAGCCGCCCCATGGCTTACCGCCTGTCGAAGATCTACACCCGCACCGGCGATGCCGGCGAAACCGGCCTGGCCGATGGCCGCCGGGTGACCAAGGACCACCCGCGCATCGAGGCGATCGGCGAGGTCGATACGCTGAACAGCCAGCTCGGCCTGCTGCTGGCGGAGCTGGCCGAACAGGAAGTGCGCTGGCCGGATCTGCAGGAGATCCGCGCTACCCTGGCGCCCTGCCAGCATCGCCTGTTCGATCTCGGCGGCGAACTGGCGATGCCCGAATACCAGGCGCTGGCCGCCGCGGAGATCGCCCGCCTGGAACAGGCCATCGATGCCTGGAACGAGGAAGTCGGCCCGCTGAAGAACTTCATCCTGCCCGGCGGCAGCCGCCTGGTGGCCCAGGCGCAGGTCTGCCGCAGCTTCGCCCGCAGCGCCGAACGCCGCTGCCAGCACCTCAACGCGGTGGAGCCGCTGCGCGGCGAATGCCTGGCCTACCTGAACCGGCTGTCCGACCTGCTGTTCGTCGGAGCGCGGCTGATCGCCCGCCGCCAGCGGATCGACGAAGTGCTCTGGCAGGCCGCCGCCGCACAGCCGGACCGGACGGAATGAAACCCGACGACCTGCTGCTCCTGGTCAGCCGGCGCATGCCGTTCGGCAAGTACCAGGAGCGCCTGCTCGCCGACCTGCCCGGTCACTACCTGGCCTGGTTCGCCCGCCAGGGCTTCCCCGCTGGCGAGCTGGGCCGCCTGCTGGCGCTGATGCACGAGATCGACCACAACGGCCTGCGCCCGCTGCTGGAGCCGCTGCGCGGCCCCGGGCGGGGCCGCGCGGGCTGAGCGCTCAGCGCGGCCAGAAGGCGCGGATGCCGGCCACGCCCTGGGCGCCGGCCTGCCAGGCGCGCTCCTGCTCGGCCGGGCCGACGCCGCCGAGCAGGTAGACCGGGCGATCGAAGCCGCGGATCAGCGCCGCCGCCGCCTCCCAGCCCAGCGGCGGCGCATCGGGATGACTCTGCGTGGCCTGCACCGGCGACAGGGTGACGAAGTCCACGCCCATCTGCATGGCCAGCGCCAGCTCCTCGGCGTTGTGGCAGGAGGCGGCCAGCCAGCGCTCGCGCGGGAACGGCCGGCCGTTGGGGGCGTACTTGCGCAGCTGCTCGGCGGTCAGGTGCCAGCCGGCGGCGGGAAAATCGCCCAGCCACTCCAGCGGCCCCTTGAGCATCAGCTGCGCCTTGCCGGCGCACAGCCCCTGGATGTCGGTGGCGAGGTCGCGGTACTCCGGGCTGTACATGTTCGGCGCGCGCAGCTGCACCAGGCGGATGCCGTCGGCCAGCGCCTGGCGCACGCCGCGCAGCAGCTCGTCCGGGGCGAGATCGTCCGGCGTGATCAGGTACTGCGCCGGCAGGCGGGCGGCGGCGACTATCGCCCGGTTGGCCTCGGGAAACGCGTAACCGCCCAGCTCGCGCGGCGTCACCCAGGCCAGCGGCTGACCCTCGGCGCCATGCGGCTCGCCGGCGAAGGCGGCGACCTCGTGGACGTCGAGCAGCACCTGCTGGTCGGGATAGTCGTGGCGCACCTGGATCAGCGGCCGGGAGGCGCTGACGCGGATGCCCAGCTCCTCCTGCAGCTCGCGCTGCAGCGCCGCCTCGACGGTTTCGCCCGCCTCGACCTTGCCGCCCGGGAACTCCCACAGCCCGCCCTGATGCTTGTGCTCGGGACGCCGGGCGATCAGCACCCGACCATCGGCGCCGCGGATCACCGCCGCGGCCACGTGCAATCGATTCATCGACTCGGACTCCACAGATGGGCCCGGACGCAGCAGCGCGCCCGGGCAGCCGGTGGCCGCGGCCTCGCCGGCCGGCGGCCCCGGCCCGGTTTCAGGAACGGTACTCGGCGTTGATGCGCACGTACTCGTGGGACAGGTCGGTGGTCCAGATGGTCTCGCTGAACTGGCCACGGCCCAGCTCGATGCGGATGCCGATCTCCTCCTGCTGCATCACCGCCGCGCCCTGCTCCTCGGTGTAGCTGGCGGCACGCCCGCCGCGGCTGGCGATGCACACGTCGCCGAGGAACACGTCGATCAGGCTGACGTCGAGATTGGGCACGCCGGCGTAGCCGACCGCGGCGAGGATGCGCCCCCAGTTCGGGTCGGACGCGAACAGTGCGGTCTTGATCAGCGGCGAATGGGCCACGGCGTAGGCCACGTCCAGGCACTCCTGGGCATTGGCGCCGCCGTTGACCTGCACGGTGACGAACTTGGTGGCGCCCTCGCCGTCGCGGACGATGGCCTGCGCCACCTCCATGAACACCTCGAACACCGCCTGCTTGAGCTTGGCGTACAGCTCGCCGGCCTTCTCGGTGATCTCCGGCAGGGCGGCCTGACCGGTGGCGATCAGCATGCAGCAGTCGTTGGTCGAGGTGTCGCCGTCGATGGTGATGCGGTTGAACGACTTGTTGGCGGCATCGCGCACCAGGTCCTGCAGCACGTCGCGGGCGACCTTGGCGTCGGTGGCGATGTAGCCGAGCATGGTGGCCATGTTCGGACGGATCATCCCCGCGCCCTTGCTGATCCCGGTGACGGTGACGGTGACGCCGTCGTGCTGGAACTGGCGGCTGGCACCCTTGGGCAGGGTGTCGGTGGTCATGATGCCTTCGGCGGCCTGCGCCCAGTTGTCGACCTTGAGGTCGGCCAGCGCGGCCGGCAGGGCGGCCTCGATCTTCTCCACCGGCAGCGGCTCGCCGATCACCCCGGTGGAGAACGGCAGGATCGCCGCCTCGCCCACGCCGGCCAGCTCGGCCAGCCGCGCGCAGGCGCGCCGCGCGCGGGCCAGGCCGTCCGGGCCGGTGCCGGCGTTGGCGTTGCCGGTGTTGGTCAGCAGATAGCGCACCTCGCCACCCAGACGCTCGCGGGTGATCAGCACCGGCGCGGCGCAGAAGGCGTTGGTGGTGGTCACCCCGGCGATGGTCGAGCCTTCGGCGCAGCGCATCACCACCACGTCCTTGCGGCCGACGCGCTTGATGCCGGCCGAAGCGATGCCGAGTTCGAAACCGGGAACCGGGTGCAGGGTGGGCAGGGGGCCGAGACCGACAGCCATGGGAAACTCCTTGCGATGCGAAGACGCGAAAAAGGGTGAAATCAAGATGGAAAACGCCGCGAGCGGCTGGGCCGGTCGCGGCGCGGTCAAGCTATCCGGCGGTCAGACTACCTGACCGTGGCAGTGCTTGTACTTCTTGCCGGAGCCGCACGGGCAGGGCTCGTTGCGACCGACCTTGGGCTCCTGGCGCGGCACGGCGACGGGCGCCTCCTGGACGGGTTCGGCCTCGGCGTCCTCCAGCGGCTGATCCAGCGCCGGAGCGGCGGCATGCTCGAACTGCAGGCGCGCGGCCAACGCTTCGGCTTCGCGGCGCAGGCGCTCCTCTTCCTCGGCCGGATCCTCGCGGCGCACCTGCACGTGCGACAGCACGCGGATGGTGTCGCGCTTGATGTTGTCCAGCAACTCCTGGAACAGGGCGAACGACTCGCGCTTGTACTCCTGCTTGGGATTCTTCTGCGCGTAGCCGCGCAGGTGGATGCCGTGGCGCAGGTGGTCCATGGTCGCCAGGTGGTCCTTCCACAGATCGTCGAGCACGCGCAGGAGGATCTGCTTCTCGAAGGTTCGCAGCGCCTCGGCGCCAGCGAGCTCTTCCTTCTCGGCATAGGACTTGACCAGCTCGGCGAGGATGCGCTCGCGCAGGACTTCCTCGTAGAGCTTCTCGTCCTCGTCGAGCCACTGCTGCAGCGGCAGCTGCAGGCCGAAGTCGGAGTGCAGCGCGGCTTCCAGGCCGGCGATATCCCACTGCTCGGGCAGCGACTGCGGCGGAATGTGCGCGTCGATCAGGCGGGCCAGCGCTTCGGCGCGGAACTCGGCGATGGTGTCGCCGACGTCCTCGGCGGCCAGCAGGCTGTTGCGCATGTGGTAGATCACCTTGCGCTGCTCGTTGGCCACGTCGTCGTATTCGAGCAGTTGCTTGCGGATGTCGAAGTTGCGCCCTTCGACCTTGCGCTGCGCCTTCTCGATGGCGTTGGTCACCATGCGGTGCTCGATGGCCTCGCCGGCCTGCATGCCGAGGGCCTTCATGAAGTTCTTCACCCGGTCGGAGGCGAAGATGCGCATCAGGTTGTCTTCCAGCGACAGGTAGAAGCGGCTGGAGCCCGGGTCGCCCTGGCGGCCGGCACGGCCGCGCAGCTGGTTGTCGATGCGCCGCGACTCGTGGCGCTCGGAGGCGATCACGTGCAGGCCGCCGGCCTCGATCACCTGCTGGTGGCGCTTCTGCCACTCGGCCTTGATCTGCGCGACCTGCTCCTCGCTGGGGTTCTCCAGCGCGGCGACCTCGACTTCCCAGTTGCCGCCGAGGAGGATATCGGTGCCGCGACCGGCCATGTTGGTGGCGATGGTCACCGCGCCCGGACGGCCGGCCTGGGCGATGATCTCGGCTTCCTTGTCGTGGTACTTGGCGTTGAGCACCTTGTGCTCGATGCCGGCCTGCTGGAGCAGCTGCGACACGTATTCGGAGCCCTCCACCGAGGCGGTGCCGACCAGGATCGGACGGCCCTGGGCCTGGCAGGCCTTGACGTCCTCGATGATCGCCGCGTACTTCTCGGCCTGGGTCAGGTAGACCAGGTCGTTGTAGTCCTTGCGCGCGATCGGCCGGTGGGTCGGGATCACCACCACGTCGAGACCGTAGATCTGGCGGAACTCGAAGGCCTCGGTGTCGGCGGTGCCGGTCATGCCGGCCAGCTTGGAGTACAGGCGGAAGTAGTTCTGGAAGGTGGTCGAGGCCAGGGTCTGGCTCTCGGCCTGGATCTGCACGCCCTCCTTCGCCTCGATGGCCTGGTGCAGGCCCTCGGACAGGCGACGGCCCTGCATGGTGCGCCCGGTGTGCTCGTCGATCAGCACCACCTGGTTGCCCTGCACGATGTATTCGACGTTGCGGTGAAACAGGGTGTGCGCGCGCAGCGCGGCGTATACGTGGGTCAGCAGGCTGAGGTTGTGCGCCGAATAGAGGCTCTCGCCCTCGGCCAGCAGGCCGGCCTGGGTCAGCATATCCTCGACGAACTGGTGGCCCTGCTCGGTCAGCTCGACCTGGCGGGCCTTCTCGTCGATGGTGTAGTGACCGGCCTGGGTGACCTGCCCCTCGACCTCCTCGATGTGCCGCTTGAGCTGCGGGATCAGCTGGTTCATCTGCTGGTACAGCCGCGAGCTGTCCTCGGCCGGGCCGGAGATGATCAGCGGGGTGCGCGCCTCGTCGATGAGGATGGAGTCCACCTCGTCGACCACCGCGAAGTTCAGCTCGCGCTGGAACTTGTCCTCCAGGCTGAAGGCCATGTTGTCGCGCAGGTAGTCGAAGCCGAGTTCGTTGTTGGTGCCGTAGGTGATGTCGGCGGCGTAGGCCGCACGCTTCTCGGCCGGGTCCTGGAACGGGCTGACGATGCCCACGCTCAGGCCGAGGAATTCGTACAGCGGACGCATCCAGTTGGCGTCGCGACGGGCCAGGTAGTCGTTGACGGTGACCACGTGCACGCCCTTGCCCTCCAGGGCGTTGAGGTACACCGCCAGGGTGCCCATCAGGGTCTTGCCCTCGCCGGTGCGCATCTCGGCGATCTTGCCCTCATGGAGGGTCATGCCGCCGATCAGCTGCACGTCGAAGTGGCGCATGCCCATCACCCGCTTGCTGGCCTCGCGGGCCACGGCGAAGGCTTCCGGCAGCAGCTTGTCGAGGCTCTCGCCCTTGGCGATACGCGCCTTGAACTCTTCGGTCTTGCCGCGGAGCTGCTCGTCGGACAGCGCGACCACCTGCTCTTCCAGGGCGTTGATCGCCTGGACGATCTTGGTCATGCGCTTGACTTCACGCTCGTTCTTGCTTCCAAAGAGTTTTCTCAACAAAGGCGCAAACATATCGGGAGGGTCTTCCATCTGTGGAAATGGAGGGCCCTCGCGGGGAGAGCCCAGCGCCGTCGGTACGGCATCGAAGGGGGCATTCTACCCGGAAACGTCGGCGAGAAAAGACGCCCCAGTCATCACCGGCCGCACGGGGGAGACCAGTGGCGGAATCGAGCCCCTGGGCAGGCCGGCACACGGCAGAGCGCATGGCCGCCGATACATACCGCGGGCCCGCCAGCCATCGCCGCGGCCGATTTGCTAAGATGCACGCCCGGTTTCCCCCAGACGTCCAGCCATGACCTTTCGTCCCCTGCCGGCCCGAGCGCCTGCCACCCTGCTGCGCGAGACGAAAACCCTCAAGAGCCTGTTCGGCGAGGCCCAGCGTCTCGCCCACCTGCAGCAGCTGCTGGAAAGCCAGCTGCAGCCGGCCGCGCGCCCGCATTGCCGGGTCGCCGCCCTGCGCGAGGACTGCCTGCTGCTGATCGTCACCGACGGCCAGTGGGCCACCCACCTGCGCTATCAGCAGAAGCGCCTGCTGCGCCAGCTGCGCAGCCTGCGCGAGTTTGCGAACCTGGCGAAGATCCTGTTCAAGGTTCAGCCGGCAACGGGCGCACGGCCTGCCAGCGCGCGAAATCCGACCCTCTCGGCCAGTGCCGCCGACACCCTGCGCACGGCCGCCAGCAGCATCGAGGATCCGCAGTTGCGCGCCGCCCTGGAGCGACTGGCCAGCCATACGGCGCAGCACCAGCCTCGCGACTGAAAATCCCGAATAAAAAAACAGGCTCATGGAAGGCCATGAGCCTGTTTTTTCGTCTCGCCCTGCCGGGCCGACGCCTCAACTGCCTGGCATCAACCGGCTGGCGGCCTGTGCATGAAGGCGGGGGAACCTTCCTGCGTCAGACCGCCGCCGCCGGGCGCATGTAGGAGATCGGTGCGGTGCTGGAGTCCGGGAAGGTCACCAACTCCCAGGCGTCGCGGTCGGCGATCAGCGCGCGCAGCAGGCGATTGTTCAGCGCGTGGCCGGACTTGTAGCCGCGGAACTCGCCGATCAGGCTGGTGCCGAGCAGATACAGGTCGCCGATGGCGTCGAGGATCTTGTGCTTGACGAACTCATCCTCGTAGCGCAGGCCGTCCTCATTGAGGACACGGAACTCGTCGACCACGATGGCGTTGTCCACGCTGCCGCCGAGGGCGAGATTCTGCGAACGCAGCAGTTCGATGTCGCGCATGAAGCCGAAAGTACGGGCGCGGCTGACTTCCTTGACGAAGGAGGTGCTGGAGAAGTCGACGCAAGCACGCTGGGTACGGCCACGGAACACCGGGTGATCGAAGTCGATCTCGAAGCTGACCTTGAAGCCATCGAACGGCAGGAAGGTGGCACTCTTGCCCTCCTCCTCGACCGTGATCTCGCGCTTGATGCGGATGAACTTCTTCGGCGCTTCCTGCTCCTGCAGCCCGGCGGACTGGATCAGGAACACGAACGGACCGGCGCTGCCATCCATGATCGGCACCTCCGGTGCCGACAGCTCGATGTAGGCGTTGTCGATACCCAGACCAGCCATGGCCGACAGCAGGTGCTCAACGGTATCCACCTTGACATCGCCCTTGACCAGGGTGGTCGACAGGGTGGTGTCACCGACGTTCTCGGCCCGGGCCGGAATTTCCACCACCGGATCGAGATCGGTGCGGCAGAACACGATGCCGGTATCCACCGGGGCCGGTTTCAGGGTGAGGTAGACCTTCTCCCCCGAATGCAAACCGACGCCCGTGGCCCGGATGATGTTCTTCAAAGTGCGTTGTTTGATCATGGCTTTGGCCGTATCTGCACAAGTTGTGAACTGTTCTCAGTAATGGGCGGGGATGATAGCAGAGCCCGCCTTTGCTGAAAACCAATCACAACAATACCTCTAATACACAAAATCAATCAGCCTGCCGACGCAAGAATGCCGGGATATCCAGATAGTCCAGATCCTCCTGGGTGTTGAGTTTGACCGCCGGAGCGGCACCCCCGGAAACCGGGTTGCTGCGCATCACGGTCGGCCGGTCGAGGTCGCGGTAGTTCACGGCGCCCCCTTGCTGCGGCATGGCCGGAGCGACGGCCGGCGCGGCCTGCACGCTGTTGTCGACCTTCACCGGCTTCTCCATGCGCGCCCCGAGACCGGTGGCGACCACGGTGACATGCAGCTCGTCGCGCATTTCCGGATCGATCACCGCACCGATCTTGACGGTGGCGTGTTCGGAGGTGAACTGCTCGATGATGCTGCCGACTTCGGTGTACTCGCCCAGCGACAGGTCGAGGCCGGCGGTGATGTTGACCAGGATGCCGCGGGCGCCCTGCAGGTTGATGTCTTCCAGCAGCGGGTTGCGGATCGCCGCCTCGGTGGCCTCGCGGGCGCGGT
Organism: Pseudomonas sp.; assembly: GCA_035635035.1. GTDB lineage: Bacteria > Pseudomonadota > Gammaproteobacteria > Pseudomonadales > Pseudomonadaceae > Geopseudomonas. Next base: position 17,688 of record DASQBU010000403.1, read on the forward strand.
TCGGACCGCTGGCGTGGCCGGTGCCCATCATCGCCATGCCCATCTCGCTCATCACGGTGCGCACGTCGGCGAAGTCGACGTTCATCAGGCCCGGACGCTGCATGATGTCGGAGATGCCGCGCACCGCGCCGGCCAGCACGTCGTCGGCCTTGGCGAAGGCGGACAGCAGGCTGGCATCCTTGCCGAGGATGGTCAGCAGCTTCTCGTTGGGGATGGTGATCAGCGAGTCGACATGCTCGGACAGGGCGCGGATGCCCTCGTCGGCGATCTGCATGCGGCGACGGCCCTCGAAGGGGAACGGACGGGTCACCACGGCGACGGTGAGGATACCCATCTCCTTGGCCACCTCGGCGATGATTGGCGCCGCGCCAGTTCCGGTGCCGCCGCCCATGCCGGTGGTGATGAACACCATGTTGGCGCCCTGCAGCACCTCGGCGATGCGCTCGCGATCCTCCAGCGCGGCCTGGCGGCCGACCTCCGGATTGGTGCCGGCACCCAGGCCCTTGGTGATGCTCTGCCCCAACTGCAGAACGGTCTTGACCTCGACCTTCTTCAGCGCCTGGGCATCGGTATTGGCGCAGATGAAATCGATGTCTTCGATGTTGCAGCGCAACATGTGGTTGACGGCGTTGCCGCCGCCGCCACCGACACCGATGACCTTGATGACCGCGCTCGACTGGACGTTATCGACTAGTTCGAACATATCCCCTCTCCTTCCCCGTTTCCGTTACAACATGCCGCGAGCGGCGCACCGAACTCAGAAATTGCCCTGTACCCAGCGC
>DASQBU010000404.1:0-2601 GCA_035635035.1 Pseudomonas sp.
TGCTCAGGTAGAAGCCGATCCGGGTGATCCGCAGCCGGCCGACGCGGTCCGCCAGACCGCCCATCACCACGATGAAGATGCCCGAGAACAGCGAGGTGATGGCCACCGCGTTGTTCATGGTGGTGGAGCCCAGCCCCAGATCGCGCTGCATGTCGGGGGCGATGTTCAAGGTGGTCTGGGCGAACAGCCAGAAAGCCACTACCCCCATGATGATGCCCAGCAGCAGGCGGTCGTTGCCGGCACGCGGCACATCGGCCTGTACGGTCGTGCTCATGCTTCACTCCTCGAACGCCCGGACGCCGCCGGGACACTCCAGCGTATTGGCTTTCACCGATCATAGCCGCGGTGGCGTTGCAAGGTTGCGCGCCGCTGCGGCCAGCGGAATTCATGGCGCCATGCAAACGGCTCATCCGGCGATGCTAGTCTTGCAGCACACATCGACGGGCGCCGCAAACCGCTGTCGCGGACCGCTGGCGCTCGCCCCCAAAGCCATGGAGAACCGCGCATGAACCCGCTCGCCGACGCTCTGGATGCCCCGCTCGATTTGCTGCTGCCCGAGCTGGAAGCCATCTACCAGGATCTCCACCGCCACCCCGAACTGTCGATGCAGGAGCAGCGCACCGCCGGCATCGCCGCCGACTACCTGGCCGCCCACGGCTTCGAGGTGACCCGCGGCGTCGGCGGCACCGGCGTGGTCGGCGTGCTGCGCAACGGTGAGGGGCCGACGGTGATGCTGCGCGCCGACATGGATGCCCTGCCGGTGACCGAGGCGACCGGCCTGCCGTATGCCAGCCAGGTGGTCGCCCGCGACGAGGAGGGCGTCGAGGTCGGCGTCTCGCACGTCTGCGGCCACGACCTGCACGTCACCTGGCTGATGGGCGCGGCGCGCCTGCTCAGCGAGCACCGCGACGCCTGGCGCGGCACCCTGCTGGCGGTGTTCCAGCCGGGCGAGGAGGTCGGCCGCGGCGCGCAGGGCATGATGGACGACGGCATGGCCGAGCGCTTCCCCAAGCCCGAGGTGATCCTCGGCCAGCACGTGATGGTCGGCGAGGCCGGCACCGTCGGCTACCGCAGCGGCACCATCCTCTCCGCCGGCGACAGCCTCAAGGTCAAGCTGTTCGGCCGCGGCGCGCACGGCTCGATGCCGCACACCGCGGTCGACCCGGTGGTGATGGCGGCCGCCACCGTGATGCGCCTGCAGACCATAGTCGCCCGCGAGGTCGCGCCGCTGGACAGCGCGGTGGTCACCGTCGGCGCGCTGCAGGCCGGCAGCAAGGAAAACATCATCCCCGACGACGCCACCCTCAAGCTCAACGTGCGCACCTACCGCGAAGAGGTGCGCGAGCACGTGCTCGGCGCGGTCAGGCGGATCTGCTGCGCCGAGTGCGCGGCGTCCAACGCGCCGCGCGAGCCGGAGTTCACCACCCTCAACGCCTATCCGCCGACCGAGAACGACGCCGCCGCGACCGCGCGGGTGGCCGCCGCCTTCCACAGCCAGTTCGGCGCGAACACCTTCGAAACCCCGCCGGCCCCGGCCAGCGAGGACTTCAGCGTGTTCGGCCGGCGCTGGGGCGTGCCCTACGTGTTCTGGTTCGTCGGCGGCACCGACCCGCAGACCTACCGCGCGGCCAAGGCGCGCGGGCAGGTCAGCGCCATCCCCAGCAACCACTCGCCGCAGTATGCGCCGGTGCTGCATCCCACCCTGAAGACCGGCCTGCAGGCCATGTTGACCGCCGCCTCGGCCTGGCTGTGCACGGGCGCCGCGGAGGCATGAACGCACAGCCCCTGTTCGCCGCGCTGGATCTCGCCGGGGTCTTCGCCTGTGCCATCAGTGGCGCCACCGCCGCCCTGCAGCGGCGCCTCGACCTGTTTGGTGTGCTGATGCTCGCCTTCATCACCGCAGTCGGCGGCGGCGTGGTGCGCGACCTGTGCATCGGCGCCACCCCGCCGGTCGGCCTGAGCGACTGGGCCTATCTGGCCGTCGTGGTGCTCGCCGCGCTGCTCACCATAGGGGCCGGCCCGCTGGTCGAGCGTCTGGCCTACCCGGTGCTGCTGTTCGACGCCCTCGGCCTCAGCGTGTTCGCCGTCGCCGGCGCGCACAAGGCGCTGGCCTACGGGCACAACTACGAGGTGGCGATCCTCCTCGGCACCACCACCGCGGTCGGCGGCGGCCTCGCCCGCGACGTGCTGCTCAACCGCGTGCCGGCGATCCTGCGCAAGGAAATCTACGCCACCGCCGCGCTGCTCGGCGCCAGCATCCTGGTGCTCGGCGAAGCCCTGGGCTGGTCGCGCAACTGGCTGACCTGGCTGGCTATCGCGGCGTGCTTCGCCCTGCGCCTGCTGTCGCTGCGCTATGGGTGGCATTTGCGGCTGAACGTGGCTGGGCAGCGCGGGAGCTAATCGTAGGGGGCAACTGCCGTGGGGCGCCGGTCGGGCGCCGTGGTAGAAAATCGCTGCGCGAGTTTTCTACCCTACTTGCTGCTCACCTTGGGGAGCCCGTTCGGCGTTGCTGTAGAGAACAGCGGTAGGGGGGCACCCTTGTTCTTAATAATTATTTTAAGAGGAGTTCTCGATTTGAGAATGCGGCTTTTGTTTTTTTGT
>DASQBU010000405.1:0-7544 GCA_035635035.1 Pseudomonas sp.
TTGGTGGTATCCACATAGAGAAGGATAGAGGTGCCATCGAGGGTCTTCAGTCCGCTGTCATTGTCATTTGGCGCCAAGGTAAAGCGGACATCGGTAATGATTGCTCCGGACGCAGGAGAGAGGGTGAACGCATTGCTGCCCGTGTTGCCCGCGGCGCCGGTGTAGCCACTCAAGGCTGCCCGAAGTGGGGTACCGGCCCCAAGTTGCCCCGGACCCGACAAGCGATTAGAGAAGGCCGCGGGCAGGGACTCCACCAGAATGTCGTTGTCGTCGAGGTCGCCGGCGGGCGATCCGAGCGGCAGGCTGCTGTTCTGCAGGCCGGCCGTTTCGTCCAGCGTCACGGTCACGCCGGTCGCCGTGACCGGGTCGCTGTCAGTGAACGAGGTGGTCGCCACGGCGTCGTCAGCGGTGCCGACCACGCCATCGGCGCCCGCCGAGGTCGCGGTGAGCAGGAAGGTCGCGCCAGCCGAGTCGTCGGGATTCACGTACCACGAGGTGGTGACGCTGCCGTTGACCTGGCCGTCGAGATCGCCGGGGCCGCCGTCGGTCACGGACCAGGACTCGTGTCCCGCGCCGGTGTCGGTGGCGAGCACGTCGTCGGGCGTGCCCCACACGCCATCGGCGCCGGTGCCGATGGCGTGCTCCACGTGGAACTCCACCGTGCTACCGGGGGCGAGGCCGCTGGCCGTGAAGGTGGCGGTGCTGCCGGGTGCGTAGTCTTTCTGGTCGGTGGTAACGGTCGGAATGGAGAGGGGAGCCGGATCGTTCGTGAGCGATGAGTCTTTCTTGCGACTAGCCATGACGTTCTCCCAAGCAGTTACGGTCATCGAGGGCTGACCGTTGAGCGGTCTTTGCTGCAGGCCATAACTATGAGAAAGCGCCGGGGGGTTGCCCATCGACCGATACTCCCAGCCGGGGTGGGAGTTTCGGACTACCTGGCAGCGGCAACGGGGGGCGGGGCGCAGCGCTGAAGGCGCAAGTGCCGTTTGTGGAGGAGGACAAGGTGCCGCGGCCCAGCCGGCGCCCTACACTGAACCCCAGTCAGGCCGGCCGCCGCTGGGCGGGAAGGGAGGGTTATGGAACCGCTGAAACGCAGGATCCGCGAACAGGGCGTGGTGCTGTCCGGGCAGGTGCTCAAGGTGGACGCCTTCCTCAACCAGCAGGTCGACCCCGTGCTGATGCAGCAGATCGGCACGGAGTTCGCCCGGCGCTTTGCCGGCCAGCCGATCGACAAGGTGCTGACCATCGAGACGTCGGGCATCGCCCCGGCGCTGATGACCGCCCTGGCGCTGGGCGTGCCGCTGGTGTTCGCCCGCAAGCAGCAGTCGCTGACCCTCACCGGTCCGCTGCTCAGCGCGCGGGTGTACTCCTTCACCAAGCAGGTGGAGAGCACCATCGCCATCGCCGCCAGCCATCTCGCCGCCGGCGAGCGGGTGCTGATCGTCGACGACTTCCTCGCCCACGGCCAGGCCGCGCAGGGGCTGGCCGCCATCGCCCACCAGGCGGGCGCCCGCGTGGTAGGCATCGGCATCGTGATCGAGAAGTCCTTCCAGCCCGGCCGCGGCGAGCTGGAGAAGCTCGGCTACCGGGTCGAGTCCCTGGCGCGGATCGGTTCGCTGGAGGACGGCCGGGTCTGCTTCGTCGACTGAGCCCCGGCCGCCCCGCCGCTCAGTGCAGCTTGCGCGAGGCCTTGCCGCCCGGCGCCGGCGGGGTCAGCAGGTGCAGGTAGTCCTGCAGGTAGTCCTGCAGGGTGGTGCTGATCGGCATGGCGCCGGTGCTTTCCTTGAGGGCCGCGCCGCTGTCCTGCTGCCAGGCCGAGACCGCCTTCTGCAGCGCCTCGGCGACGGCGGTCAGGTTGCCGAGGGTGGTTTCGGCCAGGTGCTGGACGGAGCCGATCTGCAGCTGCAGCGCCTTCCAGTACAGGTCGCCGGCGACGAAGCCCAGCGACTTCCAGTCGCTGGCATCGAGCATGCGGGTGGCCGCGCTCTCCAGTTCGGCGGCGCAGGTGTCGAGCGCGCGGTTGCCCGCCTCGCTCCAGCGCAGGTTGCTTTCCCGCAGCAGGTCGCAGACCCGGAAGTAGAACTGCAGGTTGACCTTGTACAGGGTCAGCGAGGATTGCGCATCGAGGTACATGACGACCTCCTACAGGGTGGTGGCGAAGGGAAGGGAACCCCGGGTTACTTCTGCCGCACGTACTCGCCCGGCGCCTCGTCGACCACCGGGTAGCCCCGTTCGGGCGCCCCGCTGGCGGGCGGCGCGACCGGCGCGGCCGAACGGGCCTGCAGCCAGGCCAGCCACTCCGGCCACCACGAGCTTTCCTGGCGCGGCGCCTTGGCGAGCCAGGCGTCGGGGGCGACGTAGTTGCCGCCGGCCGGCCGGCGCAGCACCTGGTAATGCCGCCGCGCGCGGCCCGGCTCGCTGACGATGCCGGCGTTGTGCCCGCCGCTGGTGAGGACGAAGGTGATCTCGGTCGGGGTCAGGTAGTGCAGCTTGAACACCGAGCGCCACGGGGCGACGTGGTCCTGGGTGGTGGCGACGCAGAAGATCGGCGTGGCGATGTCGCTCAGCGACACCGGCCGGCCATCCACCGGATAGCGCCCCTCGCTGAGGTCGTCGTTGAGGAACAGGCGGCGCAGGTACTGGCTGTGCATGTGCGCCGGCATGCGCGTGGCATCGGCGTTCCAGGCCATCAGGTCGTTCATCGGCGCGCGCTCGCCCATCAGGTATTCGCCGACCATGCGCGACCACAGCAGGTCGCTGGAGCGCAGCAGCTGGAAGGCGCCGGCCATCTGCCCGGCGGTGAGATAGCCGGTCTCGCGCATCTGCGCCTCAAGCAGGCTGACCTCGCTCTCGTCGATGAACAGCGCCAGCTCGCCGGGCTCGGTGAAGTCGGTCTGCGCGGTGAACAGGGAGATCGACGCCAGGCGCTCGTCGCCGTCGCGCGCCATGGCCGCCGCGGCGATGGCCAGCAGGGTGCCGCCCAGGCAGTAGCCGGTGGCGTGCACCTTCTGCCCGGGGACGATGGCGTTGATGGCGGCGAGGGCGGCGAAGAAGCCGAGCTGCAGGTACTCGTCCATGCCCAGCCCGCCGTCCTCGGCCGCCGGGTTCTTCCAGGACAGGCAGAACACCGTGTGGCCCTGGTCGACCAGGTATTTCACCAGCGAGTTGTGCGGCGACAGGTCGAGGATGTAGTACTTCATGATCCACGCCGGCACGATCAGGATCGGCTCCGGATGCACGGTGGGCGTGGTCGGCGTGTACTGGATCAGTTCGATCAGGCGATTCTTCAGCACCACCTTGCCCGGCGTCACCGCCACGTCGCGGCCGACCACGAAGTCCTCGGTGCCGGCCGGCGGCTGGCCGGAGGCCAGGCGTTCGGCGTCCTCCAGCATGTGGATCATGCCGCGCACCAGGTTGGCGCCGCCGGTCATGGCGGTGCGCTGCAGCACCAGCGGGTTGGTCGCGAGGTAGTTGCCGGGCGAGAAGATGTCGAGCAGCTGGCGGGCGGCGAAGGCCACCACTTCCTCGTGGTGACGCGACACGCCGCGTACGCCATGGGTCGCCGCATCCCACCACTCCTGGCCGAGCAGGAACGACTGGTGCATCAGGCTGAACGGCCACTGGTGCCATTCCTTGGCGGCAAAGCGGCGGTCGCGCCTGGGCGGCTCGACGCACTCGTGGGCCGGGCAGTCCGGCGCGGCGCTGGCGACTTCGCGGGCATACTGGAGCAGGCGGCGCGTCTGCTCCAGAGCGAGGTCGAGCAGCTCCAGGCGCTTGCCGGGCGAGCCGGCGAGATGCGCTGACCAGTCGATCATGGCCAGCAGCAGGGCGGTGGGGGACACCGAATTGTTGGCGCGGGCGATCGCCGCGTGGACCTTGAGATCGAGGGGATTGCCGGGCGACTGGGCGGCGGCCGGCGGAACCGTGGGCGCTGGGGTGGGCATGTTCATCGACGACTCCTCGCGTGGCTCGAAGGGAATCCGCCCGGAGCGGCACGCGGCCACGGAACCGGGAGGACGCGCCGGCGACCTTGCCGTCGGCGACGGCAACACGGATCGGACCGGATCGAGACCACTATCGCTGACAGGACGTTTCAAATCCTAGCATCGAAGCGGGGCGTTTGTGTGCAGTGCACAGGCACAAAAAAACCGCCTGGAGCGGCGGTTTTTTTGCTGTGCGGCAGAATTACAGGCCGGACATCTTGTGGATCGCGCCGAGCAGCTCGTCGTCGGAGCAGGTGGCGCAGGTGCCTTTCGGCGGCATGGCGTTGCGGCCGCCGATGGCCGACTTCAGCAGGCCCTCGATGCCGCCGCGCTCGCCGGCGCGCTTCTTCCAGTCGGCCGCGTCGCCGATCTTCGGCGCGCCCAGCACGCCGGAGCCGTGGCAGGCACCGCAATGCGCGGCGATGATTTCGTCGCCGGAGCGCTTGCCGCCACCGGCAGCCGCCGCCACGGCGCCGACACCGGCGCATTCCTGGCCGGCAACGCAGACCTCGCCGACCGGCTTGATACGCTTGGCGATGGCGTCATCGCTGTTATCGGCCTGGGCGCCAACCGCCCACAGGGCCAGCACGGCAGCCTGGGCTGCCAGGAATTTCTTGATCAGGTTCACCCTTACACCCTCAATCGTGGCTAGTCACGCCCGGGGCGATGGGCCGCGCGGGCGGCGGCAGTATAACGGCAAAGCCGAGCCAGCCGAAACAACACCTTTGGCCGCAAGGAACTAGCCGGCAAGGCGCGCTCCAGGCGGCCAGCGGCTCAGAAATTGGCCGGCGTGGTGGCGCTGATCAGCCGCGCCGGCTGCTCGAACGGATTGCGGAAGCGGTGCGGCTGGTCGCTGCGAAAGTAGTAGCTGTCGCCCGTTTCGAGGATGAACACCGCGTCGCCGACGGTGAGTTCGAGGCGCCCCTCGACCAGCATGCCGGCTTCCTCGCCCTCGTGGCGGAGCATGTCCCGGCCGGTGTCGGCACCCGGCGGATAGGTCTCGTCGAGGAACGACAGGCTGCGCTCGGCAAAGGCCCGGCCGACCAGCTTCATGGTCACCGCGCCGCTGCCGATGTCGATCAGCTCGTCGGACTTGTACACCACCTGGGTCTGGTCGTCCTGCGCCGTATCCAGGGAGAAGAACTCCACCAGCGACATGGGAATGCCGCCCAGCACCTTCTTCAGCGAGCTGATCGAGGGGCTGACGCTGTTCTTCTCGATCATCGAGATGGTGCTGTTGGTCACGCCGGCGCGCTTGGCGAGTTCGCGCTGGGACAGGCCCTTGAGTTTGCGGATGGCGTGCAGACGGGCTCCGACGTCCAAGACTGGCGTCCTCCTCGATCGTTCGGGTGGCTTGGGATTGTTGTGTATAGCATGGCAACGCCGTGCAGTATTTTCAACGCCCCGGCCGGCTGCGGCGCCGACCGGCCGGGGCGTGCGGGTCACGGCAGGGCGGCAATCACCATCATCTCCACCCGCACCTCCGGCGCGTACAGGCGGGCCTCCACCGTGGCGCGCGCCGGGGAGGCGCCGGGGGCGACCCAGGCATCCCATGCCTCGTTCATGCCGGCGAAGTCGCTGGCGATGTCGCGCAGGTAGATGGTGGTCGAGAGGATGCGCGTCTTGTCGGTGCCGGCCTCGGCCAGCCGGCGGTCGATGTTGGCCAGGGTCTCGCGGGTCTGCTGGCGGATATCGCCGGACAGGTCGTCGGCCAGTTGGCCGCCAAGGTAGACGGTGCCGTTGTGGATGACGATCTCGCTGTAGCGCGGTTCGCTGTGCAGGCGCCGGATGGACATGGGAAGTCTCCTGAGGGCGGCCCGGGCGAGGGAGCGCCGGGCCAGGGATGGGAAGGGCCGCGGCAGTGGCTTTCACTGCCCGTGGCGCGCTATTTTCGCAAAAACGCGCCCCGAGGAGGCAAACCGCCCATGAATGGCCCGCCGCGCAGCCGCCGCGACCTGGACCGGATCGACCGCAACATCCTGCGCATCCTGCAGGAGGAAGGGCGGATCTCCTTCACCGAGCTGGGCGAGCGGGTCGGCCTGTCGACCACCCCGTGCACCGAGCGGGTGCGCCGCCTGGAGCGCGACGGGGTGATCCTCGGCTACCACGCCCGCCTCGATCCGGCGCAGCTGCGCGCCGGCCTGCTGGTGTTCGTCGAGCTGAGCCTGGACCACAAGTCCGGCGACACCTTCGAGGAGTTCCGCCGCGCGGTGCTCAAGCTGCCGCACGTGCTGGAGTGCCACCTGGTCTCCGGCGACTTCGACTACCTGGTCAAGGCGCGCATCTCGGAGATGGCCTCCTACCGCAAGCTGCTCGGCGACATCCTGCTCCGGCTGCCGCACGTGCGCGAGTCGAAGAGCTACGTGGTCATGGAGGAAGTGAAGGAAACCCTGGCGCTGCCGATGCCCGACTGATTGGCGGGGCCGGGCGGGCGACCTATGCTCGGAGCATTCGCCCGCCGCCCGGATCTACCCATGTCCCCGCGCATGCCCAGCCACACCGACGCGCACGCCCCCTCCTGGTACGCCGCCAGCGTCAACCGCGCGCTGGCGTTCGCCGCCCTGGAGGGCGAGATCGCCGCCGACGTGTGCATCGTCGGCGGCGGCTACACCGGCCTCAACTGCGCCATCGAGCTGGCCCGCCGCGGCTACGCGGTGGCGCTGCTGGAGGCGCGGCAGATCGGCTGGGGCGCCAGCGGGCGCAACGGCGGCCAGCTGATCCGCGGCGTCGGCCATGACCTCGAGCGCTTCCGACCGCTGCTCGGCGAGGACGGCGTGCGCCGTCTCAAGCTGTACGGCCTGGAGGCGGTGGAGCTGGTGCGCCGGCGCGTCGCCGAATTCGCCATCGACTGCGACCTGCGCTGGGGCTACTGCGACCTGGCCAACCGCCCCGAGCACCTCGCCGCCTTCGCCCGCGCCCGCGACGAGCTGCTGGAACTGGGCTACCGCCACGAGCTGCGCCTGCTGCAGCCGGAGCAGATGCACCAGGTAGTCGGCTCCGACCGCTACTGCGGCGGGCTGATCGACATGGGCTCGGGGCACCTGCACCCGCTCAACCTGGCCCTCGGCGAGGCGGCGGCCGCCGCCGGCCTCGGCGCGCGGCTGTTCGAGCGCTCGGCGGCGACGCGCATCGACTACGGCCCGCGGCTGTGCGTGCACACCGCCCACGGGCGGGTGCGCGCCGAGCGGCTGATCCTCGCCGGCAACGCCTATCTCGACGGCCTGCAGCCGCAGCTGGCCGGCAAGGTGCTGCCGGCCGGCAGCTACCTGATCGCCACGGCGCCGCTCGGCGAGGAGCGCGCGCGGCAGCTGATCCCGCAGGACATGGCGCTGTGCGATCAGCGCGTGGCGCTCGACTACTATCGGCTGTCGGCCGACCGTCGCCTGCTGTTCGGCGGCGCCTGCCACTATTCCGGGCGCGACCCGGCGGACATTGCCGGCTACATGCGCAGGAAGATGCTCAAGGTGTTCCCGCAACTGGCCGACGTGCCCATCGACTACGCGTGGGGCGGGATGATCGGCATCGGCGCCAACCGTCTGCCGCAGATCGGCCGTCTGGCCG
>DASQBU010000406.1:0-12006 GCA_035635035.1 Pseudomonas sp.
CAAGGTCGAAATCCTCGCCAGCACACCGGCGCTGCAACTGGTGCTGCGCGACGACGGCCTGGGCGCCGCCCACGAGCTGAGCAGCTATCCGCTGCGCCACAACTTCGCCGACACCCTGCGCCGCTACCGCGAGCACTACCACGAGCGGATCGGCGGACAGGCCAGCGAGCACCACGGCGAAGGCATCGCCTCGGCCCACGACATCGTGCGCTGCAAGCAGCCGATCGACGCCGCCGACCTCGTCCCCGATGCGCAGCCGCGGGTCCTCTGGCTGGACACCCTCGACGGGCAGCCGCTGACCGACTACCGGCGGGACGCCGCCACGCCGCTAGCTTTCCTTCGCGACGGCGTGGCTAAGCGCTATGCGCCGGGCGACGCCACGGTGACCGTCAGCTGGCACTTTCGGCAGCTGGCCGGCCGGCGCTTCTCCACTACGCTCAATCTGGCCATGCCCAGTTGCGACGGTTTCCTCGGTCGCTATGTGCTGGCCGACGGACAGATTCCCGGCGGCTTCGGCCAAGCGCTCGATCTACCGGAGGCGTCGCGCCTGCGCCTGGAGGACGGAGTGCTCGGCGGCGCGCTGCAGCTGGAGGTGTCTGCCCCGCTGAGCCTGCGCGGTCGCCCGCACCTGTGCGTGTCGCAGTCCGAGGCCGGCTTCGAGAAGATCATGCAGGCGGTCGAACTCGTCCTGTCCTGGACCATTCCGGACGACGACTGCGACCTTCATCTCCACCTCACCATGGAGTCCGGAGCACCATGACCGGCACCGTCTACAGGCTCGAAGTCAATCCGCGGATTCCCCAGCCCCTGCAGCGCATGGAAGAGCTGGCCAACAACCTCTGGTACAGCTGGGATCGCCCGACCCGCGGTCTGTTCGCCAGCCTCTCCCACTCGCTATGGGGCCTGACCGGCCACACGCCCAAGGCCTTGCTCAAGCGTGCCGACCAGCGCTGCCTGGAAGATCACGCGGCCAACCCGATCTTCCTCGGCGCGCTGGATCGCGTCCTCGCCGCCTACGACAGCTACCACGAGCGGCCCTACATGGGCCATGTGCACGGCAAGATCTTCAGGGACGACGACCTGATCGCCTATTTCTGCGCCGAGTTCGGCCTGCACGAGAGCCTGCCGATCTACTCCGGCGGCCTCGGCATCCTCGCCGGCGACCACTGCAAGGCGGCCAGCGACATGGGCCTGCCCTTCGTCGGCGTCGGCCTGCTCTACAAGGAAGGCTATTTCCACCAGAAGCTGGATGCCGAGGGACGCCAGCAGGCTTCCTACTACGACTCGCACTTCGACGACCTGCCGGTCTCGCCGGTGCTCGACGCCAACGGCCAGGAGCTGCTGATCGCGGTCAACCTGCCGGATCGCAAGGTGTTCGCCAAGGTCTGGCAGGTCCGCGTCGGCCATGTGCGGCTCATCCTCCTCGACACCTGGCTGACGCAGAACTCCGCGCAGGATCGCGAGATTTCCCACCGCCTGTACGGTGGCGACAAGACCACCCGCATCGAGCAGGAAATCCTCCTCGGCGTCGGCGGCGCCCGTGCCCTGGCGGCGCTGGGGCTGAAACCGACCGTCTGGCACATGAACGAAGGTCATGCCGCGTTCATCGTCGTCGAGCGCGTGCGCTGCCTGATGAGCGAGGGGCTGCCGTTCGCCGCTGCGCTCGAGGCCGCCGCCGCCAACATGGTCTTCACCACCCACACCGCGGTGCCCGCCGGACACGACCATTTCCCGGAAGACATGATCCGCCGCTACGCCGAACACTGGTGCAAGGAGGTCGGCGTCTCCTGCGAACAGGTGATGACGCTGGGCGCCGAGCCCGGCACCACGGACTTCAACATGACGGCGCTGGCCGTGCGTACCTCCCGCCAGCACAACGGCGTGTCGCGCATTCACGGCGGCGTCTCGGCGCAAATCCTCGCGCATCTGTGGCCGCAGATCGATCCGACGGAAAACCCGATGGACTACGTGACCAACGGCGTGCATCTGCCGACCTTCCTGGCCCCCGAATGGCTGGAAACCTTCGAGCGCTACCTCGGCATCGGCTGGCAGGAGCGCCAGACCGAGGCGTGCAACTGGGAGGGCATCAAGCACATTCCGGATACCACCTTCTGGGGAATCCGCCAGCAGCTCAAGTCGATGCTGCTGCACCTGGTGCGCGGGCGCATCAGCGAGCAGCACCTGCGCAACCAGGGCTCGCCCAGCCACCTCGACCGCATGCTCAAGCTCGCCGATCCGAACAACCCCAACCTGCTGATCATCGGCTTCGCCCGGCGCTTCGCCACCTACAAGCGCGCCGCCCTGCTCCTGCATGACCTGGAGTGGCTGCGCGAGATCATCTGCAATCCCGAGCGCCCGGTGCTGTTCCTGTTCGCCGGCAAGGCCCACCCGGCCGACCTGCCGGGCCAGGAGATCATCCGCAAGATCAGCCAGGTGGCCAGTCAGCCGGAGTTCGAGGGCCGCATCCTGTTCATCGAGGGCTACGACCTGCACCTGTCGCGCACCCTGGTCTCCGGCGTCGACGTCTGGCTGAACAACCCCATCTACCCACTGGAGGCTTCCGGCACCTCGGGCATGAAGGCGGCCATGAACGGCGCGCTCAACCTGTCCATGCTCGATGGCTGGTGGGGCGAGGGCTACGACGACAGCGGCGAGGTGCCCAACGGTTGGGCGATCAAGCCGGCGCCCAGTCATCTCGACGAGGCCCAGCGCGATGCCGAGGAGGCGCGCAGCCTCTACGAGATCCTCCAGGACCAGGTCATTCCCACCTATTACCGCACCGGGCCGATGGGCTACTCGCCGGAGTGGGTGGCGATGGCCAAGCGCTCGATCATGACCATCACGCCGCGCTTCAACATGATCCGCATGCTCAACGAATACGTGCAGCGCTTCTACGCGCCGGCCGCCGAGCACGGACGGCGTTACGCCGCCCACGGCCATGCCGTGGCCCGCAGCATCGCCGAGTGGAAGGCGCGGATCCGCGCCGCCTGGCCCGGCGTGCGCCTGCAACCGCTGGAGACGCCCCAGCAACGCCTGCAGTTCGGCGCCTCGGTGCGCGTCGAGGTGGTCGTCCAGCTCAATGGCCTGACGCCCGAGGATGTGGTGGTCGAACTGCTGGTCGGGCGCCCGGAGCACAAGAGCAGCAAGGTCCTCTACCACACCCTGACCAGCAACGGCGTCACCGCCAGCGGCGAACGCCTCTACGCCCTCGACCTGACGCCGGAGTTGTGCGGCAAGCTGGAGTACCGCATCCGCATGTACCCTTACCATCCGGCACTGATCCACAAGTTCGAGCTGGGCCTGATGGTGTGGTTATGAGTCGACTCGCGATACTGTTTGCCACCTCCGAGATGGCGCCCTGGGTCAAGACCGGCGGCCTGGGCGACGTCTGCGCCGCCCTGCCCGCCGCCCTGCGCCAGGCCGGCCACGACATCCGCGTGCTGCTGCCGCGGTATCCGGCGCTGCAGGCGGCCTTTCCCGCCGCCCGGCCGGTCGCCGAGCTGCCCGCCCTGGCCCCGGCCCTCCCACCGGCACGGCTGCTGGCCGCCGAGGCCGACGGCCTGCCGCTGCTGCTGCTCGACTGCCCGTCGCTGTATGCCAGTCCCGGCAACCCCTATCTCGACAGCTACGGCGACGACCGTCCCGACAACCCGGTGCGCTTCGGCCTGCTCTCCCGCGTCGCGGCGCTGCTCGGCCAGGCGCACTCGCCCATCGGCTGGCAGGCCGAGGTGGTGCATGCCAACGACTGGCAGACCGCCCTGGCCGCGGCCTACCTGCACTACCAGGGCGGCGCCGCCAGCGTGGTCACCGTGCACAACATCGCCTTCCAGGGCTGCTTCGCCCACGACTACCTGGCCGGCCTGGGCCTGCCCGAACACGCCTGGCGCTTCGATGCCGTCGAATACCACGGCCAGCTGTCCTTCCTGAAGGCCGGCCTGCAGCTCGCCTCGCAGATCAGCACGGTCAGCCCGACCTACGCCCACGAAATCCAGGACGAACGCCTCGGCTACGGCCTGGCGCCGTTGCTGCGCTATCGCGCCGCCGTCCTGCACGGCATCCTCAATGGCATCGACACCCGGCTCTGGAACCCGGAGGCCGACCCGGCCCTGGCCCAGCCCTACTCCGTCCGCCGCCTGGACGGCAAGGCGTGGAACAAGGCGGCCCTGCAGGAGGAAATGGGCCTCGCGGTCGACGCCAGCCAGCCGCTGTTCGGGGTGGTCAGCCGCATGACGCAGCAGAAGGGCCTCGATCTACTGATCGCCATCGCCGACGAGCTGGCTGAGCTGCCGGCGCAGCTGGCCGTGCTCGGCAGCGGCGACGAGGCGATCGAAGCCGACTTTCTCGCCCTGGCCGCCCGCCATCCGGGACGCATCGCGGTGCGCCTCGGCTTCGACGAGGGGCTGGCACACCGCATCGAGGCCGGTGCCGACAGCTTCCTGATGCCGTCGCGCTTCGAACCCTGCGGGCTCAATCAGCTGTACAGCCTGCGCTACGGCACGCCGCCGGTGGTCCATGCCACCGGCGGGCTGGCCGATACCGTGGTCGACCTCAACGCGACGACGCTCGCCGACGGCACCGCCAACGGCTTCGTCATGGCGGACGACAGCGCGGCCGCCCTCTGGGCGGCCATCCAGCGAAGCTGCCGCACCTGGCAGGACCGGCCGCTGTGGCAGCGCCTGCAGCATAACGGCATGCAGCGCGACTTCTCGTGGAAACAGGCGGCCGATGCGTACATCGCGCTCTATCGGGCGGCCATCCGCGCGCCCAGGGCAAGCGCCGGCTGAACGCCGGTTACCGGGTCAGCGCAGGCCGATCTTGACCGCCCCGGTCAGCAACCCGCCCAGCAGCAGGTTCGCCAGCAGACCGGTAATGCCCAGGGCGACACCGCCCAGCCAGATGCCCAGGGCGATCTGCAGGGCCAGGTTCTTTTCCCGAGCGGGAGCGGGTTTGCCGCGCGGGCGGGCTTGCGGCTCATCGTCAAAATAACCGTCGCGATCGGCGCGGATACCGCTGAAATCGTCTCTCATCGTTACTCCTCAAGGCAATGTGGGGATGTGTGACCGCAGAGGCAGCGGCGGGTTCCGCCCGGCAGCCAGGGCGGCGGGCAGATTCGCCTCGGCTCAGGCGGGCTTATCAAGGCGACCGGGCTCGGCCAGCGCCGGCAGGGCCGCGGCATCCTGCACGGCCAGTCCGCCGAAGGATGCGGTGGCATCGACGTAGCGCAGCGCCGACTTCATGTCCTTCCAGCCGACGTACGTCATCAGCGCCTTGAGATCCCAGCCATTGGCGCTGGCCCAGGTGGCGAAGCCGCGGCGCAGCGAGTGGCTGCTGTACAGCTCGGCCGGCACGCCGGCGCGGCCCAGGGCCTGGCGCAGCAGCGGAATGATGCTGTTGACGTGCAGGCGCTCCCCGCCCAGACGCCCCCAGCGGTCGATGCGGCGGAACACCGGCCCGCGGACCAGGCCGGCACAGCCGATCCAGTCGACATAGGCCTGCACCGGGCACAGTTGCTTGAGCGCCGGCACCCGCCAGGTGGTGCCCAGGTTGTCGCGATCGCCCTTGCTGCGTGGCAGATAGAGGCTCAGGTCGAGCCCGGGGCGCACCACTATATCCTCGACCTGCAGCCGGCACAGCTCGTCGCTGCGAAAGCCGCGCCAGAAGCCCAGCAGGATCAGCGCCGTATCGCGTCGGCCGCGCAGCAGGCTGCCCATGTCGCCGGCCTGCGCGGCCCTGGCGCCCTCCTCGGCCAGGCATTCGACCACCTGCTGCAGCTGGCGCAGCTGCAGCGGCTCGGCCTGCTTCTCGCGGGCCGGATGCAGGGCGCGAATGCCCTTGAGCGTCTGGCGCACCACCGGCGCCTTGGTCGGGTCAGGGAAGCCCTGGCTGGTGTGCCACTGGGCCAGCGCCGACAGGCGCAGCTTGAGGGTGTTCAGCGACAGCTTGCCCGCGTGGGCGACCAGATAGCGCGCCACACTGTCGGCGGTGGCCGGCAGGAAACCGCCCCACTCCACCTCGAAGTGCTCGATGGCGGCGCGATAGCTGCGCCGGGTGTTGTCGCGCGTGGCGGCCTGCAGGTAGCGATCCAGATCGTTCATGGGCCCATTCCGAGGGGTTTCGTACCGGTGGAAAGGCGAAAAGGCATCGCCGGAGGCTATGGCACGGGATATTGCCAGTATATCCCATATCAAAATCCTATTTTTATCCTTCAGATATTCTTGCTTGTGGAATGAATTTACGTAACATGTAATACAGTACGAAATCGATGGAGACGAGCATGGCACGCGGCGGCATCAACAAGGCACTGGTCCAGCGGGCACGACAGGCCCTGCTCGCCCGCGGCGAGCACCCGAGCATCGATGCGGTACGCATCGAGCTGGGCAATACCGGATCGAAGACCACCATTCACCGCTATTTGAAGGAGTTGGACGAAACCGATCCCCGCCAGGCGGGTGGCCACCAGCAACTGAGCGAGGAGCTGGGCGATCTGGTCGCGCGGCTGGCCGAACGCCTCAGCGAGGAGGCGGAGGCGCAGCTGCGCGCCGCGCAGGCGGCCTTCGCCGCCGAGCGCGCGAGCCTGCTGGAACGTATCGAGCAGGACCGGCTGCGCCTGGAGGAGCGGCAGCAGCAGGTTTCCAGCCTCGAGCAAACCCTGGCTGCCGAACAGGCTGCACACCACCAGCTGCGCGACCACGCCCAGCAGATGCAGGTCGAGCTGGCCCGCCTCGATCAGCTGCAGCGCGACCAGCAGGTGCGCCTGAACGAGCGCGAGGCGCAGATCGGCTCGCTGGAGGAAAAGCACCGCCACGCCCGCGAAGCCCTGGAGCACTACCGCAACTCGGTGAAGGAGCAGCGCGAGCAGGAGCAGCGCCGCCACGAGGGCCAGGTCCAGCAGCTGCAGGTAGAACTGCGTCAGGGCCAACAGACGCTGATGATCAAGCAGGAGGAAATCCTCCAGCTCAACCGCGACAACGAGCGCCTGCTCGGCGAGCTGCGCAGCGCCCTGCACGAGCGCGGTGCCCTGCACGAGCAACTCGAACGCCTGAGCCAGGAACAGGCCAGCCGGCAGACGCAACTGAGCCGCCTGGAAAGCCTCAATGCCAGCCTCTTGGAGCGCCAGGCCCACAGCGAAGCGGCGCAGGCCGAGCTGCGCCAGCAACTGGCGCAGGAGCGCAGCCACCACGAGGCGCAGGCCAAGCACCAGCGCGAAACCGAACAGGCGCTGCAGCTCGCCCTGGCCCGGAGCGAGGCCGAGCTGCGCTGGCTGCGCAGCCGTGGGGAGGAACGGGCCGCGCAGCCTGCCGCGGAGAACGGCGACTAGCTGGAGGCCGCGCCCTTCGGTCGCGCTCGCCGCCCCGACGGTTGTGCTATGTTCCCGCGCACAGCCCCACGGGGCACAGCCACCACAAGGAGCACCACCGATGCTGATCCGCACCCTGAGCCTGGCCGCCCTGCTCGCCTGCGCCCTGCCGAGCTTCGCCCACGAGTACAAGGCCGGCGACCTGACGATCGGCCATCCCTGGTCGCGTGAACTGCCGCCGAACGCTCCGGCCGGCGCCGCCTATTTCACCCTGCACAACCAGGGCACCCAGGCGGACCGCCTGATCGGGGCCAGCACCCCGCGCGCGCAGAAAAGCGAGCTGCACACCCATGTGCACCAGAACGGCCTGATGAAGATGCAGCAGATCCCGGCGGTGGACATTCCGGCCCACGGCGAGGTGACCTTCCAGCCGGGCGGCAATCACGTGATGCTGTTCGGCCTGGACAAGCCCCTGAAGGCCGGCGAACAGTTCCCGCTGACCCTGCAGTTCGAGAAGGCCGGCAAGGTCGAGGTGCAGGTGAAGGTCGAAAGCGCCGACAGCCACGGCATGCCGATGCAACACGGCAACCATCAGGGGCAGTAAGCCCCAGGAGTCGGCTCGCCGGCCCCCAGAAGAAGCAGAAGGCCCGCCGATTTGGCGGGCCTTCGTCATTATTACTCAGTCCACCCGCGGCGTGCGCATGGTGACGAACTCTTCGGCGGCGCTCGGGTGGATGCCCAGGGTTTCGTCGAACACCGCCTTGGTGGCGCCCGCCTTCAGCGCCACCGCCAGCCCCTGGATGATCTCGCCGGCCTCCGGCCCCACCATGTGGCAGCCCAGCACGCGGTCGCTGCTGGCATCCACCACCAGCTTCATCAGCGTGCGCTCCTGGCAGTCGGTGAGGGTCAGCTTCATCGGCCGGAAGCGGCTCTCGAACACCTTCACCACATGGCCCTGCTCGCGGGCCTGCTGCTCGGTCAGGCCGACGGTGGCGATGTTCGGCAGGCTGAACACCGCGGTGGGAATCAGCGCGTAGTCGACGGGGCGGTATTCCGCCGGGCGGAACAGCCGGCGCGCCACCGCCATGCCTTCGGCCAGCGCCACCGGGGTCAGCTGCACGCGGCCGATCACGTCGCCGATGGCGAGGATCGACGGAACGCTGGTGCGATATTCGTCGTCGACGGCGATGTAGCCGCGCTCATCGAGCGCCACGCCAGCATTCTCCAGCCCCAGGTCGTCGAGCATCGGCCGCCGCCCGGTGGCGTAGAACACGCAGTCGGCTTCCAGCACGCGGCCGTCGCGCAGGGTCGCCAGCAGGCTGCCATCGCCCTGGCGCTCGATCGCGGCGATGTCGCTGTTGAACT
The DNA here is from genome assembly GCA_035635035.1 of Pseudomonas sp. Taxonomy (GTDB): domain Bacteria; phylum Pseudomonadota; class Gammaproteobacteria; order Pseudomonadales; family Pseudomonadaceae; genus Geopseudomonas. The sequence continues at coordinate 8,663 of DASQBU010000406.1, forward strand.
GCAGGTCCATGCCCTTCTTGCGCAACTCCTCTTCCAGATGGCTGCGCACCGCCTCGTCGAAACCGCGCAGGAAGCGCTCGCCGCGGTACAGCAGCGCGGTCTGCGCACCGAGGCCATGGAAGATCGAGGCGAACTCGACGGCGATATAGCCGCCGCCGACCACCAGCACGCGGCGCGGCAGCCTCTCCAGGTAGAACGCCTCGTTGGAGGTGATCGCCAGCTCCTTGCCGGGGATGTCCGGCACCTGCGGCCAGCCGCCGACGGCGACCAGGATGTGCTCGGCGCTGTAGCGCTGGCCGTTCACCTCCACCTCGCGGGGGCCGACGATCCGCGCATGGCCGTCCAGCAGGGTCACCCCGCTGTTGACCAGCAGGTTGCGGTAGATGCCGTTGAGGCGCTGGATCTCGCGGGTCTTGTTGCCGATCAGCGTGGCCCAGTCGAAGCGCGCCCCGTCCAGCGACCAGCCGAAGCCGCGCGCCTGCTCCAGCTCCTCGGCGACGTGCGCGCCGTAGACCAGCAGCTTCTTCGGCACGCAGCCGACGTTCACACAGGTACCGCCCAGATAGCGGCTCTCGGCCACCGCCACCCGCGCACCGAAGCCGGCGGCGAAGCGCGCGGCGCGCACTCCGCCGGAGCCGGCGCCAATCACAAACAGGTCGAAATCGAATGCCATCGCGGATCTCCTTGCTGAGGCGGGCAGGATAGCATCGCCACAAACGAAACCGCCCCGGACCATGCGGTGCGGGGCGGTTTCGACGTGCGCCGGGCGGCCTGACGGATCAGTAGGCCTTGCCGGTCTTGTACAGGTGCTCGAAGGCGAAGTTGGTGGCGTCGACGAAGCCCTCGGCGCTACCGCAATCGAAACGCTTGCCCTTGAACTTATAGGCCAGCACGCAGCCTTCCTGGGCCTGGCGCATCAGCGCATCGGTGATCTGGATCTCGCCGCCCTTGCCGGGCGGGGTCTGCTCGATCAGGTCGAAGATGTCCGGGGTCAGGATGTAGCGGCCGATGATCGCCAGGTTGGACGGCGCATCTTCGGGCTTAGGCTTCTCGACCATGGTGTTCACACGGTAGATGTCGTCGCGGATCATCTCGCCGGCGATCACGCCGTACTTGTTGGTCTCTTCCGGCGGCACTTCCTGGATGGCGACGATGGAGCAGCGGAACTGCTTGTACAGCTTGACCATCTGCGCCAGCACGCCGTCGCCTTCGAGGTTCAGGCACAGGTCGTCGGCCAGTACCACGGCGAACGGCTCGTCACCGATCAGCGGGCGGCCGGTGAGGATGGCGTGGCCCAGGCCCTTCATCTCGATCTGGCGGGTATAGGAGAAGGTGCACTCGTGCAGCAGGCGACGGATGCCGACCAGGTATTTTTCCTTGTCGGTATCGCGGATCTGGTTTTCCAGCTCGTAGCTGATGTCGAAATGGTCTTCGATTGCCCGCTTGCCGCGGCCGGTAACGATAGAGATCTCGTTCAGACCGGCGTCCAGCGCTTCCTCGACGGCATACTGGATCAGCGGCTTGTTAACCACCGGCAGCATTTCCTTGGGCATTGCCTTGGTTGCAGGCAGAAAACGGGTACCGTAACCGGCTGCCGGGAAGAGACACTTCTTGATCATTGTATGAGAAGCCTTGAAGAGTGAGGGGTTTCGAGCCGGCAGTCTAATCAGCGTGCCAGCTCCTTACAATCGCCGCAGATGTGGCATGCCGCGCAACCGGACCATTTAGCGCAGATAACACGTGCGAGTTCCGGAAAGACAGCGCCTTGCCTGCCAACTTGGAGCTTTGCACGGGAAGGAAAGTTCATAAATTTATTTGTAGAAAAATCATTATGTAAAATAGCGATTTCAATTTTATGGCCAATTCGACCACATGAGCGCAACAGCACTCGGTGGCTGCCGTTAGCACAAACGACAGCCACCGAGTGCAGAGAGTTGGGGTGGGAATGCCAGGCAAACGAAGGGAGGCGTAGTGAGTGGGGGGGTGTCCGAGCGTCTGGATCAATGAGGCCGGGTAGCACGGCCAGACGAACAACGGCACCGAGGGCTCGCCCGGAGCGAGCGCCCCAGCGACATGGCGAGAAGAGGCTGCGTGAGATAGGCCATGGACGCCATGGCCCTGCCCTGCGGTCGCCCGACAAGGCGACCGCAGGGACTGAAGGGAATTACGCCTGGCTTACCGAGAACTGCCCGACCAGCTGCTGCAGCTTGCCGGTAGTGTGGCGCACGCGGGCGGTGCTGCCCTGCAGGGCGCGCAGGGTCTGATTCATTTCCTTGGACACCCGGTCGACGCCACGCACGGTGACGCCGTAGTGCTGGCTGCGCTGATCGAGCTGCTTGATCAGGCCGAACATGCGATCCACCGCCTGCTGCAGACGCAGGTTGTCCGAGGAGCCATGCTCGGCCTGGCGCAGGCTGAGGTCGACGTTCTCCACGCCGTGGTTCATGAAGGCCACCGCCTCGCGGGTTTCCCGCTGCAGGCTCTCGACCACGTGGCGGATTTCATCGGCGGCCGTCGCCGTGCGCGAGGCCAGGGTGCGGATCTCGCCGGCCACCACGGCGAAACCGCGGCCGTGAGCGCCGGCGCGCGCCGCCTCGATGGCTGCGTTGAGCGCCAGCAGGTTGGTCTGGATGGTGATGCCGCTGATCAGCTCGACAATGTTGCCGATCTGCCCCATGCGACTGTCCAGCGACTGCACGCTGCTGGCCGAGCGATCCACCACGTTGCGGATCGCCTGGGTGTTCTCGCGGGCATTGCTGATCACCCCATCCATCGCACCCTTCATCTCTTCCGCCGTCAGCGATGCTTCCTGGATCTCGCCAAGCTGCTGCTCCACCAGCCCCAACATGCTGTGCATGGCGCCGGCCACCGCCTCCGAGGTCTGGCAGGCCTTGCCGTTGTCCGCCAGCATCTGCCGGTTGGTCTGCCCGACGTTGTGCGAGGTGCGGATGACCTCGCCGACGATGTTGTCGAGGTTGTCGATGAAGCTGTTAATCCAGCGCGCCATGTCGCCGGTCTCGTCGTTGCTCATGCGCTGGTGGTCGAGTCGCTGGCGCAGGTCGCCGCCGCCCTCGGCGATCTCGCGGATCACGCCAGTCATCTCGCGCAGGCGCCGGGTCAGCCGCTTCGGCCCGAAGGCAGCGAACAGCAGGCTGAACAGCCCGAGTAGGCCGAGATTGACCATCTCCAGCACGTCCGGGCCGAGTCCGGCGAAATGCTGCAGGGCCGAGGTCAGCCCATACCAGCCACCCATGGTGAACAGGAAGGTGCGCATCAGGCTGAAGGTCAGCGAGCGGCGGCGGTAGACCTCCTCGAGGTCCGCCTCGCACATCATCCCCCAGCGG
>DASQBU010000407.1:0-2115 GCA_035635035.1 Pseudomonas sp.
CGGCCAGTTCCGCATGTACGCCGGCGGCACCACCCAGGCCGAGATCAAGGACGCGCCGAACGCCATCACCACGCTGCTGCTGCAACCCTGGCAGCTGGAGAAGACCAAGAAGTTCGTCGAGAACACCTGGAAGCACGACGTTCCCAAGCTGAACATCCCGATGGGCCTGGACTGGACCGACGAGTTCCTGATGAAGGTCAGCGAGGTCACCGGTCAGCCGATCCCGGCCAGCCTGGCCAAGGAACGCGGTCGCCTGGTCGACATGATCACCGACTCGCACACCTGGCTGCACGGCAAGCGCTTCGCCCTGTGGGGCGACCCGGACTTCGTCATGGGCATGGTCAAGTTCCTCCTGGAACTGGGCTGCGAGCCGGTGCACATCCTCTGCCACAACGGCAACAAGCGCTGGAAGAAGGCCGTCGAGGCCCTCCTCGAAGCCTCGCCGTACGGCAAGGACTGCACCGTGTACATCGGCAAGGACCTCTGGCACCTGCGCTCGCTGGTCTTCACCGACAAGCCGGACTTCATGATCGGCAACAGCTACGGCAAGTTCATCCAGCGCGACACCCTGCACAAGGGCAAGGAGTTCGAGGTACCGCTGATCCGCCTCGGCTTCCCGATCTTCGACCGCCACCACCTGCACCGCGCCACCACCCTCGGCTACGAGGGCGCCATGCAGATGCTGACCACCATCGTCAACGCCGTGCTGGAGCGCCTCGACGAGGAAACCCGCGGCATGCAGACCACCGACTACAACTACGACCTGATTCGCTGAGTCGCGGTTGCTGGTCCCGCCGGAGCGGCAGCCGCCGCCCCGGCCCCTTTTCGGCGGCGGCCGTGGAGTTCCTCTCCTGACCCGCGGTCGCCGCCACCCTGTCAAGGAGCACGCCGATGCCCAGCGTCATGATCCGCCGCAATTCCGAGGGTCAGCTGACCTTCTACATCGCCAAGAAGGACCAGGAAGAAATCGTGGTCGCGCTGGAGCACGACAGCCCCGAAGCCTGGGGTGGCGAGGTCACCCTCGGCGACGGCTCGAGCTACTGGATCGAGCCGATGCCGCAGCCCAAGCTGCCGATCACCGTGCGCGCCAAGCGGGCCGGCGAGGCCTGAGGCCATGGCCCGGCCAGACCGGCTGCCCGGCCACCTGGCCCTGCGCATCGCCCTGGCGGCGCGCACGCTCAAGGGGGTGGACACCGCCCACCTGCTGCGCGCGCTGATCGCCGCGGTCGGCGAGCCGATCACCGAGGCCCGCCTGCGCAAGCTGCGCGCCTCGCGCCTGCTCGCCCGCCTGGCCGACACCGCGCTGGGCGCCGCGCCGCCGCCGCCCAGCGAGCGCCAGCTGCACAGCGCCCTCGGCCTGCTCAAGGGCCGCGGCGTGAGCATGCCGCAGGAGCCGCCGCCGCAGCCGGCGGCCTACCGCGACGGCGAGTTCGAGGACTCGGTGCGCATCGCCTGCGCCTCCGACAGCGGCGAGCGCCTCGACGGCAGCTTCGCCAGCTGCGCGCGTTTCCTGATCTACCAGATCTCGCCGCGCGCCAGCCGGCTGATCGACGTGCGCGTGCCGCCGGCCGCCGGCGAGGACGACGATCGCCACGCGCGGCGCGCCGAGCTGCTCGCCGACTGCCAGCTGCTCTACACCCTGAGCATCGGCGGCCCGGCGGCGGCCAAGGTGATCCGCGCCGGCGTGCATCCGATCAAGCTCGCCGGCGCGCAGCCGGCGCGCGAGATCGTCGAGGAGCTGCAGCGCGTGCTGGCCACCACTCCGCCGCCCTGGCTGGCCAAGGCCATGGGCGCCGACCCCGACCGGCGCGTGCGTTTCGCCGCTAACCACACTCCCTGAGGACTCCGCCATGATCAGCCAAGACCAGCTCGACGACGTCATTGCCCGGGCCGAACAGGGCCCCCTCGGCGTGCCGCTGCTCGCCAGCCTGCGCCAGGCCCACCCTGGCGCCCACTTCACCCTGTGCATGGACGACGACATCGTGGTCAACGCCAAGCCGGTCGCCGAGCGCCCGACCTTCAACGTCTACCTGGTCAACTCCAGCGAGCACTGCCTGGTGCTGACCAACGACCTCGACGCCGCCTCCGGCGTCGTGCTGGCGGAAATCATCCCCG
>DASQBU010000408.1:0-1698 GCA_035635035.1 Pseudomonas sp.
GCGCGCGCCATCGGCCTGGCCTTCCAGGTGCAGGACGACATCCTCGACGTGGAGAGCGACACCGCCACCCTCGGCAAGACCCAGGGCAAGGACCAGGCCCACGACAAGCCGACCTACCCGGCGCTGCTCGGCCTGGAGGCCGCCAAGGCCTACGCCGCCCAGCTGCGCGACCAGGCGCTGGCGGCGCTGGAGCCCTTCGATGCGCGCGCCGACGCCCTGCGCGAGCTGGCCCGCTACATCGTCGCCCGCCGCCACTGAGCGGCCTCTCCCGCGGACGCCGACAGCCAGGGCTCCGTAGGGTGGAAAACGACCGCCGGTCTTTTCCACCACTGGCAGCGGCACTGGTGGAAAATCGCGCCGCGGGTTTTCCACCCCACGCCCCGCCGCCGCCCTCCTCTACCTTCGCCTTGCTTGGGCCACACCCCCGCTTCGGGTAAACTCGCGCATCTTTTTCGATTGCCGAACCCGTCCGATGCCCAAGACGCTGCAAGAGTTTCCCCGCCAGCGGCCCGACACCCCCCTGCTCGACCGCATCGACAGCCCCGCCGTGCTGCGCACGCTGAGCGAGAGCGAGCTGGACACCCTGGCCGACGAACTGCGCCAGTACATGCTCTACACGGTGGCGCGCACCGGCGGGCATTTCGGTGCCGGCCTCGGCGTGGTCGAACTGACCATCGCCCTGCACTACGTCTACAACACCCCCGAGGATCGCCTGCTGTGGGACGTCGGCCACCAGGCCTACCCGCACAAGATCCTCACCGGGCGCCGCGAGCGCATGGCCAGCCTGCGCCAGAAGGACGGCCTGGCCGCCTTCCCGCGCCGCTCCGAGAGCGAGTACGACACCTTCGGCGTCGGCCACTCCAGCACCTCGATCAGCGCCGCGCTGGGCATGGCCATCGCCCACCGCCTGCAGGGCAACGACCGCCGCACCGTGGCGGTGATCGGCGACGGCGCGCTGACCGCCGGCATGGCCTTCGAGGCGCTCAACCATGCGCCCGAGGTCAAGGCCGACATGCTGGTGGTGCTCAACGACAACGACATGTCGATCTCGCGCAACGTCGGCGGGCTGAACAACTACCTGACCAAGATCCTCTCCAGCCGCACCTACGCCAGCATGCGCGAGGGCAGCAAGAAGATCCTCTCGCGCATCCCCGGCGCCTGGGAAATCGCCCGCCGCACCGAGGAGCACGCCAAGGGCATGCTGGTGCCCGGCACCCTGTTCGAGGAACTGGGCTGGAACTACATCGGCCCGATCGACGGCCACGACCTGCCGACCCTGGTCGCCACCCTGCGCAAGATGCGCGACCTCAAGGGCCCGCAGTTCCTGCACATCGTCACCAAGAAGGGCAAGGGCTTCGCCCCGGCCGAGGCCGACCCGATCGGCTACCACGCCATCGGCAAGCTGGAGGTCGGCAACCACCAAGCGCCGAAGCAGCCGGGCGGGCCCAAGTACGCCGCGGTGTTCGGCCAGTGGCTGTGCGACATGGCCGCGCAGGACGAGCGGCTGATCGGCATCACCCCGGCGATGAAGGAAGGCTCCGACCTGGTGGCCTTCGCCGAGCGCTTCCCGGCGCGCTACTTCGACGTGGCGATCGCCGAGCAGCACGCGGTGACCCTGGCCGCCGGCCTGGCCTGCGAGGGCGCCAAGCCGGTGGTGGCGATCTACTCGACCTTCCTGCAGCGCGCCTACGACCAGCT
>DASQBU010000409.1:0-6155 GCA_035635035.1 Pseudomonas sp.
CTCGGCGGCCTTCTCCAGCAGGGCGACCATCTCCGCCACCGTCGGCACCCGCGGCGAGTGGATGTCGTAGACGCCGGGACCGATCTCGTTGGGGTAGGCGAACGCCTCGAAGGCCTGCAGCAGCTCCATCTGCGAGCGCGAGGTCTCGATGGTGATGACGTCGGCGTCCAGCGCGGCGATCGCCTCGATCACGTCGTTGAACTCGCTGTAGCACATGTGGGTGTGGATCTGCGTGGCGTCGGCGACGCCGGCGGAGCACAGGCGGAATGCCTCCACCGCCCAGTCCAGGTAGTGCCGCCAGGCGCCGCGGCGCAGCGGCAGGCCCTCGCGGAACGCCGCCTCGTCGATCTGGATGATGCCGATGCCGGCCGCCTCCAGATCCTGCACCTCGTCGCGGAGCGCCAGCGCCAGCTGGCGCGCCTGCACCTCGCGGGGCAGGTCCTCGCGCGGGAACGACCACTGCAGCATGGTCACCGGCCCGCTGAGCATGCCCTTCATCGGCCTGTCGGTGAGGCTCTGCGCGAAGCGGCTCCACGCCACGCTCATCGGCCGCGGCCGGCTGATGTCGCCGACGATGATCGCCGGCTTGACGCAGCGCGAGCCGTAGCTCTGCACCCAGCCATGGCGGGTGAAGGCGTAGCCGTCGAGCTGCTCGGCGAAGTACTCGACCATGTCGTTGCGCTCGGCCTCGCCGTGCACCAGCACGTCCAGGCCGAGCCGCTCCTGCACCGCCACGGCGTTGCGGATTTCCGCCTGCATGGCCGCGGCGTACTCGGCTTCGCCGAGCCTGCCCTGCCGGTATGCCTGGCGGGCCAGACGGATCGCCGGGGTCTGCGGGAAGGAGCCGATGGTGGTGGTGGGGAACGCCGGCAGGTCGAGGCGCGCCCGCTGCCGCGCGCGGCGCACGGCGTACGGGCTGGCGCGCCGGCCGTCGTCCGGGCCGAGCGCCGCCAGGCGGGCCTGCACCGCCGGGTTGTGGATGCGCGGCGACTGCGCGCGCGCCTGTTGCACCGCGCGGCTCTGCGCCAGCGCGGCCTGCACCGCGGGGGCGTCCGGCTGGTCGAGGGCGCGGGCCAGCAGCGCCACCTCCGCGCACTTCTGCACGGCGAAGGCCAGCCAGCCCTGCAGCTCGGCGTCCAGGCCGTCCTCGCGGGCCAGATCCACCGGGCAGTGCAGCAGCGAGCAGGACGGCGCCACCCACAGCCGCTCGCCGAGGCGCGCCTGCGCCTCCTGCAGCACGCCCAGCGCCTGCTCCAGGTCGCAGCGCCAGACGTTGCGGCCGTCGACCACGCCGAGCGACAGCACCTTGTAGGCCGGCAGGCGGTCGAGGATCGCCGGGAACTGCTCGGGGGCGCGCACCAGGTCGACGTGCAGACCGGCCACCGGCAGGTTGGCGGCCAGACCGAGGTTGTCCTCCAGGCCGGCGAAGTAGGTGGTCAGCAGCTTCTGCGGCTTGGGGGCCTGCAGCAGGTTGTAGGCGCGCTCGAAGGCGTTCTTCCAGTCCTGCGGCAGGTCGAGGCCGAGGATCGGCTCGTCGATCTGCACCCAGTCGACGCCGAGCGCGGCCAGGCGGCCGAGCACCTCGCCGTACACCGGCAGCAGGCGTTCGAGCAGCTCCAGCTTGTCGAAATCATCGCCGCGCACCTTGCCCAGCCACAGGTAGGTGAGCGGACCGAGCAGCACCGGCTTGACCCGGTGACCGAGCGCCTGCGCTTCCTCCACCTCCTCGAACAGCTGCTCCCAGCTCAGGCGGAACTGCTGGTCGCGCTCGAACTCCGGGACCAGGTAGTGGTAGTTGCTGTCGAACCACTTGGTCAGCTCCTGCGCCTGGCTGCCGGCGCTGCCGCAGCAGCCGCCGCGCACCCCGCGGGCCATGGCGAACAGGGTGTCGAGGGTGATGCGCCCGTCGGCGGCGCGGAAGCGCTCGGGCACCACGCCGAACAGCAGCGAGTGGCCGAGCACCTGGTCGTACCAGGCGAAGTCGCCGACCGGCAGCAGCTCGATGCCGGCGTCGCGCTGCGCCTGCCAGTGCGCGGCGCGCAGCTGGCGGCCCACCGCGCGCAGGCCGACCTCGTCCAGTTCGCCCTGCCAGTAGGCCTCCAGAGCCTTCTTCAGTTCGCGGTCGCGGCCGATGCGCGGAAAGCCGAGGTTGTGCGCCAATGCCATGGGTCTGTCTCCCTGTTGGTGAATGGCCGGCATTGTCGACAGCCGGCCATACATGAGACAAACTCAACGTATTCGTGATGATCTACAGTTTTGTTCACGACACTACCGACCCGGCCGGTGCGCATGGCGCGCCCCGGCCGCCATCCGCAGGGTGCGCCACGCGCACCGCCTACCCCGCCGAGGCCGCCATGCTCGAACTGCGCCACCTGAAGACCCTGCACGCCCTGCGCGAATCCGACAGCCTGGTGGAGGCCGCTGAGCGCCTGCACCTGACGCAGTCCGCCCTCTCCCACCAGTTCAAGGAGCTGGAGGAGCGCCTCGGCCTGCCGCTGTTCGTGCGCAAGACCAAGCCGGTGCGCTTCACCAGCGCCGGGCTGCGCCTGCTGCAGCTGGCCGACGCGGTGCTGCCGCAGCTGCGCAGCGCCGAGCGCGACCTGGCGCGCCTGGCCGGCGGCACGGCGGGACGGCTGCACATGGCCATCGAGTGCCACAGCTGCTTCCAGTGGCTGATGCCGACCATCGACCAGTTCCGCGACGCCTGGCCGGAGGTGGAGCTGGACCTGGCCTCCGGCTTCTCCTTCGCCCCGCTGCCGGCGCTGGCGCGCGGCGACCTCGACCTGGTGGTGACCTCCGACCCGGTGGAGCTGGCCGGCATCACCTACGTGCCGCTGTTCACCTACGAGGCGCAGCTGGCGGTGGCCAACCAGCACCCGCTGGCGAGCAAGCCGTGGATCGCGCCGGAGGACCTGGCCGGCGAGACGCTGATCCACTACCCGGTGGACCGCGACCGCCTGGACATCTTCACCCGCTTCCTCGACCCGGCCGACGTCGAGCCGGCCGGGGTGCGCACCGCCGAGCTGACGGTGATGATGCTGCAGCTGGTGGCCAGCGGCCGCGGCGTGTGCTGCCTGCCCAACTGGGCGCTGCACGAATACAGCTCGCGCGGCTACGTGACGGCGAAGAAGCTCGGCGAAAAGGGCCTGTACGCCACGCTGTATGCCGGCATCCGCGCCGACATGCTGGATGCGCCGTTCATGCGCGACTTCCTGCTCACCGCCAAGGACACCTCGTTCGCCACCCTCGAAGGGGTCAGCGCGGCGCGCGGCTGAGCCGGGGCGAAAACACGACGGCCCGGATCTCCAAGGGAGACCCGGGCCGTCGGCAGGCGAGTGAACGCCCGGCGTCAGAACATCAGCGACGTGCGCAGGGAGACGAACTGGCTGTTGCTGCCGCCGGCACTGCGGATCGGCCCACTGACGTCGAAGTAGAGGTACTCGAGATCGACGGTGAGGTTCTCGGCCGCCGCCCAGCGGGCGAACAGGTCGACCGTGGTGCCCATGAAGTTGCCGTCGGCTGCCCCCGTCCCGGCCAAGGGCTTCATGCCCGGCAGGTACACGGCATCGTTCGCGGTCTGCCGCCACATGCCCAGCAGGGTGGTGGACACGGTGATGTCGCTGCGCGGCGCGACGACGAACTGCGGACCGGCGGACACCAGGTTGGCCAGGGTGGTCAGGCTGGCCTCGCCGAAGAACTTGCCGTTGGCCGGGAACAGCGGGTCGAAGGTGTTGCTTTCCCCGTCGTGCGGATCGTCGTCGCCGCTGGCCGCGTTGAGGTGCAGGGCGAGCGCCGGATGCCAGGTCAGGTCGCGGTAGGTATGCCCGACGGTGGCCGAGGTGGCCCAGGCGCGGATGTCGGCGTCGCCCAGTTGGCCGAACTGGTACATCACGTCCCAGGTGAAGTCGACCTCGGCGAGGTTGCCGTACAGGCGGTTGCCCACCGTGTGGCGGTCCTCCTCGCCGGTGAAGCCGTCGAGGGTGGCGGTGTCGCGCTGCCGGCTGTAGGCGTAGACATCGTCCTTCACCGCGCGACCGAGCGGCAGCGTGGCATAGACGCCGTAGAATTCGCCGGCCCCGGCGGAGCTGTCGTTGAACGACTGCTCGCGCACGTTGGCCACCGGCTTGACCGCGAACACGTCCAGCTTGTAGCCGGCCGCGTTGCTGTATTTCAGCAGGGCGCCGTCGAAGGTCTGGCGGACGTTGGGGATGGCGCGGGTGGCGATCATCGTCTGGTTGCCGTAGCTCAGCTCCTGGCGGCCGATCCGGGCGATCAGCTGGCTGCCCTCGCCGACCACCGGCAGCTTGATGTCGAGGAACGCCTGGTGCACCTCGTTGCTGCTCTCGTCGTACGGCGAGAACACCGCCTTGTTCCACGACTCGGTGTTCTCCAGCTGCACGAAGGCGCGCAGGGCATCGTCGAACAGGTGCAGGTCGGCGTTCACCTGCAGGCGCTGCTGCAGGTAGTTGTCGTGCTGCACGCCCTTCAGGCCGAAGGCCGGGTTGATCGTGCTGTCGGCGCGGTAGCGCAGCTCGCCGCCCAGGGTCAGCGAGGAAGAACTGCCGATCCGGAAGTAGCGGGCCGAATCGAGGAAGTCGCCGTAGCGGGACGAATCGGCGAGATAGGGATACTTGTCGAGGAAGTGCGGATAGGCCGGACGAGGCGACTTGGGCAGACTGTCGGCGGCAACCGCGGCAAAAGGAGCGATCGCGGCCGCCAGGGCGAGCCAACCGGCTACGCGTGAATTATTTTTAGTCATATAAATTGTCATTTTTACAGCCTCTCGGGCGACCGGCAGGCACGCGAAAAGCGCCGCTTCGGCATGAGTTCGCGGAAGCGGGATCAGTGTTCAGGAACGGGCATGGCCGCGGCACAGGCCATGCCCGCTAACCGGGCAGCGCCCCCACCGCGGCGGGGGCCAGGCAGTCAGGACTGCGCGCCGTCCAGGCAGTTGTTGACGTTCCAGCCGTACAGCCACTGCAGGGCGTCGTAGAACTGCTCCTGGGTGCGGCCGACCCACAGCTGGTTGCGCACCTGACGCTCGACGCCCTTGGCGTGGTACAGGCGGCCCATCTCGCGCGCCGACCAGAGCACGCGGGCGGTGCGCGGGATGCGGATCTTCTCGTACAGGCGGAAGGCGGCTTCCAGGTCGTGGTTGCACGCCTTGATCGCCTGGCCGAGGGTCACCGCGTCTTCCAGGGCCATGCAGGCGCCTTGGGCGAGGTACTGGGTCATCGGGTGCGCGGCGTCGCCGAGGATGGTGGCGCGGCCCTGGCCCCAGCTCTCCACCGGATCGCGGTCGGCGGTGGCCCAGCGGCGCCAGGACTTCGGCCGGTCCAGCATGCGCCGCGGCCGCTCGTGGATGCCCTCGAAGTAGGACAGCACTTCTTCCTTGCTGCCTTCGGTGACGCCCCACTCTTCCTGCTTGCGGCTGTGGAAGGTCACCACCAGGTTGTACTGCTTGCCGCCGCGCAGCGGATAGTGCACCAGGTGGCAGTGCGGGCCGGCCCACAGCACCGGAGCGTTGATGCGCAGGTCTTCCGGCATGTCCTCGACGTCGACCACGGCGCGGTAGACCACGTGGCCGGTCACCCGCGGCGGGTCGCCGACCAGCTGCTCGCGCACCACCGACTTGACGCCGTCGGCGCCGATCACCGCGTCGGCTTCGTAGGTGTTGCCGTTGCTGTCGGTCAGCCGCACGCCGTCGGCCTTGATCTCGACCTTCTCGATGCGGGTCGAGGTCTTGAAGCTGATCAGCGGGTTCTTCTCCACCGCCTCGAGGATCGACCGGTGGATGTCCGCGCGATGGATCACGCCGTAGGGATTGCCGAAGCGCTTGCGGAAGGCTTCGCCGACCTCGATGCGGGCGACTTCGTGGGCGTCGACGGCATCCATCATGATCAGGTGGTCGGTGAACACCGAACGGTTGCGCGCGGCCTCCCCGGCCCCCAGGGCATCCAGTGCCGAATAGGCATTCGGGCCGAGCTGGATGCCGGCACCGATTTCACCGATCTCGTGGGCCTGCTCCAGCAGCAGCACCTGGATGCCTTGCTGGGTCAGCGCCTGGGCCGCGGCCAGACCGCCGATGCCGCCGCCGATGACGATTACAGACTGTTGCTTGCTCATGACTACATGCTCTCCATCAGGGGGCGCTC
>DASQBU010000410.1:0-3353 GCA_035635035.1 Pseudomonas sp.
GGACCCGCATCTGGCCCTTTCTCATCGGCGGCGTGGCCGGCGTGCCGCTGGGCGTGATGGCGCTGCGCCTGGTGGATGCGCAGACGCTCAAGGGACTGCTCGGCGTGTTTCTGGTCGGCTATGCCGGCCTGATGCTCAGCCTGCGCCAGTTGCCGGTGGTCAGCGCCTGGGGCGGCCGGCTGGCCGACGGTGTGGTCGGCACCGGCGGCGGCGTGCTCGGCGGGCTTTCCGGCCTGCCGGGGCCGTTGCCGACCATCTGGTGCGGCCTGCGCGGCTGGCGCGCCGACCTGCAGCGCGGGGTCTGCCAGCCCTTCAATCTGGTGATCCTGTGCTTCGCCCTGGGCATCTACGCCGCCCAGGGCCTGCTGACCCGCGAGGTCTGGCAGCTGACTCTGCTCTGCGCGCCGGCGATGATGCTCGGCACCTTTCTCGGCATGCGCCTGTACCGCCGGGTCGACGACCGCCAGTTCCGCTATCTGGTGCTGTGGCTGCTGCTGGCCTCGGGGCTGGTGCTCAGCCTGGCCAACCTGAGCGCGCCCTGAACCCGGCGCTGCGGACTTTCCCACAGTCCGCCGCCAGCGCTGCGCAATTCGCCACAGCCTCGGCAATCGCAGCGCCGCTGCCGCTCGCCGGCGCCACCCGCCGCGCCAGCGCCAGAGCGCGCCAGCTCCGAACCAGCAACGCCTCAAGCGCGGACCTTTGCCCGCTTGTTATGTCGTTATGGCATTTCAATTTAACAATTGGAAATCCGTTGGCATAACAACTGCACTCCTGCTTGCCGTACCCGCCGCGCCGCCCTCCGGCGATCCGGCATGCCTCGTCCGACGGAAACAGGAATTCCCGCCATGAAACGCAAGCTGCTGCTCCCCCTCGTCGCCGCCCTCGCCGGTAGCTGGCTCGGCCTCGCCAGCGCCGCCGACCAGCCCCAGGTGATCCGCTTCGGCCTGGCCACCGTCGGCAAGGGCGGCATCCCCTTCGCCTCCTCCAGCGTGACCAGCCTGGCCCACCAGCGCCAGGCCATCGAGGAGGAGCTCAAGGCCGACGGCATCAAGGTCGAGTGGACCTACTTCAAGGGCGCCGGCCCGGCGGTCAACGAGGCGCTGGCCAACAAGCAGCTGGACTTCGCCTGGCAGGGCGACCTGCCGGCGGTGATCGGCAAGGCCGGCGGCCTGAACACCAAGCTGATCGCCGCCGACGGCCTGCTCGCCTCCAACTACCTGGTGGTGCCGGCCGGCTCGCCGGCCAAGACCCTGCAGGACCTCAAGGGCAAGCAGGTGGCGCAGTTCAAGGGCACCAACCTGCAACTGGCCACCGCGCGCACCCTCAAGCACGAAGGTCTGCGCGACCGCGACTTCCGCACCATCAACATGGACTTCCCCACCGCGGCGGCCGCCCTGGCCTCCAAGGACATCGACGGCGCCTGGCTGTCGTCCACCGCCTTCGAGCTGCAGAAGAACGGCGTCGGCCGGATCATCTACGACACCCGCGCGGTGGACGCCCGGCTGACCCGCCAGACCCACGTACTGGTGGACGGCGAGTTCGAGCAGCAGCACCCCGAGATCGTGCAGAAGGTGGTCAACGGCCTGGTCAAGACCGCGGCCTGGGTCGCCGCGCCGGCCAACGAGGCGGCGGCGTTCGAGCTGTGGGCCAAGTCCGGCACGCCGGTGGAATCGCTGCGCGCCGAACAGGGCCAGCTGAGCCTGGCCCGGCGCTACTCGCCGCGCCTCGACCCGTTCTTCGTCGACCGCTACCGCGCCACGGTCAGCGAGTCCAAGGAGCTGGGCCTGCTGCGCGGCGACGTCGACGTGGCCGGCTGGATCGAGCCCAAGTACGTGAACAAGGCCATCGAGCAGCTCGGCCTGCAGCCGCTGTGGCCGGAGTACGACACCCACAACCAGCCGCTGCCGCTGGCCAACCGGTAAGCCGCGCATGACGCAGACCACTGCCGGCCTGATGAACGGGCGCACCCTGGCCAGCTTCATCCTGCTGGCCACCCTGTCCGGCATCGGGGTCGGCCTGGCCAAGGTCACCACCGCGCTCTACGCCATCAGCCTGGACGCCTCGCCGCTGCAGCTGGGCCTGATCGCCGGGGCGCAGACCGCCGGCCTGCTGCTCACCAGCCTGCCCTGCGGCGTGCTGGTCGAGCGCCTCGGCCCGCAGCGCCTGTTCGTGCTCGGCAGCCTGCTGGCCGGCGCGCTGTACCCGCTGGTGCCGCTGCTGGCGCACCCGCTGTACCTGCTGCTGCTGACCCTGCTGGTGGGCCTGTGCATGCCGTGCCGCTTCGTCTCGCTGAACACGGTGTTCATGCACCAGCTGGCGCAGATGGGCGAGGCCCGCGCCGGCTGGTTCCGCGGCTCGCAGATGATCGGCCTGCTGCTGATCGGCCCGACCCTGGCGGCGCTGCTCGCCGACTGGCGGGGACCGGCCGGCGGCTGGAGCCTGATCGGCCTGGCGTTCGTCGTGCCGGCCCTGCTGGCGCCGCTGGTGCTGCACCGCTACCCGGCGCAGCGCCAGGTGGCCGAACGCCTGAGCCTGGCCGCGGTCGGCCGCCAGCTGGGCCTGCTGCGCGAGGACCCCGAGCTGCGCGGCAACTGCCTGCTGGACTTCTGCGTGCAGGCGAGCGCGGTGTTCTTCGCCTTCTTCATCGTCGCCATCACCGTGCAGGACTACGGCTGGTCGGCGCAGGAGGCGGCCGCCCTGCTCAGCGGCCACGGCCTGGCCTTCATCTTCGCCCTGTTCTGCCTCGGCCGGCGCTTCGGCGGGCGCGGCCAGGCCAGCTTCGCCGCCAGCCTGCTGCTGAGCGCCACGGCGCTGCTGGTCCTCGGCCTCGGCCACCAGGCGCCGCTGCTGTGGGCCGGCGGCCTGCTGCTGGGGGCGAGCCTGGGCATGCTGCAGGTCACCACCCTGTCCAGCTATGCCCGCCAGGGCCTGCGCCTGGGCCACGGCCGCATCGCCGGGCTGGCGGCGCTGGTCGGCCCGTCCGGCAGCCTGAGCGGTTGCCTGCTCGGCGGCCTGCTCGGCGAACCGTTCGGCCTGCAACCGCTGTTCCTGCTGTTCGTCCCGCTGCTGCTGGCGTTCCTGCTGGTGCCGCTGCTGCGCAGCCGTCCCGCTTTCGTTTCCACCCGGAGGACTTCTCCATGAGTACGAGCCAAGCTGCGGGCGTTGCGCGTCCGCTTGCGCACTGGTCCTGGGCGGCACTCGTCCGTCCGCTGACCTGGCTGGGCGACAAGGCCTTCGCCCTGCTGCTGCCGCTGGCCCTGCTGCTGCTCTGGCAGCTGGCCGTCAGCTGGCAGTGGGTGTCCGCGCAGATCCTGCCGCCCCCCGGACGGGTGCTGGCGACCTTTGTCGACCTC
>DASQBU010000411.1:0-2752 GCA_035635035.1 Pseudomonas sp.
CCGACGACCAGATTGGGAGTGATCTGCGCCCGGTGCAGCGCCTTGAGCATGCCCACCTGCACGGCGCCGAGGCTGCCACCGCCGGCCAGCACCAGGGCGGTCTTCCCGCTCCCCGACGAATTTATACCGCTGCCGCGAAGGCCCTGATCCCCGGCGGGTTGCTTGTCCATACCCGGCATGACTTCACGTCCTGCCCAGATAATCCGCTTTGCCGATTTCCACGCCGGTGTGGCGCAGCAGGTTCTCCTGCTCGCGGATGAGCACCGGGATGGCGGTGGAATACAGGGAGAGGGGCATGGGCTGGCTCCTGAACGTGAGGGATCGACCGTGGGGGCGCGCCGGGCGCGAGAACATCTCCCACCGCTTCACGATAGCCGATGGCGCCTGTCGGGCACGGCAAAGGGGAGGACTCAGCCGCGCGCCAGTTGCCAGAGCCGGGCGATGTCCGCGGCGCGCTGGCGCAGCAGGCGCGGGGCGTCGACCAGCGCCTCGGCCAGGCTGATCGGCCCGGGCGCCAGGCTGAAGGCGGCATCGATGCCGTGGCCGTAGAGGCGCTGGTAGCCCGCGCCGAGCGTGCCGGCCAGGGCGACCACCGGCACGCCGTGGCGCTTGGCGATGGCCGCCACGCCCATCGGCGTCTTGCCGTGCAGGGTCTGCTCATCGAGCCGGCCCTCGCCGGTGATTAGCAGATCGGCGTCGGCCACCGCCTGTTCCAGACCGCTGACCTCGGCGACCAGCTCGATGCCGGGGCGGAAGGTCGCGGCGAGAAAGGTGCGCGCGGCAAAGCCGATGCCGCCGGCCGCGCCGCTTCCGGGCAGGTCGCGGGCATCACGGCCCAGCGTCTGCGCACAGAGGTCGGCGAAGTGGCCGAGGGCGGCGTCGAGCTGGAGCACCTGCTCCGGCGTCGCGCCTTTCTGCGGGCCGAATACCTGCGAGGCGCCGTGCGGCCCGCACAGCGGGTTGTCGACGTCGCAGGCCACCTCGAAGTCGACCGTCTGCAGACGCGGGTCGAGGCCGCTCAGGTCGATGCGCGCCAGTTGCGCCAGCGCCGCGCCGCCCGGTTCCAGCGGCCGCTCCTCGGCGTCCGCGAAGCGCGCGCCGAGAGCGCGCAGCATGCCGCTGCCGGCGTCGTTGGTGGCGCTGCCGCCGAAGCCGAGGACGATGCGCAGGGCGCCGGCGTCCAGCGCGGCGCGGATCAGCTCGCCGGTGCCGAAGGTGCAGGCGCGCGTGGCGTCGCGGTGCGCCGCCGGCACCAGGTGCAGGCCGCTGGCGGCGGCCATCTCGATCACCGCGCTGCGGCTTTGCGCTATCCAGCCCCAGTGCGCCGTCACCGGCTCGCCCAGCGGGCCGCGCACCAGGGTCTCGCGGTACTCGCCACCGGTCGCCGCGACCAGCGCCGCCACCGTGCCTTCGCCGCCGTCGGCCATCGGCCGGCACAGCAGCTCGGCCTGCGGCCAGACCTCGCGCAACCCGGCGGCGATGGCTTCGGCGACCGCGGCGGCGGGCAGGCTTTCCTTGAACGAATCGGGGGCGATGACGATTTTCATGCGGATCTTCTCTCGGACCAAGGGATGCGCCCGGCGCCGGACCGGCCGCATCTCGGCGTAAAGGTTCTCCGCTGCGGCGCTGGGATAGACCCTAACAGAGTTCGGGGGCGCCCGGCCCCCGCCGGCCGGGCAGTGCGACCGTCAGGCCTTCAGCGACGCCATGTCGATCACGAAGCGGTACTTCACGTCGCTTTTCAGCATGCGCTCGTAGGCCGCGTTGATCTCCTGGATGCGGATCGTCTCGATGTCTGCGGTGATGCCGTGCTCGGCGCAGAAGTCGAGCATTTCCTGGGTTTCGGCGATGCCGCCGATGGCCGAGCCGGCCACCGAGCGGCGGCCCAGGAGCAGCGGAATGCTGTTCACCATCGGCTGCAAGTCGCCCAGGTAGCCGACCAGCACCAGGGTGCCGTCGAGCGCCAGGGTGGGCAGGTAGGGGTTGAGGTCGTGGACGTAGGGCACGGTGTCGATGATCAGGTCGAACTGGCCGGCGACCGCCGCCATCTGCGCCGCGTCGGTGGACAGCACGATGCGGTCCGCGCCGAGGCGGCGGGCATCGTCTTCCTTGCCGGGCGAGCGGGTGAACAGGGTGACGTCGGCGCCCAGCCCCTTGGCCAGTTTCAGCCCCATGTGGCCGAGCCCGCCGAGGCCGATCACCGCCACCTTGCTGCCCGGGCCGACCTTCCAGTGACGCAGCGGCGACCAGGTGGTGATGCCGGCGCACAGCAGCGGCGCGGCCCCGGCCAGATCGAGGCCGGCGGGAATCTTCAGCACGAACTGGTCGGAGACGACGATCTGCTCCGAGTAGCCGCCGAAGGTCGGCAGGCCGTCGTGGCGGTCGACGCCGTTGTAGGTGAGGGTGGGGAATTCCGCGCAGTACTGCTCCAGCCCCTGCGCGCAGGCGGCGCAATGCTGGCAGGAGTCGACCATGCAGCCGACGCCGACATGGTCGCCCGGCTGGAAGCGGGTGACCGCCGAACCGACGCTGACCACCCGGCCGATGACCTCGTGGCCGGGCACCATCGGATAGAGACTGTTGTTCCAGTCGTTGCGGGCCTGGTGCAGGTCCGAGTGGCACACGCCGCAGTAGAGCACCTCGATGACCACGTCGCTGGCGCGCGGATCGCGGCGCTCGAAACGGAAGGGGGCGAGGGCATCGGTGGCAGACTGGGCGGCGTAGCCAAGCACTTTCAGGGTCATGGGGCGTT
>DASQBU010000412.1:0-19586 GCA_035635035.1 Pseudomonas sp.
GGCTGGGCCAGGGCGGCAGCCTGCACAGCGCCTTCTGGCTGGGCGCCGGCGCCCTGCTGTGGGGATTCGGGTGGATGTTTGCCGTGCCGGCGCCCCGCAGGGCATAGCGCGGCAGGCCGACAGGCAGCGGGTCCGTCTCCGAGCAAACGGAAGTGAGGCCCAGAAAACGCAAAAGCCCCGATCCTCAACGAAGATCGGGGCTTTTGGCTTGGATATGGCGGGGAGATAGGGATTCGAACCCTAGGTGCCCTTGCGGACACAACGGATTTCGAATCCGTCCCGTTCGACCACTCCGGCATCTCCCCCAAGTCGGCGCGCAGTGTACCAGCTTCGATCCGTTTAGCCAAACCCCTTGTGTGATTTTTTCTCGCAGGATCAGTCGGTTGCGCGTCGTGGCCAGCCTCAGCAGGTCAGCCGGGTCAGCGCCTCGCGGTACTTGTCCGCGGTCTTCTGCGCCACCTCGGCCGGCACGGCCGGGGCCGGCGGCTGCTTGTTCCAGCCGGTGGACTCCAGCCAGTCGCGCACGAACTGCTTGTCGAAGCTCGGCGGGTTCTGGCCCTCGACGTAGCTATCGGCCGGCCAGAAACGGCTGGAGTCCGGGGTCAGCACCTCGTCCATCAGGGTCAGGGTGCCGTCCTCGTCGAGGCCGAATTCGAACTTGGTGTCGGCGATGATGATGCCGCGGGTCGCGGCATACTCGACTGCTGCGCTGTACAGGGCGATGGCGGTATCGCGCACCTTGGCGGCCAGCTCCTTGCCGATGATCGCCTCGCACTGCGCGAAGGAGATGTTCTCGTCATGATCACCGACGGCGGCCTTGGTCGACGGGGTGAAGATCGGCTGCGGCAGCTTGGCCGCCTCCTTGAGGCCGGCCGGCAGGGCGATGCCGCAGACGGTACCGCTCTTCTGGTACTCCTTCCAGCCGGAGCCAACGATATAGCCACGCACGATGGCCTCCACGGCGACCGGCTTGAGGCGCTTGGCCACCACCGCGCGCCCCTCTACCAGCGGCAGCTCGGCGGCCGGCACCACGTCCTCGACCTTGTCGCCGGTGAAGTGGTTGGGCACCAGGTCCTTGAGCTTGTCGAACCAGAAGTTGGAGATGGCGGTGAGGATCTTGCCCTTGTCCGGGATCGGCTCGTTGAGGATGACGTCGAAGGCCGACAGACGATCGGTGGCCACCATCAGCATGCGCTTGTCGTCGATTTCGTAGAGGTCGCGAACCTTGCCCGAGTAGATTTTCTTCAGGCTCAGGGTGGTGGGTGTGGTCATATCGGCATTTCCGTTTCTGGCAAACAAAACAGGCGAAACCCGGAGGTTTCGCCTATCGGTGGTAGCGGCTGGGGCTGCAGCCCGACTCAGCCGAGGTGTTCCTGGATCATCTCCAGCACGCGGCGCGCCACGTCGGCCGGCGCGACCGTGTCGAGGCCCTTGTCGACCGATACCTGCACGCTGCCGCCCACACTGGTCAGGCGAACCTGGTAGCGCTCGGCTCCGGCCTCGCTCTTGCCCGCAGCCGACTTGCCGCCGAGCAGGCGCGAGAAGAAACCGGGCTCCTTGCCCTGCTTGTCCGCCCCTTCGGCGAGGTTGATGTAGTAGACGCCAAGGCTGCGGTTCATGTCGTCGACCCGCACATCGGCCTCCTGCAAGGCTCGGCCGACCGCCGACCAGGCACGATCGAGATCGGTGGCCAGGTTCAGGCGCGGATTGCCGCTGCCATCGGTGCCCAGGCTCACCCGCTCGGGCGCATCGTAGCGGCGATCCGCCAGCAGGGAAACGCTGCCGCCCTGACCGGCCGCGCTGCTCAGGCTGGCCTGCAGGCGCTCGATCAGTGCGCCATCCAGCGCCGGCTGGGCGGAGCGGGCCGGCCAGGCCGGCTCGGCGCTGCTGCCCGCCGAACGCACGTTGCTGAGCAGGAAGATTTCGCTGGTGTTGCGCTGCACGCCCGGCTCGATGCGCAGGCGCACGCTGACCTCCGACTTCTGGTCGTCGAGATGACGCGCCAGTCCGGCCGGCAGGGCCTGCCAGGAACTGACCAGCTCGCCGGTCTCCGGGCGCTCCTCGCCGATGCGCAGGCCGTTCTCCTCAAAGAACTGCCGCGCCAGCGGCCACACCTCTGCCGGGCTGCGCTGGGCCACGACCCAGCGCTGCTCGCCACTGCGCTGCAGGCTGAAGTCGCTGTGCCGGGCGGCGGCCGTCTGCAGGGCCTGCGGCCGCGGCAGCTCGAACTCGTGCTTGCCGCTGGGAGTCGGCACACGGGCCGGCACCGGCAGCAGCGGCTCGAGGCGGCGCGCCTGGACATCCGGCGGCAGCTGCATCGGGGCCGTCTCGCGGGCGTTCAGGTAGTCGCTGCCGCGGTCACGGAAGTAGCCTTTTTCGCCCCACAGCCAACCGCATCCGCTGCTGGTACCGATGATCAGGGCAAGCGCGGAAAGTCCGGCCAGTCGCTTCATGCGTATTCTCCGTCGATCAGGCCAGCACACCGGACTGGCGCATGGCCTGACGCAGCGGCTCCTGGCAGCCCTGGCTGAGCCAGGTCAGGGGCAGGCGGATACCTTCGGGAATCAGGCCCATCGCGTGCAGGGCGAACTTCACCGGAATCGGGTTGGCTTCGCAGAACAGCGCCTTGTGCAGCGGCATCAGGCGCTCGTTGATGGCGCGGGCGGCCTCGGCCTCGCCACGCATGGCCAGGGCGCACAGCTCGCTCATATCACGCGGAGCGACGTTGGCGGTCACCGAGATGTTGCCCTGGGCCCCCATCAGCATCAGCTCGACGGCGGTGGCGTCGTCGCCGGAGTAGACCAGGAAGCCGGAGGCGACCTTGTCCAGCACTTCCTTGCCGCGCACCAGGTCGCCGGTGGCTTCCTTGACGCCGATGATGTTCGGCACTTCGGAAAGGCGCGCGATGGTATCCGGCAGCATGTCGCAGGCGGTACGGCCCGGTACGTTGTAGAGGATCTGCGGGATGGCCACCGACTCGGCGATCTTGCGGTGGTGCAGGTACAGGCCTTCCTGGGTCGGCTTGTTGTAGTACGGCGTGACCAGCAGGCAGGCGTCGGCACCGGCTTCCTTGGCGGCGGCAGTCAGCTCGATGGCTTCGCGGGTGGAGTTGGCCCCGGTGCCGGCGATGACCGGGATGCGGCCGGCGACCTGTTTGACCACGTGACGGATCACCGCCACATGCTCATCGACGTCCAGCGTGGCGGATTCGCCCGTGGTGCCGACCGCCACGATGGCATTGGTGCCTTCCTTGAGGTGGAAATCGACCAGTTGGGTCAGGCTGTCCCAATCCAGACGGCCCTCTGCATCCATGGGCGTGACCAGCGCAACCATACTGCCCGCAATCATGCAACCACTCCTGCCGCTATATAGTAGAGAAAGGCGTAATGGTACTGATGCCACCAGCCTTGCACAAGCTGGCGGCGGCCGGCCGGGCATTCCCCTTGTCGGCGCTTTTCGCTACCCTTCCCGGCTTTGTCGGCAGCCTTTCTGCCGCCACTTCTTTGCATCAGGAAACCTGCATGTCCACCCTTCCACCCCGTGAACAGTTTCTCGTGATCAGCGCCCTGGGAGCCTCGCCCATGGAGCTCACCAGCGTACTCTGTCGCACCTGCCAGGAAAGCCGCTGCAACGTGATCAGCAGCCGCCTGACCCGCCATGGCGAGTACAGCGCCCTGGTGCTGCAGGTCGCCGGCAGCTGGGATGGCCTGGCACGCCTGGAAACCGGCCTGCCAGCCCTGGCCAAGCGCCACAAGTTCAGCCTCAACGTGATCCGCAGCGCCGCCGCCGAGGAGCGCCCGAACGCCCTGCCCTACGTGGTCTACGTCAGCGCCGCCTACCGCCCGGACATCCTCGGCGAGCTGTGCCAGTTCTTCAGCGACCACCGCGTCGAGCTGGAAAGCCTCACCTGCGACACCTACCAGGCGCCGCAGACCGGCACCTCGCTGCTCAACGCCACCATCACCGTGACCCTGCCGCCGGGCACGCAGATCAGCTGGCTGCGCGACCAGTTCCTCGACTTTGCCGACGCCCTCAACCTCGACGCACTGATCGAGCCCTGGCGCCCGCAGAATCCGTAACCCACCGACCCCAGCAAGGAGCCCAGCATGCCGGTAGCCCTCGATTCGCCCGTCGCCGATTTCCAGGTCCAGGCCACCAGCGGCCAGCAGGTCGCGCTGAGCGCGCTCAAGGGCCGCCAGGTGGTGCTGTACTTCTACCCCAAGGACAGCACTCCGGGCTGCACGACCGAAGGGCAGAACTTCCGCGACCGGCATGCCGAGTTCGCCGCCGCCGACACCCTGATCTTCGGCGTGTCGCGTGACAGCCTGAAGTCCCACGAGAACTTCAAGGGCAAGCAGGCCTTTCCCTTCGAGCTGATTTCCGATGCCGACGAGCAGCTGTGCCAGCTGTTCGAGGTGATCAAGCCGAAGAAGCTGTACGGCAAGGAATACCTGGGCATCGAGCGCAGCACCTTCCTCATCGACAAGCACGGCGTGCTGCGCCAGGAATGGCGCGGCGTCAAGGTACCCGGCCACGTCGAGGCGGTGCTGGCGGCCGCCCAGGCGCTCAACGCCGGCTGAGACGCGAACGCCGCCCGACGGCGCCGGGCGGCCGCGCGCAGCTCAGGCCTTGCGCAACCAGTAGCGGAAGCAGCCGGCCTCCTCCTCCTCGCGCAGCAAGGCGTGCCCGGCCAGGCGGGCGAAGGCGCGGAAATCGCGCTGCGAGCCGGCATCGGTGGCGATCACCTTGAGCACCGCGCCGCTGGGCAGGCGGTTGAGCTCCAGCTTGGCCTTGAGCAGCGGCAGCGGGCAGCTCAGCCCGCAGGCATCCAGTTCGGCATCGTGGGCCGGCGCCGGCCCGGCAGTGTCGGTCATGCTCTCTCCCCCAAATGTCACGCAGCATACCCAAGCCGGCGCACGGCTGGCCAGCGGCCCGCCGCTGCAGCTAGAGTAGCGGTTCCGTTGCCATGAGCCCGAGCGATGACGATCCTGCGCCCCACCCTGCTGACCCTGGCCTGCCTGCTGGCAACCCCGGCCATCGCCAGCGACCTGCCGTCGCTCGGCGACGCCAGCTCCTCGATCGTCTCCCCCGAGCAGGAACACCAGCTCGGCCGCGCCTGGCTCAACGTGCTGCGCGGCCAGGTGAAGAGCCTGTCCGACCCGCTGCTCGAGGATTTCGTCGAGAGCAGCGTCTATCGCCTGGCGGAAACCAGCCAGCTGGAGGACCGCCGCCTGGTGTTCGTCCTGCTCGATAGCCCGCAGCTCAACGCCTTCGCCGCGCCGGGCGGGGTGATCGGAGTCAACGGCGGCCTGTTCCTGCAGGCGCAGACCGAGGCCGAGTACGCCTCGGTGCTGGCGCACGAACTGGCCCACCTGTCGCAGCGCCACTTCGCCCGCGGCCTCGAGGAGCAGCAGCGCCTGCAGGTACCGCTGATGGCCGCCATGCTCGCCGGCGTGGTGGCGGCCGCCGCCGGCGGCGGCGACGCCGGCATCGCCACCATCGCCTCCAGCCAAGCCGCGGCATTCCAGGCGCAGCGCAGCTTTTCGCGCCAGAACGAGCAGGAGGCCGACCGCATCGGCATCCTCAACCTGCAGCAGGCCGGCTACGACCCGCGCGCCATGCCCAGCATGTTCGAGCGCCTGATGCGCCAGTACCGCTACACCCAGATGCCGCCGGAATTCCTCATGACCCACCCGGTCACCGAGTCGCGGGTGGCCGACACCCGCAACCGCGCCGAACAGCTTCCCGCCGGCGGCAACGGTGACAGCCTGCTCTACCAGCTGATGCGCGCCCGCGTGCAACTGGTCTACGAGAACTCCCCGGGCCTGGCCGCCAAGCGCTTCCGCGCCCAGCTCGACGAAAATCCGAAACTCGATGCGGCGCGCTACGGCCTGGCCCTGGCGCAGATCAAGAACAACCAGCTGGCGGAGGCCGGCAACACCCTGCAGCCGTTGCTGGCCAAGGCGCCGAACGATGTCGTCTACAACCTGGCCCAGGCCCAGCTGGACATGGCCGCCAACCGCCTCGACGCCGCCAGCCAGCGCCTGCAGCGCCTGCGCAGCCTCTACCCGGGCAGCTATCCGATACGCCAGTACCAGAGCGAGCTGCTGGTCAAGCAACAGCGCCCGGCCGAAGCGGAGAAGCTGCTCGACACCCTGCTCAAGGAGCGCCCCGGCGATGCCGACCTGTGGTACCAGCAGGCGGAAATCCGCGGCCTGTCCGGCAACATCATCGGCGTGCACCAGGCGCGCGCCGAGTACTTCGCCCTGACCGGCGACTACAAACAGGCGCTGCAGCAGCTCGACTTCGCCCGCCGCCGCGCCAGCGGCAACTTCCAGCTGGCCGCACGCATCGACGCCCGCTACAAGGTGCTGGAGGAAGAGCAGCGGATGATCGACAAGCAGCTGCACTGAACGGCCGGCAGAAACGCCAAGGCCCGGCAGATGGCCGGGCCTTGGTGGTTGTCGCGGGAGCGAATCAGGCGTTGCCGCTCTGCCGCAGGCGCGCCGCCTGGGTGAAGTCGAGCATGCGCTTGAGCGGCTTGACCGCCTTGGGGATCAGCGCCGCATCGACATGGATTTCGTTGCTGCCCTTGCGCAGGCAGTCGAGGGTGCGCTCCAGGGTGTTCATCGCCATCCACGGGCAGTGTGCGCAGCTGCGGCAGGTCGCGCCCTGGCCGGCGGTCGGCGCCTCGATGAACGACTTGCCCGGGCACAGCTGCTGCATCTTGTAGAGGATGCCGCGGTCGGTGGCGACGATGAAGATCTGGTTCGGCATGCTCTGCGCCGCCTTGATCAGCTGGCTGGTGGAGCCCACCGCATCGGCGAGGGCGACCACCGACTCCGGCGACTCCGGGTGCACCAGCACCGCCGCCTCCGGATAGAGCGCCTTGAGGTCCTGCAGCTGCTTGGTCTTGAACTCCTCGTGGACGATGCAGGAGCCCTCCCAGAGCAGCATGTCGGCGCCGGTCTCGCGCTGGATGTAGCGGCCGAGGTGCTGGTCCGGCGCCCAGAGGATCTTCTCGCCGTTGTCCATCAGGCTCTCGACGATTTCCAGCGCGCAGCTGGAGGTCACCACCCAGTCGGCGCGCGCCTTCACCGCCGCCGAGGTATTGGCATAGACCACCACGGTGCGCTCGGGATGCTGGTCGCAGAAGGCGGAGAACTCCTCCACCGGGCAGCCCAGATCCAGCGAGCAGGTCGCCTCGAGGGTCGGCATCAGGATGCGCTTTTCCGGATTGAGGATCTTCGCCGTCTCGCCCATGAAGCGCACGCCGGCGACCACGATGGTCGAGGCCGGATGCTGGCTGCCGAAGCGCGCCATCTCCAGCGAGTCGGCCACGCAGCCGCCGGTTTCCTCGGCCAGCGCCTGGAGGATCGGATCGGTGTAGTAATGCGCCACCAGCACGGCGTTGTGCGCCTGCAGTTCGGCGGTGATGGCTTGGCGGTAGTCGGCGATCTCCTGCGCAGTCAGCGCGCGCGGCTGCTTGGCATCCAGATGGGCCTGCACCAGGAGTCGTTCGGAAATCTGCGTCATGTTCGCTGCACCTGAAAGTTTGGGTGCGGGAACCGGAGTATACACCCGTTCCAGAGCACCAGACGGGATAGCAAGGAAGAGGCGAAACGGGGAACAACTGGAGAAGGGAAAGTGGTGGGTCGTGTAGGGGTCGAACCTACGACCAATTGGTTAAAAGCCAACTGCTCTACCACTGAGCTAACGACCCAGGTACTGCAACATCAGTAGCCAATCACGCAATCATCTGCCGAACAGACGCCGCGCAACCGGCGAAGGAAAAAGTGGTGGGTCGTGTAGGGGTCGAACCTACGACCAATTGGTTAAAAGCCAACTGCTCTACCACTGAGCTAACGACCCAACGCCTGTGCATCATACTGATTTAATTCAGGATTTCAACCCTTCGCGGATTTTTTCTTCAGCGGTAGCGCGTCGGGTCGGTCACGCCGGCGGCGCGGAAGCCCTCGGCGCGCAGGCGGCAGCTGTCGCAGCGACCGCAGGCCCGGCCGTCGTCGTCGGCCTGGTAGCAGGACACCGTCAGGGCGAAGTCCACCCCGCGCGCCAGGCCCGCCGCGATGATCTCGGCCTTGGACAGGTACTGCAGCGGCGCCTGGATACGGAAGCCCTCGCCCTCCACCCCGGCCTTGGTCGCCAGGTTGGCCAGCCGCTCGAAGGCCGCGATGAACTCGGGCCGGCAGTCCGGATACCCGGAATAATCCACCGCATTGACGCCGATGAAGATGTCGCGAGCGCCCAGCACCTCGGCCCAGCCGAGGGCCAGGGAGAGGAACAGGGTATTGCGCGCCGGCACGTAGGTCACCGGAATGCCCTCGCCCGGCGTCTCCGGCACGGCGATGCGACTGTCGGTCAGCGCCGAGCCGCCGATGCCGTTGAGGTCGATGCCGACCACCTTGTGCTGGACGGCACCGAGCTGGCGGGCGACGCGCTCAGCCGCCTGCAGCTCGGCGCGATGACGCTGGCCGTAGTCGAAGCTCATGGTGTAGCAGGCGTAGCCCTCGGCGCGGGCCATGGCCAGCACGGTGGCCGAATCGAGGCCACCGGACAGGAGGATGACTGCCCTTTTCTCGCTGACTTCGTTCATCTCAGTGCCCCGGCTCGTCGTTCCACAGGTATTTGTGCAGCTGCAACTGCAGGCGCACCGGCAGGTTGTCGGCGATGACCCACTCGGCCAGGGTGCGCGGCTCCAGCTGCTGGTGGCTGGGCGACATCAGCACCTCGCCGGCCCGTTGATCGAGGCGGTACTCGATGAGCTTCGACACCGCCCACTCGTAGTCCTCGCGCGAGCAGACCACGAACTTGACCTGATCGTTGCGGGTCAGCTCGACCAGGTTCTCGTAGCGGTTGCGCCCGACCTCGCCCGAGCCCGGGGTCTTCAGGTCGACCACCCGGCTGACGCGGGTGTCCACCGGGGTGATATCCAGGGCGCCACTGGTCTCCAGCGACACTTCGTAGCCGGCCTCGCACAACGCCGCGAGCAGCGGGATGCAGTTCGGCTGCGCCAGCGGCTCGCCGCCGGTCACGCACACATAGCGCGGCCGGTAGCTGGCGACGCGGGCGAGGATCTGCTCGAGGCTCATGATCTCGCCGCCACTGAAGGCGTAGGCAGTGTCGCAGTAGTGACAGCGCAGGGGACAGCCGGTCAGGCGCACGAACACGGTCGGCAGGCCGACGGTGCGCGTCTCCCCCTGCAGCGAGTGGAAGATTTCGGTGATACGCAGAGTCTGGTTCATAAGCCCCGGGCGTGATGGCGAAACAGGCCAACCGCCTCCGTTGCAGGATGTGAAAAAGGACAGTGATTTTAACGAAAAAACCCGCGCCAGGCGCGGGTTTCCTCCGGAGCGAAACCGACTCAGTGCAGACGGGCGAGATCGCGCTGGGCCAGCTGCGCCGCCGACGAGTTCGGGTACTGGGCGATCACCTGCTGCAGGATGCCCTTGGCCTTGCCGGCATTGCCGAGGCGCTGCTCGACATCAGCCAGCTTGTACAGGGCATCAGCCACCTTCGGATGATTCGGGTAGCTCTGGTTCACCCGGGCAAAGGCCTGGCCGGCCCCTTGCAGGTCGCCCTGGGCGATCTTCACTTCACCCAGCCAGTACTGCGCATTGCCGGCGTACTGGCTGTTCGGATACTTGCGCAGAAAAGCGCTGAAGGCCTGGTCGGCCTTGGCAAAATCCTTCGCCTTGATCAGGTCGAAGGCGGCATCGTAGAACACTTTTTCCTTGGCCGGATCGCCCGGTGCGGCAGCGGCGGTCGAAGCCTGGCCGGTCGGGGCGGAAGCCGCCGCGGCGGCACCAGCGGCCGGAGCGAGCGGGGCCTGGGCTGCCGGAGCCTGGGTGGCGGGGGCCGGAGCCTGGGCGGCGCTGGACAGGCGGCCGTCGAGATCCTGGTAGCGCTCGAGGCTTTCCTGCTTGAGCCGCTGGATTTCGTACTGCTGCTCTTCCAGGGTACCGCGCAAACGGGCAACCTCCTCCTGCAGCTGCTGCAGCTGCAGGAAGAGTTCGCCTTGTGCCGAGCCGCCGGCAGGCGCGCTAGGCGCGCCGCCGGCATAAGCAGCTCCCGTCGCGCCGTAACCGGACGGCGGATAACCACTGCTGCCATCCGTGACGGGCACCTGGGCCCAGGTCGTGAGCGGTGCGGCCAGGGCCAGCAGGGTCAGGAGACGGGAGTGCTTGCGCATGGCGTGTTACTTCTTCAGTTCGACGCGACGGTTCTGCGCCCAGCTTTCTTCGCCGCTGCCGGTGACCACCGGACGCTCTTCGCCGTAGGAAACCAGCTCCAGCTGAGCCGGGGACACGCCCTGCAGCATCAGGTAGCGCTGGACAGCCTTGGCGCGACGCTCGCCCAGAGCCATGTTGTACTCGCGGGTGCCGCGCTCGTCGGTGTGGCCTTCCAGCACGACGCGCTGGCCGCTGGACTGCAGGTCCTTGGCGTGAACGTCGAGAGCGCGCATGGCTTCCGGCTTCAGGTCGGAGCTGTCGTACTCGAAGTAGAAGGTGGTGATGGCGCGCAGAGCAGCTTCGTCGCCGCTGCCGCCCAGGCTGCCGTCGACGGCACCGGAGTTGGCGCCGTAGCCTGCGTTCGGGTCGACCGCACCCTGACCAGCAGCATCGCCGCCCTTGGACGAGCAACCAGCGGCAACGGCCAGAGCCAGAGCCAGTGCGGCAAACTTGCCGAATTTCAGCATTTCCATCGTGTAACTCCTAAAACCCTATCGGTATATGCAAACAAGCAGGTAATTGGCAGGTGTCTTCAGTGCAGGTAGGGCGACCAGGACGGCTCGCGAACCTCGCCCTGAGCGGCGGGAAGCGGGAGGCGTACGCGCCCGTTGGTGGACACGAGCATGAGCACTCCACGGCCCTGCTGACGAGTGGCGTAGATTAGCATGGTGCCGTTGGGCGCAACAGTGGGCGACTCGTCCAGACTGGTCTCGGAGAGCACGCGCAGGTTGCCGCGCTGCAGGTCCTGGGCCGCCACCTTGAAGTTGGTGAAGCCTTCCTGGCGATGGACCATGACCAGGGTGCGCTCATCCGCGGACAGCTTCGGGTTGGCGTTGTAGTTGCCGACGAAGGTCACCCGCTCCGCGCCACCACCACCGACACGGGTCTTGTAGATCTGCGGCTTACCGCCCCGGTCCGAGGTGAAATAGATGGTCTGGCCATCCTTGCCCCAGAAGGGTTCGGTATCGATCGACTGGTCGTTGGTCACGCGCTGCACCTGGCGGCTGGCCACGTCCATCACGTAGATTTCCGGGTTGCCGTCACGCGACAGGACCATGGCCAGGCGGCTGCCATCCGGCGACCAGGCCGGAGCCCCGTTGAGACCCTCGAAGTTGGTGACCTGATCGCGGCGACCGGTATCGATGTTCTGCACGAAGATGCGCGGACGCTGCTGCTCGAACGACACGTAGGCCACGCGATGGCCATCCGGGGCGAAGCTCGGCGACAGGATCGGCTCGCGCGACTGCAGCAGGGTCACCGCGCGGGCACCGTCGTAGTCGGCGCGCTGCAGGGTGTAGCGGATGTTGTTGGCCGCGAAATGCTCGGCCGTGACGAACAGCAGCTTGGTGGAGAAGGCGCCCTTGATGCCGGTGAGCTTCTCGAACGCCTGGTCGGCGATGTAGTGGGCCATGTCACGCAGCTGCTGGGTACTGCCGCTGACGCTGCCGGTCAGCATCTGCTGCTCGGTGGTGACGTTGAACAGTGCGTACTGGATCTGCAGGTTGCCGCCGCTGGGCACGACGCTGCCGGTCAGCACGTACTGGGCCCCCAGGGCCTTCCAGTCGCGGTAGATGACTTCGCTCGCCTGGGTCGGCAGGCTGATCATGTTCTGCCGCGGCAGGGGTTCGAAATAGCCGGAATTGCGCAAGTCCTTGCCGACGATGTCGGCCATGTCCTCGGGCAATACGGCGCCGCCCTGCCCACCAAAGGGCACCACGGCAATCGGAATGGCGCGATCGGTACCGCTGGAAATTACCAGCGGGTCGGCCGCCTTCGCCACACCGGCGAGCAACATCAGGCCCAGTAGGGCCATGCGAATCAGGGTGTTCACAGGCTCAAATCCTCCGGTTTGAAAATCATGCGACGCGTTCGATACATCTTGTCGAAGGTCGCTCGGTCCAACTGTTGCATTTCCGGAATGCGGCCGACGTTGCGGACCGCGGCCACGGCCGAATTGTCAAACGCCGGATCACCGCTGGCTCGGGAGACGCTGGCGTTGGTGATGGTGCCATCGGGCAGCATCTGGATCAGCACCTCCACGCTCATGCCGTTGCGCGCCGACGGCGGACGACGCCACTCCTGGCTGACCAGGCTGATGATCAGGTCGTCCAGGCTGCCGGCGACCTGGTCGCCGACGCTGTCGGCCAGTGCCTGCTGGTGCTGCACATCGTCCGACAGCAACTCGGCCAGCGCCGCAGCCTTCTTGTTTTCCTCGGCCTTGCGGGCCGCCTTCTTCGCATCCTCGGCAGCTTTCTTCTTCGCCGCTTCGGCAGCCGCTTTCTTCTTGGCTTCCTCGGCTTCCGCGGTCTTTTTCTTGGCTTCCTCGTCGGCCTTCTTCTTCGCTTCGTCAGCGGCCTTCTTCTTCGCCTCCTCGGCAGCCATCTTCTTCGCCTCTTCGGCGGCCTTCCTGGCGTCTTCCTCCGCCTTCTTCTTCGCTTCCTCGGCGGCTTTCTTCTTGGCAAACTCGGCTTGCTGCTTCTCGGCAGCCTTCTTCTCGGCGTCGGCCTTGGCCGCCG
The DNA here is from genome assembly GCA_035635035.1 of Pseudomonas sp. Lineage (GTDB taxonomy): Bacteria > Pseudomonadota > Gammaproteobacteria > Pseudomonadales > Pseudomonadaceae > Geopseudomonas. The sequence continues at coordinate 12,767 of DASQBU010000412.1, forward strand.
CCTCCGCTTTCTTCTGCGCTTCGGCCTTGGCGGCTTCCGCCTGCTTCTGCGCCTCGGCCTCGGCAGCCGCCTCGGCCTTCTTCTGCTCGGCCGCCTTGGCCGCGGCGACGCGCTGCTGCTCGGCCTTCTTCTGCTCCATCTGCTCGGTTTCGTAGCGCGGCGCGGCCGTCTTCTTCGCCTCGCCGGCGATCTTCTGGTTGGTCTGGACGGTGGCCTGGCTCTGCGACTTGAGCTGGTACAGGGTGGCCTGGACGATCGGCCGCGAGGGGGGCAGCTCCGGCGTCATGGCGAAGCTGACGAACAGCAGGGCGAAGATCAGGACGTGCAGGCCCACCGCCCAGATGGCGGGCCAGAAATAGCTTTCCGAGGAGGAGCGCTCACGCTGCTGCATCAGGGCGCCTCGGTAATCAGCCCGACGTTACCCACGCCGGCCTTCTGCAGGCCGCCCATGGCCGCCATCACGGCGCCGTAATCCACCGCCTTGTCGCCGCGCACGAACACCTGCACCTGCTTACCCTGGCCGCGGCTCTGGTTCATGATCGCGGTGACCGCCTTGACCATCTCCGGCAGGGTCAGGGCCTTGGCCTGCACGGTGTCGGTATCGACCTGGCTGCCCATGTTCCAGTAGTAGGTCTTGTCGGCCTTGATCGAGATGGTCAGCACCTGGGCGTTGTTGTCCTGCGGCAACGCCTCGCTGCTCACCTTGGGCAGGTCGACCTTGACCCCCTGATTGAGCATCGGTGCGGTCACCATGAAGATCACCAGCAGCACCAGCATCACGTCGATGTAGGGCACGACGTTCATCTCGGCGACCGGCTTGCGTCTGTTGCGAATTCTGGCCATGACTTAATAGAACCTATCCAGGAAACCCTTGCCCGGCGCCGCCCCGGCCCCGACGGGCGGAAGCAGGGACGCGGGGAACGCCATCACTCGTCGCTGGTGTGGACCTTGCGATGCAGAATGGCCTGGAACTCATCGGCGAAGGTGTAGTAGCGGTTGATCAGCATCTCGCCGCGGGCGGAGAAGCGGTTGTAGGCGATGACCGCCGGGATCGCGGCGAACAGGCCGATGGCGGTGGCGATCAGCGCCTCGGCGATGCCTGGCGCCACGGTGGCGAGGGAGGCCTGCTGCACCTGGGCCAGGCCGCGGAAGGAGTTCATGATGCCCCACACGGTACCGAACAGACCGACGTAGGGGCTGGTGGAGCCGACGGTGGCGAGGAACGGCAGGCTCTGCTCGAGCTTCTCCTCCTCGCGGGAGATCGCCACGCGCATGGCGCGGTTGACGCCATCCATCACCGCGTCCGGGTCCATGCCCGGCTGCTGGCGCAGGCGGGAGAACTCCTTGAAGCCGGCACGGAAGATCTGCTCGGTGCCGGAGTCCGGATCGGGATTGCTGCCGGCCTGGCGATAGAGCTTGGACAGGTCGATACCCGACCAGAAGCGCTCCTCGAAGCTGTCCAGGCCCTTCTTGGCCGCGCGCAGCATGCTGCTGCGCTGGAAGATCATGATCCACGAGGTGACCGAGGCGGAGAGCAGGGCCAGCATCACCAGCTGCACGACGACACTGGCGTTGCTGATCAGGCTCCACATGGACATATGGTCAACGGCGTTGGCTTCCACGCTTACTCTCCTGCTGGGATTGAACCCGGACCGCGGAAGGCTGCGCGCAGCGCTTCGGGAATGGCCCGGGGCTTGAAACTGTCGGCGCGCACGCAGGCCACCGTGATCCGTCCTTCGCAGAGCAGCGCCGCATCGCTGGCTCGCCGCACCTGCTGGCGAAAGACCAGGCTGGCGCGATTGAGTTCCATCACTTCGGCGCTCACCAGCAGCTCGTCGTCCAGTCGCGCCGGCGCCAGATAGCGCGCCTCGGCCGAATGCACCACGAACAGCAGGTTCTCCACCGCCAGCTGCGACTGGGCGAACCCCTGCCCACGCAACCATTCGGTGCGAGCCCGCTCCATGAACTTGAGATAATTGACGTAGTAGACGACCCCACCCGCATCGGTGTCCTCATAGTAGACCCGGCAGCGATGGGTGAATGGCTGACCCGCATTTTGCGCGCGCATACTCTAGTCCTGGCTCCCCGGCTTGCCAACCGGCATGACAATTATTTTTCCGTCAATCGCCCACGCCAGACAGGTCGGCGGCCTCGCCCAGCCGCCCCGGCACGTTCAGGCCGAAGTGCAGATAGGCGTGGCGGGTCACCACCCGGCCACGCGGCGTGCGCATGATGTAGCCCTGCTGGATCAGGTACGGCTCGAGCACGTCCTCGATGGTGTGGCGCTCCTCGCCGATCGCCGCGGACAGGTTGTCGATGCCCACCGGGCCGCCGTCGAACTTGTCGATCATGGTCAGCAACAGGCGGCGGTCCTGATGATCGAAGCCGTGGGCGTCGATGTCCAGCATGTCCAGCGCGCGGTCGGCGATGCCCCGGCTGATCTCGCCCTGGCCGCGCACCTCGGCGAAGTCACGCACCCGGCGCAGCAGGCGGTTGGCGATGCGCGGCGTGCCGCGCGCGCGACGGGCGATCTCGAAGGCGCCCTCGGCGTCGATCGGCAGGCCGAGGATGCCGGCCGAGCGCGCGACGATGGTCGCCAAGTCCCCGACGCTGTAGAACTCCAGGCGCTGGACGATGCCGAAGCGGTCGCGCAGCGGGTTGGTCAGCATGCCGGCGCGGGTGGTCGCACCGATCAGGGTGAACGGCGGCAGATCGAGCTTGATCGAGCGCGCCGCCGGCCCCTCGCCGATCATGATGTCCAGCTGGTAGTCCTCCATCGCCGGATAGAGCACCTCCTCGACCACCGGCGAGAGGCGATGGATCTCGTCGACGAACAGCACGTCGCCCGGCTCGAGGTTGGTCAGCAGCGCCGCCAGATCGCCGGGGCGCTCGAGCACCGGGCCGGAGGTGCTCTTGATCGACACGCCCATCTCCTGGGCGATGATATTGGCCAGGGTGGTCTTGCCCAGCCCCGGCGGACCGAAGATCAGCGTGTGGTCGAGCGCCTCGCCGCGCCCGCGCGCGGCCTGGATGAACAGCTCCATCTGCTCGCGCACCGTCGGCTGGCCGATGTACTCGGCCAGCTTGAGCGGGCGGATGGCGCGGTCCTGCTGCTCCTCGCGCTCGCGCGGGCTGGCGGTGACCAGGCGGTCGGCTTCGATCATCGGCACTCACCCACGGTTCAGGCCATGCCCTTGAGGGCGCGGCGGATCAGTTCTTCGCTGGACAGTCCTTCCTCGTCCACCAGGGCGACGGCGCGGCTGGCCTCCGCCGGCTTGAAGCCGAGCGCCACCAGGGCGCTGAGCGCATCGGCCTCGGCGCTGGAGACACTCGCCACCCGCGCCGGCTCCACCACCAGCGGCGCGATGCTCGGCATGGATTCCCAGACCTGGAAGCGGTCCTTGAGTTCCACCAGCAGGCGCTCGGCGGTCTTCTTGCCGACCCCCGGCACGCGGGTCAGCGCCTTGGTGTCGCCGGCCTGCACGCAGCGCACCAGCTCGTCCACCTCCAGCCCGGACATCAGCGCCAGCGCCAGCTTGGGGCCGACGCCGTTGAGGCGGATCAGCTCGCGGAACAGCTCGCGCTCGCGCTTCTCGGCGAAACCGTAGAGCAGCTGGGCGTCCTCGCGCACCACCAGGTGGGTGTGCAGGGTCAGCGGCTCGCCGACGCTCGGCAGGCGGTACAGGGTGGTCATCGGCACCTCCAGCTCGTAGCCGACGCCGCCGACGTCGAGGAGCAGGTGCGGCGGCTGCTTTTCCGCCAGGGTTCCGCGCAAACGTCCGATCAAGATTCGCTTTCCTCAGGTTACAGGCGCAAGCGCCCGCCGCGCCGCCGCGCACTGGACAGTCCGTGGGGCAGCAGGCTTTGCCGGTGGTGGGCATGGCAGAGGGCGATGGCCAGCGCGTCGGAGGCGTCGATCTGCGGCTTCTGCAGCAGGCCGAGCAGGTGCATGACCATCAGCTGCACCTGCTGCTTGTCGGCGCCGCCGCTGCCGGCGATGGCCTGCTTGACCTGGCTGGCGGTGTACTCGGCGACGCTCAGCCCCTCCTCCACCGCCGCGACTATCGCCGCGCCGCGCGCCTGGCCGAGCTTGAGCGCCGAGTCGGCGTTGCGCGCCATGAACACCTGCTCGATGCCGAGCATCACCGGCCCGTGCAGGCGGATCACCTCGCGCACGCCGCGGTAGACCTTCTGCAGGCGCTCGGCCAGCGGTCCGTCGCCGGTGCGGATGCAGCCGGAGGCGACGTACTCGCAGCCGCGCCCGCTATCGCGCACCACGCCGTAGCCGGTGATGCGCGAACCGGGGTCGATACCGAGGATCAGGGTCATGCAGGCGTCATCCGAGCTTGTCCGACAATGCGGCCGCCGGCCCACTGTCTATTTATCCAGCCGCGAGTATAGGCCGGGCGCCCCGCCCCGTCACGCGCCGACGGACCGGCTGCGCCCAAGCCATGACGCCGCGCACCAAACCCGGCGCCAGAAACGACGAAGCCGGAGGAGGTCGCCCTCTTCCGGCTGCCGAACGCGGGGAAACGCCGGGCTCAGCCCAGCTGCTCCATGATCTCGTCGGGGATCTCGGCGTTGTGGTAGACGTTCTGCACGTCGTCGAGGTCTTCGAGCATGTCGATCAGCTTCATGACCTTCTGCGCGGTTTCCAGGTCGGCGATCGGCGCGCTGATCGACGGGATCATGGCGATCTCCGCCTCGTCGCCCTTGAAGCCGGCGGCGGTCAGCGCCTCGTTTACCGCGTGGAAGTCGGCGAAGCTGGTGAACACGTCCACCGAGCCGTCGTCGTTGCTGACGATGTCATCGGCGCCGGCTTCCAGCGCGGCCTCCATCAGGGCCTCCTCGTTGACGCCCGGGGCGAAGCTGATCTGCCCCTTGCGATCGAACATGTAGGCCACCGAACCGTCGGTGCCCAGGTTGCCGCCGCACTTGCTGAAGGCATGGCGCACTTCCGCCGCGGTGCGGTTGCGGTTGTCGGTCATCGCCTCGATGATGATCGCCACGCCACTCGGCGCGTAGCCTTCGTAGCTCAGCTCGGCCATGTTGTCGGCTTCGTTGGTGCCGGCACCGCGGGCGATGGCGCGGTCGATCACGTCGCGCGACATGTTGGCGGTCAGCGCCTTGTCCACCGCCAGACGCAGGCGCGGGTTGTCAGCCGGACTCGCCCCGCCCTTGGCGGCAACGGTCAGCTCGCGGATCAGCTTGGTGAAGATCTTGCCGCGCTTGGCGTCCTGGCGTCCCTTGCGGTGCTTGATGTTGGCCCATTTGGAATGACCAGCCATGACTCTCTCCGTCGTATTTCTGGTGGATCTGGTACTTCTGCAACCCCTGAACTGAAGGAGCCTGGCGAAACCAGGCTCCTGTCGGTCGGCTTATTCGGCCTTGGGCTGCTCGCGCAGGCGAATGTGCAATTCGCGCAGTGCCTTGTTGTCGACCACGCCCGGCGCCTGGGTCATTACGCAGGCGGCGCTCTGGGTCTTCGGGAAGGCGATCACTTCGCGGATCGAGCTGGCGCCGGTCATCAGCATGACCAGGCGGTCCAGGCCGAAGGCCAGGCCACCGTGCGGCGGGGCGCCGAACTTCAGCGCGTCGAGCAGGAAGCCGAACTTCTCCTGCTGCTCGGCCTCGTCGATGCCGAGGATGCGGAACACCGCCTGCTGCATTTCCTTGCGGTGGATACGGATCGAACCGCCGCCCAGCTCGGTGCCGTTGAGCACCATGTCGTAGGCACGCGACAGCGCCTGGCCCGGATTGGCTTCCAGCTCTTCCGGGGAGCACTTCGGCGCGGTGAACGGGTGGTGCAGCGCGGAGAACGAGCCGTCGTCGTTTTCCTCGAACATCGGGAAGTCGACCACCCACATCGGCGCCCACTCGCAGGTCAGCAGCTTGAGGTCGTGGCCGATGCGGATGCGCAGGGCACCCAGCGCCTCGGAGACGATCTTGGCCTTGTCCGCGCCGAAGAACACGATGTCGCCGTCGACCGCGCCGACGCGGTCGAGGATGACGTTGAGGTTCTCCTCGGGGATGAACTTGACGATCGGCGACTGCAGGCCCTCGACACCCTTGGCGCGCTCGTTGACCTTGATGTAGGCCAGGCCCTTGGCACCGTAGATGCCGACGAACTTGGTGTACTCGTCGATCTGGCTGCGCGGCATGCTGGCGGCGCCCGGCACGCGCAGGGCGGCGACGCGCCCCTTCGGATCGTTGGCCGGGCCGGAGAACACCTTGAACTCCACCGCATTGAGCTGGTCGGCGACGTCGACCAGTTCCAGCGGGATGCGCAGGTCCGGCTTGTCCGAACCGTAGCGGCGCATGGCCTCTTCGTAGGTCATGTGCGGGAATTCGCCGAACTCCAGGTCCAGCACTTCCTTGAACAGCTTGCGGATCATGTTCTCGGTCAGGCCGATGATGTCCGCCTCGTCGAGGAAGCTGGTCTCGATGTCGATCTGGGTGAATTCCGGCTGACGGTCGGCGCGCAGGTCCTCGTCGCGGAAGCACTTCACGATCTGGAAGTAGCGATCGGTCCCCGCGATCATCAGGATCTGCTTGAACAGCTGCGGCGACTGCGGCAGCGCGTAGAACTCGCCGGGGTGCACGCGGCTCGGCACGAGGTAGTCGCGCGCCCCCTCGGGCGTCGACTTCGTGAGCACCGGGGTCTCGATCTCCCAGAAGCCCTGGCTGTCGAAGTACCTCCGGACGGCCATCGTCACCCGGTGGCGAAGGCCGAGATTGGCCTGCAGCGCCGGGCGGCGCAGGTCGAGGTACCGGTATCGCAGCCGCAGCTCCTCGGACGCAGCGACGTCGTCGGCGATGA
>DASQBU010000413.1:0-3498 GCA_035635035.1 Pseudomonas sp.
AGTGTAGGGAGGGCGAGAACTTGTGCGCCGTCATGCTTGTAGTGGTCGATCTGCCCGCCATCCAGCACTCCGGGCAGCAGGACGAGGCCTGCTGCCGGCTAGAGCACTATGCCCACCAGCTTCCTCAGCAGTTCTTCGAGCGGCATCATGGTGAGCAGCAGCGGCGCGATGGGCAGCAGGGTCGCAATCCCGAGCCGGAGGATGACATCCCTGGTGACCGGGGCGAGACGCATCTCCTGCACCACGGTGAAGCTGTTGCCCAGGTCGGCCAGCGACTGGATATCGCCACTGCCCAGCAGCGGCTCATCGGCAGGCGCCCCGCCGCGCAGCCATTTGCGGTCGAAGTCGCGCACGTAATTCACCGCCAGCGTGCCGTATTCGCGCAGGCCGAGCCGCTTGGCGTCGGCCAGTTGCGTCGTGAACACGAACAGCGGGGCAAGCACCAGAACCTCGATGAAGCCGACCACCACAGCGATCTCGGCCTTGAACTCGGGGAGCGCGGCGCCGAGGTAGAGAATGCGGTTGGCCAGCAGCCCGGCCAGCAGGGCACCGTGTGCCAGCGCGAGCGGCATGAAGGCGTAGGCCGAGTTGGAGAGAAAGCCCAGGCCGCCGACGCGATCCGGATGGGTCGGCACCAGGCTCAACGGGATACGCGACACCTGCCAGAGAAAGCGCATCCAGATGCACAGGCGGAAGTACCAGCGGATCAACAGGAACTGGAAGAGCGGCACGCTCACGTAGCCGTACCAGATGCCGGCGAACGACAGCTTGTATCCCGCATCGGTCGGCATCGTGAACCATGAGGCCGTATTCACGATCGCGTAGTGGCGCCATACGACGAGGACACCCACGCCGTAGACCAGGGCGATGAGCAGCACCTCGGCGGTCACCGAGTTGCGCAAGCGGATGGCGGACGCGACGGCTGCCTCGAAGCGTGCCGTGGCGTCGGCCGGAATCATCCGGCGCTCGAGGAATTGCCTCACTACCGGGCGGATACGCTGGTGAACGATGAGCTCGGAGACGATCAGCAACGGCATCGCCACCAGAAAGCGGATATGCGCCTCGAAGTCCATGAGAAAGGGAATGGACACCCCGCCGCCCAGCATTTGCCCCTCGAGTGCCGAGAGCAGCAGCAGCGGCAGCCAGGCGAGCAGCGCGATGACGACGATGCGTTTCTGCACCAGCTCGAGCGCGTCGCCGGACAGATGGGTGCGTCGGAACAGCTGAAAGAGCGGCCCGCCCAGCACCAGCGAGAAGTCGGCCGGATCGCCGGTGAATGTTCCCGATGATGTCGGTTGGTCAGGTGAAGTCTTCATCCCGGCTGCCATGGTGGAGTCGATGTCCTGGCCTGGCCCATGAGGGGGTCAGATCTTGCCCAGATAGTCCGCCTTGCCGATCTCCACGCCGTTGTGGCGCAGGATGCCGTAGGCGGTGGTCAGGTGGAAAAAGAAGTTGGGCAGGGCAAATTCCAGCAGATAGGTCTGCCCGGTGAAGTGGACTTCGCGTTCGTGCATCTTGAGGACGATGGGGCGCTCCTCGCTGCCGTCGACCTGGGCCGCCGCGATGCCGTTGAGGAAGGCCAGCGTCCGTGCGATGCGCTCCTGCAGTTCGGCGAAGCTGGCTTCGGTGTCGGCAAAACTCGGCACCTCGACCCCGGCCAGCCGGGCGGCGCAGCCCTTGGCGGTGTCGGAAACGATCTGCACCTGGCGCACCAGCGGGAACATGTCCGGCGCCAGGCGGGCGTCGAGGAACACCTGCGGGGCGATCCGCCGGGACTCGGCATGGGCAGCGGCCTTGAGCAGGATGGCGGCGAGGTTCTCCAGGCCGCGGGCGAGCAGCGGAATGGAGGCTTGGTACATGGACAGGGACATGCGCTGACTCCCGAGCGGACAGGACCGGTCGCATTCCCGGTCCGGGGCGGCAGGAACACCGCCCGGCGCGGTGTTCTCCGCTTCACGATAGTCGATGATGCTTCCGCCGGCCTGCGCAGCGACGGTGATGTCCGGGTCAGAGGGAGAGATTGACCACCTTGCTGCCCTGCACCGGCGCGGCGGGGCGGCGGCGGTTGACCACCAGTTCGCCGTACTTGATCAGCTGGGCGCGGGTGATGTTGCGGCTGAGGCCGAGCAGGTTGGCGGTATGCACCTGGTTGTAGTGGCAGAAGCGGTAGGCCGTGCGCAGCAGGGTTTCCTCGACCTTCTCGTACAGGGCGCCGCCGTGTTCCTCGAACAGCTCGAGGAACACCCGCTGCAGGCGGGCGTCGAGCGACTCGGGGCTGTCCCGCGCCGGGCCATCCGGTGCCTGGCCGGGCAGGCTGGCGAGGTGCAGGTCGGCGGCGCGGATCAGCGGTTCGCGACAGATCAGCAGGGTGTGGTGGATGACGTTCTCCAGCTCGCGGATGTTGCCCGGCCAGCCGTGGGCGAGCAGCTTGGCCTCGGCGTCCGCGCCGAGGCGGATGCCGCTGTAGCCCAGGCGCCGGCTGTATTCGCCGATGAAGTGGCGGGCCAGCGGCAGCACGTCGCCGGGGCGCTCGCGCAGCGGGCTGAGGTTGAGGCTGACCACGTTGAGCCGGTAGTAGAGGTCCTCGCGGAAGTGCCCGGCGTCGATCGCCTGCTCCAGCTGCACGTTGGTCGCCGTCAGCACCCGCACGTTGATCGGGAGGCTCTTGCGCGAGCCGAGACGCACCACCTCGCGCTCCTGCAGCACACGCAGCAGCTTGACCTGGATCGCCAGCGGCAGGTCGCCGATCTCGTCGAGGAACAGGGTGCCGCCGTTGGCCTCCTCGAACCAGCCGGCCTTGGCGCTGAGGGCGCCGGTGAAGGCGCCCTTCTCGTGGCCGAACAGCTCGGCTTCCACCAGGGTTTCCGAGAAGGCGCCGCAGTTGACCGCGACGAACGGCCCGCCGCGGCGGGCGCTGAGGTTGTGCAGGTGGCGGGCGACCAGCTCCTTGCCGGTGCCGGTTTCGCCGATGATCAGCACGCTGGCGTCGCTCGGGGCGACCTGCTGCAGGTGCTCGAGCAGGGCTTGCGACTTGGCGTCCTCGAACACCTGGGCGGTGGCGCGGATCGGGGTGGGGGGCAGGCTCAGCAGTTCCATGGCGGTCGCTACGAGTAGAAGGTGGGCGTGGGCAATGCCTGGTTGAGCGCCCAGTCGCCCAGCTCGCGGAGCTTGTAGTCCAGCGGGTCGTGCAGGGTCTGGGTGCGCAGGTTGCGCCAGTAGCGGTCCAGGCGCAGGGCTCCGTGGGTGGCGCGCGCGCCGGTGACTTCGAACAGCCGGCTGGTGAGGTCGAGGCCGGTGCGGCTGGCGGCGACCTTGGCGCTGGCCACGGCCACCGCCAGGCGGCCGCGTTCCTCGGCGCCGAGCTGCTGCTCCTTGCCCCAGGCCTCGTCGAGCAGGCCGTTGGCGCGCTCGACCAGCAGGCGCACGCCTTCCAGGCCGACCCAGAACTCGCCGTAGTGGTGCAGCACGTAGGGATCTTCGCCAGCATGCTCGACGCCC
>DASQBU010000414.1:0-4623 GCA_035635035.1 Pseudomonas sp.
GGGGCTGCTGCTCAACGTCGTCCTCGCCCTGGTCGAGCGGCGCCTGACCCGTTGGCGCAAGGGGCTGACCCACAATGCCTGACGTGCTGGTGCCAGCCTACCTGGATGAGCTGCGCCCGCTGCGCGAGGACGGGCCGGAGCGCAATCCGGCGGCGGTGCGCCTGGCGGTCGTGGTGCTGGCGGCGCTGCTGCTCCTCGGTCTCGGCCTGGTCGGCGCCGGTCAGCTCTGGCCGCGCGCGGTCCAGCCCAGCGAACTGCCGCCGGGGCCGCTGCTGGAGGCCGCGCGCGGGCGCGGCAAGCTGCTGGTCGGCGTGCGCGCCTATGCCCGCCCGGCGCTGCCCGGCACGCCCGTCGTGGCGGAACCGGACCCGGTCGATGCGGCGCTGGCCCAGGCGCTGGGTGAATACCTGCACCTCAAGGTCGAGTTGGTCGGCCTGCCGGCCGGGCAGCGCGACCAGGCGCTGCACGCGGGGCGGGTCGATCTGCTGATCGCCGGCGTCGCCGAGCAGCCGGTGGCCGGTGCCCACGCCACCTTGCCGGCCTCCGCGCGCCATAGCGAAGGGCAGTTGCTGGCCCTGCGCAGCTTCGCCAGCGCGGGCGAGGCGCCGCTGCGCGGCCAGACCGTGTGCCTGGCCGAGGGCAGTCCCTATCGCCACACGCTCACCGCGCAGCAGGGCGCGGTAGCGCGCAGCTATCCCTCGTCGGTGCATGCCATCGCCGCCTTCATGGCCGGGGAGTGCACGGCGCTGGCGGAGGAGGCGAGCCTGGTCGACTGGCTGCTGCTGCAGCCCGACTGGCGTTTCTACCGCCGCCTGCCGGTCACGCTGCAGCCCTCGGTTGCCGGCCATGTCCAGTTGCCCCGGGCCGAGCCGCAAACCGTGGCCTGGTTGAACGCGGCGCTGGGCCTCTGGCAGCGCCGCGCGGCTCATGACGCCGCGCTGGAGCGCTGGATCGGCGAGCTGAGCGTCGACGTCATCAAGCTGGAAGACGGCCTGATCTGCCACTGAAAATTCACGAACAACCGCTGATTGAGTTCATCCCCCATGAGTCTGCAACTGGATACCCTGCTCGAGCGCATCAAGGCCACCGCGGTCGAGCGCGATGCCCGCGGCGGCCATGCCGCCGAGGAAAAGGCCTTGCTGCGCGAGGCCGGCCTGCTGCGCCTGTCCATCCCCCGCGCCTTGGGCGGTCTGGAACTGAGCTGGCAGGAAATCTACGCGCTGGTGCGCCGGATCGCCGCCGTCGACAGCTCGCTGGCCCATGTCTTCGCTTTCCATCACCTGCAGGTCGCCACCGTGCTGATCTACGGCAGCGCCGAGCAGCAGCAGCGCCTGCTCAGCCACACCATCGAGCACCAGTGCTGGTGGGGCAACGGCATGAATCCGCTGGACCGCCGTCTGGTCGCCCGGCGCACGGCCAGCGGCCTGGTGCTCGACGGCAGCAAGTCGTTCTGCTCGGGCATCGTCGGCTCGCACCTGATGACCCTCTCGGCGGTGCTGGACGAGGCGGCCCAGCCGCTGCTGGCGGTGGTCTCCACCGAGCATCCGGGGGTGCGCATCCTCGACGACTGGGACCCCATCGGCCAGCGCCAGACCGACAGCAACTCGGTCCGCTTCGAGAACGTGCCGCTGGAGGAGCGCAACGTGTTGCGCGCGCCGGAGGTGACGCCGACGCCGTTCCACACCCTGCGCAACTGCTTCGCCCAGCTGGTGCTGACCAACCTGTACCTGGGCATCGCCGAGGGCGCCTTCGCCGAGGCCCGCGACTATGCGCACACCCAGGCGCGCCCCTGGCTGACCTCGCAGGCCGAGCACGCCACCGACGACCTGTTCACCCAGAACCGCTTCGGCGAGATGCACGTGCAGATCGCCGCCGCCCGCGCCCTGGCCGAGCGTGCCGTCGAGCTGCTCGACCGCGCCTTCGCCCGCGGCCCGGCGCTGACCGCCGGCGAGCGCGCCGCGGTGGCGGTGGCGGTGGCCGAGGCCAAGGTGGTCAGCCACCGCGCCGGGCTGTTCGCCAGCCAGGAACTGTTCGAGGTGGTGGGCGCGCGCGGCACCAGGGCGGCGCTGGGCTTCGACCGCTTCTGGCGCAACGTGCGCACCCACACCCTGCACGACCCCATCGACTACAAGCTCAACATGCTCGGCCGCTGGGCCCTGAAGGGCGAGGCGCCCGATCCGCAGAACTATACGTGAGGTCCGGACGCGCCCCGGTCTGGCCGGGGCGCGCCAGCTGGACGCCATCAACCAGAGGGAGAGGAAGAGCAATGACGGAGCAGGCGCACTTGCGGGTGGTGGACGACCGGGCTGTCGCGGAGTCGCCGCCGACGACACCCGCCTCGGCGGAACTGGAGCGGCTGCTGGCGGCCATCGCGCGGGATGCCGAGGCCCGCCGCCAGCCGGGCCGGGAGGGGCATCCCTGGTATGCGCTGGAGCTGATCCGCGATGCCCGCTTGGGCGCGCTGCGCCTGCCGCGCCAGCTCGGCGGGGCCGGGGCCAGCCTGCGCGAGCTGTTCCAGCTGATCGTCCGCCTGGCCGAGGCCGATCCGGACGTGGCGCACATCCTGCGCGCGCACTATCTGCTGGTCGACGAGCTGCTGCGCGCCCCAGCCGATCCGCGGCGCGATGCCCGCCTGCAGCGCGCCGCGGCCGGCGACATCTTCGGCAATGCCTTCACCGAGCTGTCGGCGAAGGCGGTGGGCAACTACCAGTTCGAGACCACCCTGACGGTCGACGGCGACGGCTTTCGCCTCAACGGCACCAAGTACTTCAGTACCGGCACCCTGTATGCCGACTGGGTGCTGGTGTCGGCCGCCGGGCCGGACGGCGGCAGCCTCGGCGCGCTGATCCCCACCGTTCGCCAGGGGGTACGCATCCTCGACGACTGGGACGGCATCGGCCAGCAATACACCGGCAGCGGCACCACCCATTTCGACAACGTGCGGGTCGAGCGCGACGAGATCCTGCGGCGCGATACGGAGGCCAAGTCCAACGCGCTGCCGCAGCTCTACCTGCATGCCATCATCGCCGGCATCCTGCGCAACGTGGTCAGCGATGCCGCGGCGCTGCTGCACCGGCGGACGCGCACTTTCAGCCATGCCGCGGCCGACACGGCAGCCGCCGACCCGCAGCTGCTGCAGGTGGTCGGCCAGCTGTCGAGCAGCGCCTTCGCCGCCGAGGCCATCGTCCTGGCCGCCGCCGATGCCATGGATCGCGCCTTCGCTGCCGCGCTCGACGGCACGCCCGCCCCGGCGCTGAACCATGAGGCTTCATTGCGCGCCGCGCAGGCCAAGGTGGTGGTGGACGAGCTGGCGCTGAAGGCGGCCAGCGAGCTGTTCGAGGTGGGCGGCGCTTCGGCCGCGCGCCGCTCGGCGCACCTCGACCGGCACTGGCGCAACATCCGCACCCTGGCCTCCCACAACCCGAGCCTCTACAAGGCGCGCGCCATCGGCGACCATGTGGTGAACGGCACCGAACTGCCACGCAACGCCTACTTCTGAGCAGCCTCCAGGGCCAGCGCATTGCTGTAGGGGCGAATTCATTCGCCCAAATACCCCGCCAAGGCGAATGAATTCGCCCCTACGGACCGGGAAACTGGCTTCATGCGCTGGCCCTGGCGCAGCCCCCGTCCGCCCGGCGGGCGAGGGCGCTGCCCATCATCATCGAGCACGAGGAGTATCGAGATGTCCGAAACAAACACCGCCCTGTGGCAGCAGCGCTACCGGGCCAGCGACGAGGCCGGCGCGCCCCTGGCCCTGGATGCGGTCACCGCGACCCTGCTCAACCACCGCAGCGTCCGCGCCTACCTCGACCGGCCGCTGCCGAGCGGCACCCTGGAAACCCTGCTGGGCGCGGCCCAGTCGGCGGCGACCTCCTCCAACCTGCAGGTCTGGAGCCTGCTGGCCGTCGAGGACCCCGAGCGCAAGGCGCGCCTGGCCACGCTGGCCGGCGACCAGGCGCATATCCGCCAGGCCCCGCTGTTCCTGGTGTGGCTGGCGGACTTCTCGCGCATCCAGCGCCGCGCCGAGCAGCAGGATGTCCAGCTGCAGGCGCTGGACTATCTCGACAGCGTGCTGATGGGCGGCATCGATTCGGCCCTGGCGGCGCAGAACGCGGTGATCGCCGCGGAGTCCCTGGGGTTGGGCACCGTCTACATCGGTGCCCTGCGCAACAACCTGCAGGCGGTGATCGAGGAGCTGCAGCTGCCGCCGTGGGTGTTCCCGGTGTTCGGCCTGTGCGTCGGCTATCCCGACCCGGACAAGCCGGCGGCGATCAAGCCGCGCCTGCCGCAGAGCCTGGTGCTGCACCGCGAGACCTATGCGGTGCACGCGCAGGAGGCGCAGCTGATCGACGACTATGACCGCGCCATCGTCGGCTTCTTCGCGGAGCAGGGCCAGGGCTCGCCCGGCTGGAGCCGGCAGGCGCTCGAGCGGCTCCGGAGCACCGACAGCCTGCATGGCCGCGACCGGCTGGCCGGGGTGATCCGGGCGCAGGGCTTCGCCATGCGCTAGATTCTCGGCAGGACGACGGGGCTGCTGGCCGGATATTCTAGTCACCGCTGAGCAGCCCCAGCGCCGGCCACATCCTCCGCGGCGAGCCGGCGTGTCTGCCCGAACCTTTCTTC
>DASQBU010000415.1:0-5399 GCA_035635035.1 Pseudomonas sp.
TTGCCGTTGCTGTCGCGTGGCGACAGGGTCTGGTAGTCGTAGCCGCGCACGCTCTGGTCGCCGCCGGCGTAGAAGCGCAGCGACGGCGGGATGACCTCGAAGGCGTTGGTGGCGATGGCGCCGGCCTGCAGGCGGCCGAGCAGGCGGTGGCCGCCGGCGAAGGTGAACAGGCCCTTGGCCTGCAGGTCGAGGTGAGCCAGGTCGGCATCCGACAGCAGGCTGCGCTGGGCGCCGACCAGTTCGGCCTGCAGGCGCCCGCCGCGACTGGGATCGACCTTGCTGTCGCTTTGCGTGCGGGTGAAGCTGATGCCCGGCAGCAGCAGGTTGCTGCGCCCCGAGTCCTCGCCGGTACGGTAGCTTTCCTGGTTGAGACGCAGCGAGACGATGCGCTGCCAGTCGTTTTCCGGCAGGTGCTGCCACTGGCCACCCACGGTCAGCAGGCGGCTTTCGGTATCCAGCAGCTGCACGTGCTGGTAGCCGGTGGTGAAGCGCAGGCTCTCGGTCAGCGGCGGGTCCAGCGGAATCTCGTACCAGGTACCGAGGCTCTGCCGCGGCGAGGAGAACTCGAAGTCGGCGCCCAGGCTGTGCCCCGCATCCGCGCGCCAGTGGCGCGTCCAGTTGCCGCGCAGGCGCGGGCCGACGTCGGTGGAGAAGCCCAGGCCGGCGGCCAGGGTGCGCGGCTTGCGCGCCTGCAGCTGGACCTGCACCGGGATGACCTTGTCCACCGCGTGCTCCGGTGCGGCCTCGACGTGCACGTCGGCGAAGTAGCCGCTGGACACCAGCGCCTGGTTCAGCGCGCCGATGCGGTCGCTGTCGTAGGGCTCGCCGGCCTTGAACGGCACCAGGCGCTGCAGCAGCTCATCCTTGAACGGCGTCTTGCCGCTGAACACCACCGCCCCCAGGCGATAGCGCGGGCCGCTGCGGTAGATCAGGCGGATATCGGCCGTGCCGGCCGCGGGGTCGATGCGCAGGCTCTGCTCGGCGAACGCGCCGTCGAAGAAGCCGTAGCGCAGCGCCAGGTTGCGGATCAGCCGCTTGGCGTCCTCGTAGGCGCCGTGATTGAGGGGCACGCCCGGCTTGAGCAGCGGGCTGTCCGGCAGGTGCAGCGCGGCCAGCTGCGCCGCCTCGCCCTCCACCCGGATCGTCACCTCGCGCAGGCGCACCGGCTCGCCCTGCTCGATGTGCAGGCGCAGGATGGGCTGGCCGCCCTCTTCCACCACCTCGCTGCGGATCCGCGCATGGTAGTAGCCGAGCGCCTGCAGCGCCTGAGCCGCATCGCGCTCGGCCGAGCGGGCGAAGCGCTGCAGGGCCGCCGCGTCGCGCTCGCCGAGCGGGCCGATGTAGGCCTCGACGTTATCGCGCAGGGCCTTCCGTTTCGGCGCGAGCAGCACCTGCAGCTCGGCCGCGCCGGCATCGGCCGCGACCATCGCCAGGAGCAGGGCTGAGGCAGGCAGGGAAATCCTCTTCATGCTCCGGATGCTAGTGGCCTGTCTGGTTGGTTCAAACGCTCATGCCTGATTACCGCCCGCTCTGCTCGATACGCGGAGCTGAGAGTCGCCTCGGCCGCTTGTTCTACCGCAATGGCCTGGCCGAGAGAGAAATGGGGGCTGCTGGCCAGGCCATCGGGATGCGCCCCCCGATGGCCTGGCCCAGCGTCAGGCTCACGTACCTTACAATTTGCCCTGGGCAAGGAAGTTCACCGCCATCGATGCCATGGCGCGACTGCCAACCACCAGCGCCCGCTCATCGACGAAGAACTTCGGATTGTGGTTGGGCGCAGCCTTGGTGGGGTCCTGTCCTTCAGGCGTAACCCCCAGGAACACGAACAGCGCAGGAACCTGCTTGGCGTAGAAGGAGAAATCCTCCGCGGCCCCTGGCAGGGCAGCCGTACTGACCTTCCCGTCGGCGGCACGCTTGAGCACCGGCGCCATGCGCTGCTCCAGCGCAGCATCGTTCACCGTCTCGTCGTACATCGGCACGATGCTGACATCGGCGTGGGCACCACTACTCTCGGCAATCTTTTCCGCGCTCAGCTTGATGTCATTGCTGATCTGCTCTCGCACCCCCTTGTCATAGGTGCGGATCGTGCCGCTCATCTCCACTTTCTCCGGCACGATGTTCGGACCGGTGCCGCCATGAATGGAACCGATGGTCACCACCGCCGGCGAGACGGTCAGATTGGCCTTGCGGCTGACCACCGTCTGCAGGCCGTTGATCATCAACGCCGAGGTGGCCACCGGGTCCACCGTGAACCACGGCATGCCACCATGGCCCTGCTTGCCGGTGACGGTGATGTTGAGCGTATCGCTGCTGGCGGTGGTAGCCCCGCTACGCCAGCTGATTTCCCCGGAGCGGCCGGGCATCACATGGAGGCCGAACACTGCGTCAGGCTTGAGCTTCTTGAACAGCCCCTCCTCGAGCATCATGCGCGCGCCCCAGGTCTTGTCCGGGCCCGGCGTGAATTCGCTCGGGCCTTCCTCCGCCGGCTGGAAAATGAACATGACCGTGCCCGGCAACTGCTCCTTCATGCCGGCCAGCACCGAGGCTGTGGCCATCAGCATCGCGGTATGGGTATCGTGGCCGCAGGCGTGCATGACATCGACCTCGTTGCCCTGATAGTTGCCCTTCGCCGTCGAGGCAAAAGGCAGGCCCGCCGGCTCCTTGACCGGCAGTGCGTCCATATCGGCACGCAGCGCGACGACGGGGCCCGGAAGCGCGCCGCGAAGAATCCCGACCACACCGTTGCGGGCTACGCCGGTCTGGACTTCGATGTTCAGACTGCGCAGGTGGTCGGCAACCAGTTTCGCGGTACGGACCTCCTGATCACCGAGCTCCGGGTGCTGATGGATGTCGCGGCGCCAGGCGATTAGCTGCGGCTCGACGGCCGCGGCGCGGGTACGTACTTCGGCCTCAAGAGCCGAGCTGTCCGCTGCGTGGGCAGCGCTGCCAGCGCCCATCCCCACTAGCAACATCGAGCTAAAGAATAAGGGTATGAATTTTTTCTGGTTCATTTCGACTCTCTATATTGATCCAAACTTCATTGCTTGGATCGAGCAGATCAAACGTCCATCTAGTCCCTTATCTAGACAAATACCGTCCATCGGCCAGTGCAGTCCTGCCTGGCAGTATACTGATCCAGCGCGGGATTAATGCCCCCCACCGGCCTGCCGTTCAGACCCGCTGCGCATGCGCCAGCCACCCGCTCCGTTCCCCTAAAGCCGGTCGATCTCCGCCCCGATCCGGGCAATCAGCTCCGGCACCAGCCCCAGCCGCGGCCCCTCCTCCTCGAGCACCCGGGCGAAGGCCTGCTTCTTCAGCGCCTCGACCGCCAGCCCGGCGCGCAGGTTGGCCGGCACGGTGCTGAGCAGGATGTCGAACAGGCGATCCACCGCGTGCAGGCGCCCCCACAGGTAGTCGTTCTCGCGCACCGCGCGGCCGAGGAAGCCGCCGAAACCGGCGAAGCTGCCGCCCTGCAGCACCGGCTGATCGTCGTCGAGGCGCAGGCTACGCGCATCCTCGGGGCTGATGCGGTCGACCAGGATCTCCTCGATGGGGCCGGCCTCCAGCGACAGCGCACTGGCGGTCGGGCGCAGGATGATGTCCCAGAAGAAATAGCCGAGATAGCCGGTGAGGATGGCGATCCGGCTCTGCTCGCGCAGGTTATGCACCAGCGGCGAGGCCAGCACGACATCGGAGTCGTCGGCGATGCGCGCCATGTCGCACTCCTCGGCCAGGCGCTTGACCAGATGGGTGAGCGCCGCCAGCGCCTGCGGGTCGCGCTCCAGCACCTCGGCGGACAACGGCTGCGGCGCCTGGCCCTCGAGGAACAGCGCGCGGCAGGCGCGCACCGCATAGTGACTGAGGAAATCGATATCGTCGAAGGCCGCCAGCTCGCCGACGCACTTGTGGATCTTGATCTTCAGCAGGTCGAGGGTCTCGGTCTCGGCCTCGGCGCCCTCGGCGACGTCCGGGTAGTGGTCGTTGATCTCGTGCAGCACGAAGTTCAGCCGCCGGCGCTTGTAGATCACCCCGAAGTCCAGAATCATCCGCGCAAATGACGGCAGGTCGACGTTGTGCTCGAGCTGCGCCGGCATGGCGTAGGACTCGGCGACCATGCCCTGGCGCCGCGCCCAGGCCTCGACGGTTTCCTGCACGCGGCGCGCGGGCGGCGAGTCCGGCGAGTACTGGCAGGCGCTGGCGATCAGGCGCCCGACGAAATCCAGAGCCTCGAACACCAGCGAGCGCAGCCAGGCGTCGTAGACCACCACAGTGCCGGAGAGCATGGCGATCGAGCGCAGTCGCCAGTGGCGCAGATCATCGGCGCTGAAGCCGCTCCTCAGGCGGCCCTCGGTCTCCTCCTCGATCAACCGGGCGATCTGCGGGCGGGCGTCGAGGATCGCCGCCTTCAGCCGCCGCGCCTGCACGTTGTAGGGGCCGAGCATCGCCAGTTCGTTGTACACCGGGTCCTGGCGCGGCAGGTCGGTCAGCGCGCCGCGCAGGGTGGCGAAGAAACCGGGCACGCCCGCCGCCTGCGGCCGCTCGCGCTGCGGGCGCGGGTCGATGTAGACCAGCCGGCGATCCACCTCGCGGAAGGCGCCGTGGGTGCGGATAGCCTCGACGCAGGCCATGATCGGCTTGTTGTCGAGGATGCTGCCGTCCACCAGCACCGCCTCCTCCGGGTTCTCGCCGCGCTCGCGGTACTGGCGGAAGTTGCGCTCCAGAAAGCGCGTGCGCGCCGGCCAGGGTTGGCGGCGCTCGGCCAGCAGCGCGTCGATCTCGCCCAGCTGGGCCGGCGGGAAGGCGCCGGGATAGGACGCCGAGGCCCGGCCCGCGAAGGCCAGCGAGGGGAAGTCGTCGACGTCGAAGTCGCCGAACAGGTGGCCGGTCTTGCGGTGCTCGACCGAAAAGCGCAGCAGGTGACGGTGCTCGCGCTCGTAGGCCACCGGCGGGTCGTGGATGAAGATCGGCCGCTCCAGACCGTGGAAGTCGGTCACCGTCACCACCAGATCGAGGCGCTCGCCCTTGGGCAGCTGCGACTCCCACAGCGCGGGCGGCTCGTTCATCGCCGCGAGGCCGTCGAGCAGCAGCGCGCTCAAGCGGCGGCCGTCGAGCGGCGGCTTGAACCAGCGCGAGCGCAGGAACACCGAGAGGCGCTTGGCCATTTCGGCATCGGTCCCGCCCGGCAGCAGGCCCTCGCGCGCCAGGCGGGTCAGCAACGGGCGCAGCAGCGGCCAGAAGTACCACTTGCTCCACAGCCGCGCCTTGGCCTCCGGCGCCAGCAGGCCGAGCATGTCGGCCTGCTCCAGCCACAGGCGGGTGATCGGCGTCAGCGAGCGGTCGTGGGCCAGCGCGCTGGCCAGGGTGATGCCGTTGATCCCGCCGGCCGAGGAGCCGGCGAT
>DASQBU010000416.1:0-1791 GCA_035635035.1 Pseudomonas sp.
GTTGGCCAGCTCCAGCACCTTGCGGGTGGCCGGCACCGGGCCGATGCCCATGATGCGCGGTTCGACGCCGGCGCTGGCCATCGCCACCACGCGGCCGCGGGCCTTGAGGCCGAAGCGCTTGGCGGCTTCCGGGCTGGCCAGCAGCAGGGCGCAGGCGCCGTCGTTGACGCCGGAGGCGTTGCCGGCGGTGACGCTGCCGCCGTCGCGGAACGGGGTCGGCAGCTTGGCCAGCTGCTCGAGGGTGGTGTCCGGGCGCGGATGCTCGTCGGCGTCGACGACCTTGGCCGGTCCCTTGCGCTGGGCGATTTCCACCGGGACGATCTCGCGCGCGAAGCGCCCGCGTGCCATGGCGGCGCCGGTCTTCTGCTGGCTGCGCAGGGCGAAGGCGTCCTGGTCGGCGCGCGAGACGTTGAACTGTGCGGCGACATTCTCGGCGGTCTCCGGCATCGAGTCGATGCCGAATTCCTTCTTCATCAGCGGGTTGACGAAGCGCCAGCCGATGGTGGTGTCGAACATCTCCGCCGAGCGGGAGAAGGCGCTTTCCGCCTTGCCCATCACGAAGGGCGCGCGCGACATGGATTCCACGCCGCCGGCGATCATCAGCTGGGCCTCGCCGCAGCGCAGGGTGCGGGCGGCCAGGCCGATGGCGTCCATGCCCGAGCCGCACAGGCGGTTGACGGTGGTGCCGGGCACGTTCTGCGGCAGGCCGGCGAGCAGGGCGGACATGCGTGCGACGTTGCGGTTGTCTTCGCCGGCCTGGTTGGCGCAGCCGAAGATGACGTCGTCCACCGCGCTCCAGTCGACCTGCGGGTTGCGCGCCATCAGTGCGCGCAGCGGTACGGCGCCGAGGTCGTCGGCACGCACGGCGGACAGCGCGCCGGCGTAGCGGCCGATCGGGGTGCGGATGGCGTCGATGATCAGGGCTTCGCTCATGCCTGGTTCTCCTGCTGGCGGACGGTGCCGCGGATCTTGTAGGACTTGCCGTGGAACACGGCGATCAACTGGCCGTGCTGGTTTTCGATGCGCACGTCGTAGTTGCCGGTGCGGCCGCTGCGGCTGACCTGGGTGGCGCGCGCGGTGAGCACGTCGCCGAGGCGGCCGGGGGCGATGTAGTCGATGCTGCAACCGAGCGCCACGCAGGCGTCGTCGTAGCTGTTGCAGGCGTAGGCGAACGCCGAGTCGGCGAGGGTGAACAGGTAGCCGCCGTGGCAGCTGGCGTGGCCCTGGATCATGATCTCGCCGACGGTCATCTGCAGGTCGGCCTCACCCGGCGCCATGCGCAGGATCTTGATGCCGAGGTGGCGCACGGCGAGGTCGCGCTCGTACATGGCTTCGGCGCAGGCTTCGGCCAGTTGCTGGGGCGTCAGTTCATTATTGTTGTCAGCCATGGAAACGCTCTCCGGCGCAGTGCAGGCGGCGCAGCAGCAGGGACGGACGATAGCGGTCCTCGCCGTAGCTGCGCTGCAGGTGGTCGAGCACGCCCAGCACGGTGCCCACGCCGATGGCGTCGGCCCAGGCCAGCGGGCCCTTCGGGTAGTTGACCCCGGCGCACATCGCCAGGTCGATGTCGGCGGCGTTGCCGACGCCTTGCAGCACGGCGTCGGCGGCCTCGTTGGCGAGCATGGCGACGGTGCGCAGCACCACCAGCGCCGGGCTGTCGCTGACTTCGGTAACGGCGATGCCGGCGGCCTGCAACAGACCGGCGACGGCCGCGCGGGCGGCGGCGTCGGTGCCGGCGGCGAAGGCCACGGCCAGGCGGCTGGCCTTGGCATAGTCCAGCGCCAGGTCGAA
>DASQBU010000417.1:0-2792 GCA_035635035.1 Pseudomonas sp.
CACCGCGAGAACCTGACCATCCGCGAGCTGTACCTGCGCATCGCCGGCGCCCGCGGCCACTGGACGGTGGTGGGCACCCCGGTGCAGATCGCCGACCAGATCCAGCAGTGGTTCGAGAACGGCGCCGCCGACGGCTTCAACGTGCTGGCGCCCTGGCTGCCGGGCGGGCTGGACGAGTTCATCGAGCTGGTGGTGCCGGAGCTGCGCCGCCGCGGGCTGTT
Organism: Pseudomonas sp.; assembly: GCA_035635035.1. GTDB lineage: Bacteria > Pseudomonadota > Gammaproteobacteria > Pseudomonadales > Pseudomonadaceae > Geopseudomonas. The sequence goes on from DASQBU010000417.1 coordinate 222, forward strand.
CCGCGAGGAGTACAGCGGCCGCACCCTGCGCGAGCACTTCGGCCTGGCGCGGCCGCAGAACCAGTACCTGCAGCAACGCCAGAACCAGCGCGCGGCCGTCTGAGCCGGGTTATCCACATCGGGGCGGCCGCCGCCGCCCGCTTGTCCACAGGAGCCGTGCATGTCGGCCGTCCCCCTGCGTCATCCTGAAGTCCCGGCCGCCGAAGGGCTGTCGGTCACCCCGCTGTCCCTGCACATCGGCGCGCGCATCGACGGCGTCGACCTCAAGCGCCCGCTGTCCGCCGCGCAGCGCGAGGCGATCCACGCCGCCCTGCTGCGCTGGAAGGTGCTGTTCTTCCATGACCAGCACCTCGACCACGCCCAGCAGGTGGCGCTCGGCCGCCAGTTCGGCGAGCTGACCATCGGCCATCCGGTGTTCGGCTACGTCGAGGGCCATCCCGAGGTCTATTCGGTCGGCCGCGACCGCTTCGACCAGCGTTTCAGCGCGGAGCGCCTGGTGCGGCCGTGGAGCGGCTGGCACACCGACGTCACCGCCGCGGTCAATCCGCCGGCGGCGGCGATCCTGCGCGGGGTGGACATCCCGCCCTTCGGCGGCGATACCCAGTGGACCAACCTGGTGGCGGCCTACCAGGGCCTGTCGCCGAGCCTGCAGGCGTTCGTCGACACCCTGCGCGGCGAGCACCGCTTCACCCCGCCGGAAGGCAGCGTGGCGCGCCAGGGCTTCCTCGATCCGCTGGCGGCGACCCCGCTGGTCAGCGAGCACCCGTTGGTGCGCGTGCATCCGCTGACCGGCGAGAAGGCGCTGTTCGTCAGCCCGGCGTTCCTCAAGCGCATCGTCGGCCTCAGCCTGCGCGAGAGCGAGCAGCTGCTGGCGCTGCTGTTCGAGCAGGCGATCCGCCCGGAATACACCGTGCGCTTCAAGTGGCAGCCGGGCGATGTGGCGTTCTGGGACAACCGCGCCACCGCCCACCTGCCGCCGGTGGACATCTATGCCAGCGATTTTCCCCGCCAGCTGTACCGGGTGACCCTGGTCGGCGAGGTGCCGGTCGGCCCGGACGGGCGGCCGTCCACGGCCATCGAGGGCCGCCCGGTGCTGGCGCATACGCGGGAGTAGGGGCGTCCGAGGGCGGGCGACGGCCAGCGGCCGTTGCCGCCGCTTGGGCGTGGCGGACTACGCCTGGGCGCTGTAGCGGGCGCCGGCCGGCGGCGGCAGCAGGTCGTAGCGTTTCATCAGGGTGCGCAGGGCGTGGCGGCTGATGCCCAGGCGGTCGGCGCTGTGCACCTGGTTGAAGTGGTGGCGGGCGAGGGTGGTCTGCAGCAGCAGCTCCTCCCAGCGTGCCCACAGCTGCGGGTGGTCGTGGTCGAGCAGCTCCTGCAGCTGGTGCTGGATGCCCCGCCACAACTGGTCGGCCGCCGTGGCGCCGCCGGGCGAGGTCGCGGCGCTGGCCGGGGCGGGAGCGGCGCGGCGGCTGAACTGCAGGTGGCGACCCTCGATCAGCGGGCCGCCGGCGAGCAGGGCGGCGGACAGCAGGGTGTTCTCCAGCTCGCGGATGTTGCCCGGCCAGTTGTGCGCCAGCAGGCGCTGCACGGCCTCCGGGCTCAGCTCCGGCAGCGGCCGCGCGTGCTCGCGGGCGAACTGGCCGAGGAAGTGCTGGGCCAGCGGCAGGATGTCGCCGGGGCGGTCGCGCAGCGGCGGGATGCGCAGGGTGACGATGTTCAGCCGGTAGTAGAGGTCCTCGCGGAAGCGCCCGGCGGTGATCGCCGACTGCAGGTCGACGTGGGTGGCGGTGACGATGCGCACGTCGATGGGGATCGGCTTGCGCCCGCCGACGCGCACCACCTCGCGCTCCTGCAGCACCCGCAGCAGCTTGACCTGCAGGTTGAGCGGCAGGTCGCCGATCTCGTCGAGGAACAGGGTGCCGCCCTGGGCGGCCTCGAACCAGCCCTCGCGGCGGCCGTTGGCGCCGGTGAAGGCGCCGGCCTCGTGGCCGAAGAATTCGCTCTCCGCCAGGCTCTCGTTGATCGCCGCGCCGTTCACCGCGACGAACGGCCCCTTGCGGCCGCTGCGCTTGTGCAGGTGGCGCGCCAGCAGTTCCTTGCCGGTGCCGGTCTCGCCGTGGATCAGCACCGGCACCGGGCTGGCGGCGACCAGCTCGGCCTGTTCCAGCAGCTGCTGCGAGCGGATGTCGGCGAACAGCAGCGCCTTGGCCCGGATTTCCTCGCGGCTGTTCTCGTGGGGAGCCAGGGTCAGGATGGGTGCGTTCATGGCGGCCTCGCTGCGGCGCAATCTCGATGGAACCGGACTCTAGCCGGCCCTTCTTATGTTTAAAAATAATCAAATTTGATTTGTATATTCCTTTTTGTGTTTGAGGGGATGGGCTGCGTGGCGCACTGCTGGCGAAAACCCGGCAGAACGCCGTCGGCGGTGCGCAAAATCCAACAGTTGGCGGCGAAAAAACGGGTAAATGTGCCGAAATGGCGGCCATTCCGGGGTTGGCACGCTTGCTGCACTTTCCCTGGCAACGCCGCTGCGGGCGGCATAGCGAATGACCCGACGGACAGGGAGCCCCA
>DASQBU010000418.1:0-7979 GCA_035635035.1 Pseudomonas sp.
CCGCTGGGCCGCCTGCTCGAGCAGTTCCGCCAGGGCGGCGCACACTTCGCCCTGGTCGAGGAGGCCGACGGCAAGGTGGTCGGCTTCCTGACCATGGAGGACGTGCTGGAGGTGCTGGTCGGCGACATCCAGGACGAGCACCGCAAGACCGAGCGCGGCCTGCTCACCTACCAGCCGGGCAAGCTGCTGGTGCGCGGCGACACCCCGCTGTTCAAGATCGAGCGCCTGCTCGAGGTCGACCTCGACGACGTCGAGGCCGACACCCTGGCCGGGCTGGTCTACGACAGCCTCAAGCGCCTGCCCAGCGAGGACGAGACCCTCGAGACCCACGGCCTGCGCATCATCGTCAAGAAGATGAAGGGGCCGAAGATCCTGCTGGCCAAGGTGCTCAAGCTGGACTAGTCACGCCGCCGCGCTACGCAAAAGGGCGACCCCGCGGGGTCGCCCTTTTCGTTGCGGCGCAGCCTGGAGCAACCGCGCAGGCCCGCCTCAATCCTCGCCGCCGACGGCCAACTCGGGGCGCCCGTCGAGCGGCTGGGCGAACTGGAAGGGGATCGACTCCACCGCCAGACCGACGTTGCGCTGCACCACGAAGTGCAGGTGCGGACCGGTGCTGTGGCCGGTGTTGCCGGAGCGGGCGATCGGCAGGCCGGCGTGCACGCGCTGGCCGGGCGCCACCTGCACCGAGCCCTGCAGCAGGTGCAGGTAGACGCCCATGGTGCCGTCGTCGTGGAGGATGCGCACGTGGTTGCCGCCCGGATTGGGCTTGGCCCCCGTCTGGTCGTTGCGGGTGCTGACCACCACGCCGTCGCGCGCGGCGAGAATCGGCGTGCCCTCCGGCATGGGGATATCCACCGCGTAGCGGCCCTTGGGGGTGAAGTGGCTGAACAGGCCGTTGGCGCCCTGGCTCTGGCGGAACGGCCCGCCGCGCCAGGGCAACGGATAGCGGTGCGGCTTGGGCAGCAGGCGCGGATCGCCCAGGGCATGGCTGAGCTTGGGGGTGTAGCGCAGCGGCTGGCCGGGATCGCGCGGCGCCAGGGTCAGCAGGCGGATCTGGCTGCGCGGCGGCAGCACCCAGCGCAGCGGCTTGTCCGGCACGCCGACGGCGTTGGCGACGTTGTCCAGGCGCAGCTCGATCTCCACCGGGGCGAACAGGTCGTTGCGCACCCGCAGGGTGTCGCCGCCGGCATGCTTGAGGGTATCCAGCTGCACCTGGCGCGCCAGCTCGTCGCTCAGCGTCGGCGCGGCGCCGGGCTGGCGCGGGAGCAGCGGCACGCCGGGCTGGCGGAACTGGAAGACGCGGGCGCCCGGGCTGGCCTGGTCGCTGTAGCTGACCACGCCGTTGGCGTCGACGTGCTTGTAGACGGTCAGGGCGCTGGCCGGCGCGGCCAGGCTGGAAAGCAGCAGGGCGAGGAGCAACGGACGGGCGGACATGATGGCACGCTGGCAGCAGTTCGATAGCGGGCAGACTAACAGGGCGTCCCCCGCCGCGACGAGAGGCCGGGCGGCGAGTTTGTGACCGCTCTCGCGCCGTCCGTCGGCTACCTGCCCAGCGCTTGATGCGGGTCAGGCCAACGACGACGGCGCGGGCCGGCGCCGCAGGCTCAGGCCTGCGGTTCGTCCTTGGCGGGCCGCCCCTGCTTGGCCAGGCCGGTGTGGCGCACGTCGGTGCCGCGCACCAGGTAGATCACCAGTTCGGCGATGTTGCGCGCGTGGTCGCCGATGCGCTCCAGCGAGCGCAGCGCCCAGATCACGCTGAGCACGCGGGAGATCGAGCGCGGGTCTTCCATCATGTAGGTGACCAGCTCGCGCAGGGCGCTCTTGTACTCGCGGTCGACGGTCTTGTCGTACTGCGCCACCGACAGGGCGAGGTCGGCGTCGTAGCGGGCGAAGGCGTCCAGCGCCTCCTGGACCATCTTGCGCACCTGCTCGCCGATGTGGCGGATCTCGACGTAGCCCTTGGGCGCCTCGCCGTCCTCGCACAGCTCGATGGCGCGCTTGGCGATCTTGGTGGCCTCGTCGCCGATGCGCTCGAGGTCGATCACCGACTTGGAGATGCTGATGATCAGGCGCAGGTCGGAAGCCGCCGGCTGGCGACGGGCGAGGATGCGCACGCACTCCTCGTCGATGCTGCGCTCCATCTGGTTGATCTGCGCATCGACGTCGCGCACCTGCTGGGCCAGGCCGGAATCGGCGTCGATCAGCGCGTTGACCGCATCGTTGACCTGCTTCTCCACCAGGCCGCCCATGGCCAGCAGGTGGCTGCGCACCTCTTCCAGTTCGGCGTTGAACTGCTGGGAGATGTGGTGGGTAATGCTGTCTTTGTTGACCATGGTTCTGCTCCGCAAAAGCTGGCTGTGGGGTGCGCCGCGCACACCGCTCCCTGTCGACCGTCAAGCGGCCGGCCGGACGGGCGTCACCGCCCGCCGCGCACGGCCATCGCCACTAGCCGTAACGGCCGGTGATGTAGTCCTCGGTCTGCTTCTTCGCCGGGTTGGTGAACAGGGTGTCAGTGTCACCGAACTCGATCAGCTTGCCCATGTACATGAACGCGGTGTAGTCGGAGACGCGCGCCGCCTGCTGCATGTTGTGGGTGACGATGACGATGGTGTACTGACCCTTGAGCTCGTTGATCAGTTCCTCGACCTTGAGGGTGGAGATCGGGTCGAGCGCCGAGCAGGGTTCGTCGAGCAGCAGCACTTCCGGCTGCACCGCCACGGTGCGGGCGATCACCAGACGCTGCTGCTGGCCGCCGGACAGGCCCAGCGCCGAGTCGTGCAGGCGATCCTTGACCTCGTCCCACAGCGCCGCGCTCTTCAGCGCCCACTCCACGGTCTCGTCGAGCACGCGCTTCTGGTTGACGCCCTGGATGCGCAGGCCGTAGACCACGTTCTCGTAGATGCTCTTGGGGAACGGGTTGGGCTTCTGGAACACCATGCCGACGCGACGGCGCAGCTCGGCGACGTCCACGCCCTTGCGGTAGATGTCCTGGCCGTCGAGGCGGATCTCGCCTTCGACGCGGCAGCCGTCGACCAGGTCGTTCATCCGGTTGAAGGTGCGCAGCAGGGTCGACTTGCCGCAGCCGGACGGGCCGATGAACGCGGTGGCGCGGTTGCGCGGGATGTTCATCTGCACGTCGAACAGCGCCTGCTTGTCGCCGTAGAACAGGTTGAGGCCGGGGACCTCGAGGGCCACGCTCTCGCTGGCCAGGTCGAGGGACTGCTTGCTGCGGCCGAGGGCGCCGATGTCGATGCCGTGGGTATGGGTGTCGTGTTGCATGGAGTGCTCCACTTTGAATCAGGTTCCCCCGCAGCAGCGAACCTGGCTCGCCGGGCGGCTGCGGGGCGTGTCGCGAGCTGTGCTCGCGCCGACGAAGCTCTTAGTGTTCCAGCGCCTTGTACTTCTCGCGCAGGTGGTTGCGGATGAACACCGCGCTCAGGTTGAGCAGGGCGATCACCAGTACCAGCAGCAGCGCGGTAGCGTACACCAGCGGGCGGGCCGCCTCGACGTTGGGGCTCTGGAAGCCGACGTCGTAGATGTGGAAGCCCAGGTGCATGATCTTCTGGTCGAGGTGCAGGTACGGGTAGTTGCCGTCCACCGGCAGCGCCGGGGCCAGCTTGACCACGCCGACCAGCATCAGCGGCGCCACTTCGCCGGCGGCGCGGGCCACGGCAAGGATCATGCCGGTCATCATCGCCGGGCTGGTCATCGGCAGCACCACCTTCCACAGGGTCTCGGCCTTGGTCGCGCCGAGCGCCAGCGAGCCTTCACGCAGGGCGCGCGGCACCCGCGCCAGGCCTTCCTCGGTGGCGACGATCACCACCGGCACGGCGAGGATCGCCAGGGTCAGCGAGGCCCACAGCAGGCCCGGGGTGCCGAAGGTCGGCGCCGGCAGGGCCTCGGCGAAGAACAGCCGGTCGATCGAGCCGCCCAGCACGTAGACGAAGAAGCCCAGGCCGAACACGCCGTAGACGATCGCCGGCACGCCGGCCAGGTTGTTCACCGCGATGCGGATGACGCGGGTCAGCAGGCCCTGCTTGGCGTACTCGCGCAGGTAGATGGCCGCCATCACGCCGAACGGGGTGACGATCACCGCCATGATCAGGGTCATCATCACGGTACCGAAGATCGCCGGGAAGATGCCGCCTTCGGTGTTGGCCTCGCGCGGCTCGTCGCTGACGAACTCCCACAGCTTGGCGAAGTAGAAGCCGAGCTTCTCGCCGGTGCCCATGGCGTTCGGCCGGTAGGCGCGCACCACCTTGCCCAGGCTCAGCTCCTGGGTGCGGCCGTCGACGGTCTTCACCTGGATGCTGTCGCGATTGAACTGCTGCTGCAGGCCGACCAGGCGCTCCTCGAGGGCCTTGTACTCGGCGTCCAGCTGGGCGCGCTCGGCGGCCAGGTCGGCCTGGGCGGCGGCGTCCAGCTTGCCGGCCAGCTCCAGCTTGCGCGCCTTCAGGCGCAGGCGCTCGAGGCCGGCGTTGATGCGGCCGATGTCCTTCTTCTCCAGCTTGGCGATCTGCTCGTGCAGCTCGTCGGCGTGCTTCAGGCGCTGCTGCAGGGCCGCCCAGGCGGCCTCGCCCTCGGCGACCGGCTGGTCGCCCGCCTTGAGGCTCTGCAGGTAGCCGTAGAAGTTGCCCCACTCGCGGCGCTCGAGCACCACCAGCTGCTCGGGGGTGCGCTGCGCCCCCAGCCACTCGCCGACCACCCAGTTGAAGTCGGCGCCGTAGATCTCGCGGTTGCCGACCTTGAGCAGTTCGCGGGTCATGAACTCGCCGCCCTTGGCGTCCACCGGCACGCCGCTGGCGGCCAGGCGGGCGCGCGGCACTTCCTCGCGCTCGACCAGCTCGCCGGCGACCAGCTTGGCCGCCTGGCCGGGCACGCGGTACTCGGCCTCGATCACGTCGGCCGGCCAGAAGTGCGCCAGGCCGCGCACGGCGATCACCGCCAGCAGGCCGATGGTCATGATCACGGCGATGGAGACACCGCCGGCGGTCATCCACACCCAGGGCGAGCCGCTCTTGAACCAGGTTTTCAGGTTTTGCTGTTTCACTGACGTCTACCTTTCCAGAGCTTAGAGCGACGCGTACTTCTTGCGCAGACGGGTGCGGATCAGCTCCGCCAGGGTATTCATCACGAAGGTGAAGGTGAGCAGCACCAGCGCGGAAAGGAACAGCACGCGGTAGTGGCTGCTGCCGACCTCCGACTCCGGCATCTCCACCGCCACGTTGGCGGCCAGGGTGCGCAGGCCTTCGAAGATGTTGGCATCCATGATCGGCGTGTTGCCGGTGGCCATCAGCACGATCATGGTCTCGCCCACCGCGCGGCCCAGGCCGATCATCAGCGCCGAGAAGATGCCCGGGCTGGCGGTGAGGATCACCACGCGGGTCAGGGTCTGCCACGGCGTGGCGCCGAGCGCCAGGGAGCCGAAGGTCAGGCTCTTCGGCACGCTGAACACGGCGTCCTCGGCGATCGAGTAGATGTTCGGGATCACCGCGAAGCCCATGGCCAGGCCGACCACCAGGGCGTTGCGCTGGTCGAACTTGATGCCCAGGTCGTTGGTCAGCCACAGGCGCATGTCGCCACCGAAGAACCAGTTCTCCAGATGGCCACTGACCGACAGCGAGAAGGCGGCGACGCCGACCACCACCGGGATCAGCAGCGCGGCTTCCCAGCCGTCCGGCACGCGCAGGCGCACGCTCGACGGCATGCGGCTCCACACCCAGGCGGCGAACAGGATGCCGACCGGCATCAGCAGCAGCATGCTGAAGATGCCCGGCAGGTGGCCTTCGACGTAGGGGGCGAGGAACAGGCCGGCGAAGAAGCCGAGGATCACCGTCGGCAGCGCCTCCATCAGCTCGATCACCGGCTTGACCTTGCGGCGCATCGCCGGGGCCATGAAGTAGGCGGTGTAGATCGCCGCGCAGATGGCCAGCGGGGCGGCCAGCAGCATGGCGTAGAAGGCCGCCTTGAGGGTGCCGAAGGTCAGCGGCGCCAGGCTCATCTTCGGTTCGAAGTCGGAGTTGGCCGAGGTCGACTGCCAGACGTACTTCGGCTCGTCATAGCTCTCGTACCACACCTTGCCCCACAGCGCGCTCCACGACACTTCCGGGTGCGGGTTGTGCAGGCGGAAGCGCTGCAGCTGGCCGTTGCTTTCCACCAGCACGCGGTTGGCGCGCGGCGACAGCGCGGCCACCGCCTGGCCGCCGGCCACCGACTGGGTCAGCAGGGTGCGGTGCGCGGTGCTGTGGAACACGCCCAGGGTGCCCTTGTCATCCAGGGCCAGGAAGCCCTTGCGGCGCTCCTCCGGGAGGATCTGGGTCACCGGACTGCTGCCCAGGCGGAACTCGCGGATGCGGGTCAGCGCCGACTTGCCGTCCTGGCCGCGCACCATGAACCACTGGGCGATGCCGCCCTTGGAGTCGCCGACCATCAGCGAAATGCCGCCGAGCAGCGGGCTCACCTCGGTGACCGCGGTGTCGCCGTCATGGGCCAGGGAGTAGCGGCCGTTGAGGGTCTTGCTGCGCAGGTCGAACACGTCGGCGGTGGCGCGGCCGTTGAACACGTACAGCCACTGCTGGCGCGGGTCGATCACCAGCGCCTTGATCGGATCGGCGATCTGCGGCAGGGCGAGGCGCTGCTCGGTGAGGCTGACCTCGCCGGTGATCATGTTCTCCTCGCGCGCCAGGTTGAGCACGTGCAGCTCGCTGCCGGTGGAGGCGGTCAGCAGCACCGCATCGTCGCCGGCGTTGATGGCGACGTGCTCCAGCGGACGGCCCTGCGGGTCGAGGACGATGGGCGCCTCGCCGAGCGGGTAGTCGATCGTCGGGACGACGGTCTTCACGTTGTTCGGATAGGTGACGCCGTAGTTGTGCTTGAACACCAGCACCCGGCCGTCGGACAGACCCAGCACCACGCCATGGCTGCCCGGCTGGTCCTGGGCGACGGCGGTGATGGCGACGCCGGCCGGCAGCGCCAGCTGGAGCTGGCGCAGCGCCTTGCCGCTCTTGAGGTCGAAGAACTGCACCTGGCCGGCCTGATCCAGGCGCATGGCGACCTGGTTCTGCTCCTCGATGGCCAGCAGCAGCGGCTTGCCCTGCTGCGCCAGCCAAGCCGGCTGCTGGGCCGTGTAGCCCTTCAGCTCGGCACCGCCGAAGATCGGCATCACCACGTAGATCAGATAGAAGAAGATCAGGGTGATGGCACCCAGCACGGCGAGACCGCCGATGGACACGTACCAGCGTGCCAGGCGGTCCTTGAGCGCGCGCAGACGGCGTTTGCGCTGCAGTGCCGGCGTATCGAAATCCAGTCGTTGCGATTTTGTGGAGGAAGTCATGGTTTCAGTGGCCAAGTCATTCGTTCGCACACCCTAACGGGGCTTTGTGACACAAAGATTACAAGTGCGTGACGTGGCAACGCCCGCCACTCTTGCGAGGGGCGGGCGTTACCCTGACTCGGGCTTGCGCCCGCAGCTTCCTGCACTCGGTCAGTCGTCGACGTCTTACAGGCCCAGTTCCTTCAGAGCCTTCTCGGCCACCTTGGCCGGCAGCGGGATGTAGCCATCCTTGACCACGCCTTCCTGGCCCTGCTTGGACAGCACCATCTTCACGAACTCGGCTTCCAGCGGAGCCAGCGGCTTGTTCGGCGCCTTGTTCACGTAGACGAACAGGAAGCGGGACAGCGGGTACTTGCCGGAGACGGCGTTGGCTTCGTTGGCCTCTTCCACGGTGCCGTTCTTGTCGGCCAGCGGAACAGCGCGGACGCTGGAGGTCTTGTAGCCGATGCCCGAGTAGCCGATGCCGTTCAGGGTGCTGGAAACCGACTGCACCACGGAGGCGGAGCCCGGCTGCTCGTTCACGTTGGCCTTGAAGTCACCCTTGCACAGCGCTTCTTCCTTGAAGAAGCCGTAGGTGCCGGATACCGAGTTGCGGCCGAACAGCTGGACCGGCTTGGTAGCCCACTCGCCGGTCAGGCCGGCATCG
>DASQBU010000419.1:0-19221 GCA_035635035.1 Pseudomonas sp.
TTCTCCAGGGTTTCCAAGTTCTGCCCGTTCTGCGCGGAGATCGGCACGATCTCGGCTTCCGGCAGCTGCTCGGCCAACCACTTGAGGTGCGGCAGCAACTCGCCCTTGTCCTCGAGGCGGTCAATCTTGTTGACCACCAGCAGCACCGGGCAGTTCACGAACTTGACCCGCTCGAGCACCATCTGGTCCTCGTCGGTCCAGCGCTGACGGTCGACCACGAACACCACCACGTCGACGTCCTTGAGCGCCGCGCTGGCGCTGCGGTTCATGTAGCGGTTCAGTGCCTTGTCGTTGTCCTTGTGCATGCCGGGGGTGTCGACGTAGATCGCCTGCACCGCCCCCTCGGTCTTGATGCCGAGCAGGGTGTGCCGGGTGGTCTGCGGCTTGCGCGAGGTGATCGCCAGCTTCTGGCCGAGGATGTGGTTGAGCAGGGTCGACTTGCCGACGTTCGGCCGGCCGACGATGGCCACGTAGCCGCAGCGGCTGGCCTGGGATTCAGTCATTGCCATTCTCCACGCCCAGGGCCACCAGTGCTGCCGCGGCCGCCACCTGTTCGGCGATACGGCGGCTGGCACCCTGGCCGCGGGTCTTTTCATTGAGCAGGGCAATTTCGCATTCGACGAAGAAGGTCCGGCAATGCGGCTCGCCCTGGATATCCACCACCTCGTAGCGCGGCAGTTCGCAGCCACGCGATTGCAGGAACTCCTGCAGGCGGGTTTTCGGGTCCTTGTTGGTGTCGACCAGGGTCAGCTCGTCGAAATAGGGCTCCAGCCAGGCCAGGATGCGATCACGCGCCGAGTCCATGCCGGTGTCCAGGTAGATGGCGCCGATCAGCGCCTCGGTGGCGTCGGCGAGGATCGACTCGCGGCGGAAACCGCCGCTCTTCAGCTCGCCGGAACCCAGGCGCAGGTACTCGCCGAGGTCGAAGACCCGGGCCAGGCGCGCCAGGGTCTCGCCCTTGACCAGCCGCGCGCGCAGGCGCGACAGCTGCCCCTCGCGGGCCTGCGGGAAGCGCTTGAACAGCGCCTCGCCGACTACGAAGTTGAGGATGGCGTCGCCGAGGAACTCCAGCCGCTCGTTGTTGCGGCCGGCAAAGCTGCGGTGGGTCAGGGCCACGACCATCAGGTTCGGGTCCTGGAATTGGTAGCCGAGCTTGCGCTCGAGTCGTTGCAGAGGATTACTCACGGGGCACGGACACGGTATTCGCGGTCGAAGTGGACGACCAGGTCGAGGTTCTCGATCAGCGGCTCGCGCTTCTCGTACTTGAGGTGGACATAGAACTCGTTGTTCTCCAGGCGCACGTCCATCACTTTGCGCAGGTCGAGATCGCGGATATTGTTGACTTGGACACCACGCTCGACATGAGCAAAGAAGTCGCCCGGGGTACGGATGTCGAGTGCCTTCTCGGCCTCGACCCCAGTGATGATCTTCTGCAGCGAGTAGAAGTCGAGGTAGTGCGGCAGAACCTTGAAAGCCGTGCTGGCAAGAAACGCCACCACGGCCAGCACCACCAGCCAGCTCAACATCGACAAGCCTTTCTGCGAACGCGCAAACGTCATGTTCGACCTCGTATCGGAATATTCAAGGATCAATGGATCAATCCGATCCGCTCGAACGTCGGCAGGTGGCTGAACTTGGGCGCAGGCCAGCTCATCCACACGGCGAATGCCTTGCCGACGATGTTGCGGTCGGGAACCATGCCATGCAGCTCAAGCGGAATCGCCGGGTCGTCCCAGTAACGGCTGTCGTTGGAGTTGTCGCGGTTGTCACCCATCATGAAGTAGTGCCCAGCCGGCACCACCCACTCGTGATCGGGTTCGATGCGGTAGCGGCGCATTTCCTTGCGCACCAGATGCTCGACCTCGCCCAACTTCTCGTTGTACAGACGCGCACTGCCGAGGCTGCCGGGCTCATCGCCGAGCAACTGCTCGGCGACCGGTTGACCGTTGATGAACAGACGCTTGTCGCTGCTGTAGCGCACATGATCGCCCGGCAGGCCGACCACGCGCTTGATGTAGTTCACGGTCGGATCGCTCGGGTAGCGGAACACCATCACATCGCCGCGCTGCGGGTTGCCGACCTCGATCACCTTGCTGTCGAGCACCGGCAGACGAATGCCGTAGGCGAACTTGTTGACCAGGATGAAGTCGCCGACTTCCAGGGTCGGTCGCATCGAACCCGAGGGAATCTGGAACGGCTCGACGAGGAACGAGCGCAGCACCAACACCAGAGCCAACACCGGGAAGAACGACTTGCCGTACTCCACCAGCACCGGCTCGCTGGCGAGCTTCTGCAACACCTGCGGGTCGGCCTGACTCACGCTGCCCTGGTAGGCGGCGATGGCCGAGCGCCGTCGCGGGGCGAGGAACAGCAGGTCGATCAGCGCGAGGACGCCGCACACGGCGACGGCGATTACCAGTAACAGCGGGAAGTTCAGCGTCATGATCCTTAGCTATCCACTTTGAGCACGGCGAGGAAGGCTTCCTGCGGGATTTCCACGCTGCCGACCTGCTTCATCCTTTTCTTACCGGCCTTCTGCTTCTCCAGCAGCTTGCGCTTGCGGCTGACGTCGCCGCCGTAACACTTGGCCAGCACGTTCTTCCTGAGTGCCTTGACCGTCGAGCGCGCGATGACCTGGCCGCCGATGGCCGCCTGGATCGCCACGTCGAACATCTGCCGCGGAATCAGCTCCTTCATCTTCTCCACCAACTGGCGGCCCTTGTGCGCCGCGTTGTCGCGGTGGACGATCAGCGCCAGGGCGTCGACCCGCTCGCCGTTGATCAGCACGTCCAGGCGCACCAGGTTGGCAGCCTGGAAGCGGTCGAAGCCGTAGTCCAGCGAAGCGTAGCCGCGGCTGGCCGACTTCAGGCGGTCGAAGAAGTCGAGCACCACCTCGTTCATCGGCAGATCGTAGCTGACCTGCACCTGATTGCCGAGGAAGTGCATGTCGCGCTGCACGCCGCGCTTCTCGATGCACAGGGTGATCACGCTGCCCAGGTGGTCCTGCGGTACCAGGATGTTGGCTCGGCAGATCGGCTCGCGCATCTCGCCGATCGACGACAGGTCGGGCAGCTTGGACGGGTTGTCGACGTAGACGATGTCGCCGTTCTTCAGCACCACCTCGAACACCACGGTCGGCGCGGTGGTGATCAGGTCCAGGTCGTACTCGCGCTCCAGGCGCTCCTGGATGATCTCCATGTGCAGCATGCCGAGGAAGCCGATGCGGAAGCCGAAGCCCAGCGCGTCGGAGCTTTCCGGCTCGTACTGCAGCGCGGCGTCGTTGAGGGTCAGCTTCTCCAAGGCGTCGCGGAAGTCCTCGAAGTCGTCCGAGCTGACCGGGAACAGGCCGGCGTAGACCTGCGGCTTGACCCGCTTGAAGCCCGGCAGCACCTCGACGTCCGGGGTGTTGGACAGCGTCAGGGTGTCGCCCACCGGCGCGCCCTGGATGTCCTTGATGCCGGCGACGATGAAGCCCACCTCGCCGGCCTTGAGGTCGGCGGTGACGGTGTGCTTGGGAGTGAACACGCCGACGCTGTCGACCTGGTGGACCTTGCCGGTCGACTTGACCAGGATCTTGTCGCCCTTCTTGACCCGGCCGTGGCGCACGCGCACCAGCGATACCACGCCCAGATAGTTGTCGAACCAGGAGTCGATGATCAGCGCCTGCAGCGGCGCCTCGATCTCGCCTTCCGGCGCCGGAATGACCTCGACCAGGCGCTCGAGCACGTCGATCACGCCCATGCCGCTCTTGGCGCTGCAGGCCACCGCGTCGGTGGCGTCGATGCCGATGATGTGCTCGATCTCTTCCTTGACCCGCTCCGGCTCGGCCTGGGGCAGGTCCATCTTGTTCAGCACCGGCATCACCTCGAGGCCCTGCTCGATGGCGGTGTAGCAGTTGGCCACCGACTGCGCCTCGACGCCCTGGCCGGCGTCCACCACCAGCAGCGCGCCCTCGCAGGCGGCCAGCGAGCGGCTGACCTCGTAGGTGAAGTCGACGTGGCCGGGGGTGTCGATGAAGTTGAGCTGGTAGGTTTTGCCGTCCTGCGCCTTGTAGTGCAGGGTCACGCTGTGCGCCTTGATGGTGATGCCGCGCTCGCGCTCGAGGTCCATCGAGTCGAGCACCTGGGCTTCCATCTCGCGGTCGGACAGGCCGCCGCAGAGCTGGATGAAGCGGTCGGCCAGGGTCGACTTGCCATGGTCGATGTGGGCGATGATGGAGAAGTTGCGGATATGACTCAGATCACTCACGGGCTCAACACTCGGACAGGGAGCGCGGGCCTGGCCCGCCGAAAATAGCCCGGAAGTTTACCTGATCGTCCGGGCGGGCGTCACCCGGCGTCCACCGGCGGCGCCGAAACGACAAGGGGGCGAATCCGCCCCCTTGCCCCTGCCCCGCCGCGCTTACTCGAGCAGCTTGAAGGTGATGAAGCTGGCGCGCCCCTGGCGCAGCACGCGCATCGACACGGTGCGGTTCTTCGGCAGCGCCTCGGCCACCTTGTTGAAGGTCTTCGCCGAGTCGATCGACTGGTTGTTCAGGTGGGTGACCACATCCCCCGGACGCAGGCCGATCAGCGCGGCCGGACCGTCCTGCACCTCGCGGATCAGCGCGCCGCCCTGCAGGTCGAGCGCCTTCCTCTGCTCGGCGGTGAGATCGATCACGCTGACCCCCAGGCGGTTGCTGCTGCGGCTCGCGCCATCCTTGCCGCTGGCAGCCGCCAGCTCCTCGCCTTCCTCCGGCAGGGAGCCGACGGTCAACTCGACCTTCTTGCGCGCCCCGGCGCGGACCACATCCAGCGACACCTTGGAGCCCGGCTTGATGTTGCCGACCAGGTGCGGCAGATCGGCCGACATCACGATCGGCTGGCCGTCGAGAGCGAGGATCACGTCGCCGACCTGCAGCCCGCCCTTGGCGGCCGGGCCGTTGTCCAGCACCTGGGCCACCAGGGCGCCCGCCGGCTTGTCCAGACCGAAGGACTCGGCCAGATCCTTGTTCACTTCCTGGATCACCACGCCGAGCCAACCGCGGTTGACCTTGCCGCCGGCCTTGAGCTGGTCGGCCACGCTCATCGCCACGTCGATCGGGATGGCGAACGACAGGCCCATGAAGCCACCGGAGCGGGTGAATATCTGCGAGTTGATGCCGACCACCTCGCCATCGAGGTTGAACAGCGGACCACCGGAGTTGCCGGGATTGATCGCCACGTCGGTCTGGATGAACGGCACGTAGTTCTCGTCCGGCAGGCTGCGGCCCTTGGCGCTGACGATGCCGGCGGTGACCGAGTGATCGAAGCCGAACGGCGAACCGATCGCCACCACCCACTCGCCGACCTTCAGGGCATCCGACTTGCCGAGCTTGACGGTCGGCAGGTTCTTGCCCTCGACCTTGAGCAGAGCCACGTCGGTGCGCGGATCGGCGCCGATCAGCTTGGCCTTCAGCTCGCTGCGGTCGGACAGGCGCACGATGATCTCGTCGGCGTCGGCCACCACGTGGTTGTTGGTCAGCACGTAGCCGTCAGGGGAGATGATGAAGCCCGAGCCCAGCGACTGCGCCTCGCGCTTGCGCGGCATCTGCCCCTGCCCGCGCGGCGGCAGGCTGCGCTCGAAGAATTCGCGGAACATCGGCGGCAGGTCTTCCAGATCCGGCATCTGCTGCATGCCGGCGGCCTGGGTCGGCACGGTCTGCCGGGTGCTGATATTGACCACCGCCGGCGAAGCCTGCTCGACCAGGCCGGTGAACTCCGGCAACTGCGCGTTGGCGACCAACACCTGGGTCATCGCCAGCACGGCGACCAGCATGATCGTGGCGCGTTTGAGGATACGCATGAATCTTGGACTCCTTTGAGGTTCGACAACGGAGATCAGCGATTTTCCACCGGCATGGCACAGCCCGCGAGTTGCGCACGCAGGACCACCGGCTGCAGGGCGGGATCGTCCGCGCGCGCGCGGCTGCGCCTGCGCACCAGCCAGCCCACGGCAAGGAATCCGCCCAAGGCGGCCAGAATGACAAAAGGCTCGGCCAACGCCAACCGTTCGGCCAGAATGGCTCCGGCGAACAGCCCCAGCAATGGCAACAGGTAGACCTGCAGCGAACTGCGCAGCAACAGATCCTCGCGGATGCCGATGGTCACCCCGTCGCCGACCGCCAGCTGCAGGTCGGTCAGCGCCCGCACGTACCCCCGGCGCTGGCCCACCCCCAATTTTTCCATCAGCCCCTGACCGCAGCCGGCATTCGCCGAACAGGCGGAACAGGTACTGCGGCGCAGGGTTTCCACCCACACCGCACCGTCGTCAAGCGCGACGACGCGCCCCGACTCCTCGATCACCCCGGCGACCGTCCGCTCAGCGCGCTTCCACCTGGCCGGCGGGCACGGCTTCGCCCTTGCGCGGCACTTCACGCAGGATCTGCGCCTCGTCGCCAGCGGCCTGCGGCTTTTTCACCGGCTCCTCGGCGCTCGGCGCCGGATAGCTGGCCAGCACGGCCGGCCCCTGCGGCGCCCGCACGGCCGGCAGCAGCGGCTGCTGCTGGACCGGCTGGCTCTGCTGGGCCACTTGCGGCGCCAGCGCCGCGCCATCCTGCTGACCATTGTAGAAGCGCACGCCGGCCAGCACCGCCAGGGCGACCGAAGCCGCCACCGCCAGCCGACCGACCTGCGTCCAGCCACGCTTGACCTGCGGCACCGCGGCCGGCGCCTCGTCAGCCGCGATCGCCGCCGATACCGCCGCGGCCAGATCCAGCCCCGGCTTCACCGTCTGCCGATGCATCACCGACCGCGCCAACTGGTAACGCGCCCAGCGCGCGCGAACCTCGGGATCCTCCCCGGCAGCCGCGAGCACGCGACGCAGCTCCAGTTCATCGGCCTCGCCGTCCATGACGGCCGACAGCGATTCCCCCAGAACTTCACGACTCATGGTATTCCTCTCTTGGCTGACGCCGGGCTTCAGGCTTCGTGCAGCAGCGGCTGCAATGCCTTGTCGATGGCTTCGCGCGCACGGAAGATCCGCGAGCGCACCGTACCTACCGGACACTGCATGGCGGTGGCAATGTCCTCGTAACTCAGGCCCTCGAACTCGCGCAGGGTCAGTGCCGTGCGCAGGTCCTCAGGCAACTGCTGGATGGTCCGATGCACCGTGGCCTCGATCTCATCGCGCAGCAGGGCGCGCTCCGGCGTCTCGAGATCCTTGAGGGCATGATCGCCCTCGAAGAACTCGGCATCCTCGGCACTGACATCGCTGTCCGGCGGCCGCCGACCGCGCGCCACCAGATGGTTCTTCGCCGTATTCACGGCAATGCGGTACAGCCAGGTGTAGAAGGCGCTGTCGCCGCGGAAATTGCCCAGCGCGCGGTAGGCCTTGATGAAGGCCTCCTGCGCCACATCCTGGGCCTCCTGGGGGTCGTGCACGAAGCGCACGATCAACCCGAGTATCTTGTGCTGGTACTTGAGCACCAGCAGATCGAACGCGCGCTTGTCGCCGCGCTGGACTCGTTCGACCAGCTGCTGATCCGATTCCTGGGTTTGCATTCATGCTCCTCTAAAACAGCCTCAGAGCCTTTGCGCGACCCAGTGAGTCCGGCCTAATCGAATAGACCCGGCCCCGGCGCAAAAGTTCGACTCTGCGAAGACCTTTTTCCCGCGATCGCAATGTCCGGGAGGGCGGAAGTCGTGCCGGATGCCTGACGCACCCCGCAGGGATTGAATCTGCCTCGCAAGAGCGCATGCCCAGGCGTGACAGGCAGGCCGCCGGGCGGCCTCGCCGGCTGTGCGGAAGCCGTTCAAGTTCCGCTGTATTGTGCCGCCAGGCCCTTCTATATACTAGGTGTGACATTCAGCGGAACGGCCTAGCATGAGCCAACACTATCAGCACGACGTCCTGGTCATCGGCAGCGGTGGCGCCGGCCTGTCCCTCGCCCTCAACCTGCCGGCCCACCTGCGCGTGGCCGTGCTCAGCAAGGGCGAACTGGCCGGCGGCTCGACCTACTGGGCCCAGGGCGGTGTCGCCGGCGTGCTCGACGACAGCGACAACGTCGAGTCGCACATCCAGGACACCCTGACCGCCGGCGCCGGCCTGTGCCGCGAGGATGCCGTGCGCTTCACCGTCGAGCACAGCCGCGAGGCGATCCAGTGGCTGATCGACCAGGGCGTGCCCTTCACCCCCGACGACGAACACCACGAAGGCGAACACAGCTTCCCCTTCCACCTCACCCGCGAGGGCGGCCACAGCCACCGGCGGATCATCCACGCCGCCGACGCCACCGGCACGGCGATCTTCAACACCCTGCTGGGCCGCGCCCGCCAGCGCCCGAACATCGAACTGC
Source organism: Pseudomonas sp. (assembly GCA_035635035.1). Taxonomy (GTDB): domain Bacteria; phylum Pseudomonadota; class Gammaproteobacteria; order Pseudomonadales; family Pseudomonadaceae; genus Geopseudomonas. The sequence goes on from DASQBU010000419.1 coordinate 8,315, forward strand.
TCGAGCAGCGCGTGGCGGTCGACCTGATCACCGAGCGCAAGCTCGGCGGCAAGGGCAACCGCTGCCTCGGCGCCTACGTGCTGAACCGCGCCAGCGGCGAAGTCGACACCTTCTGCGCGCGCTTCGTGGTGCTGGCCACCGGCGGCGCCGCCAAGGTCTACCTGTACACCAGCAACCCGGACGGCACCTGCGGCGACGGCATCGCCATGGCCTGGCGCGCCGGCTGCCGGGTCGGCAACCTGGAATTCAACCAGTTCCACCCGACCTGCCTGTACCACCCGCAGGCGAAGAACTTCCTGATCACCGAGGCGGTACGCGGCGAGGGCGGCCTGCTCAAGCTGCCCAACGGCGAGCGCTTCATGCCGCGCTTCGACCCGCGCGCCGAGCTGGCGCCGCGCGACATAGTCGCGCGCGCCATCGACCACGAGATGAAGCGCCTGGGGATCGACTGCGTCTACCTGGACATCAGCCACAAGCCGGCCGAGTTCATCAAGAACCACTTCCCGACCGTCTACGAGCGCTGCCTGGAGTACGGCATCGACATCACCCGCGAGCCGATCCCGGTGGTGCCGGCGGCGCACTACACCTGCGGCGGCGTGGTGGTCGACAGCCGCGGCCACAGCGACGTGCCGGGCCTCTACGCCATCGGCGAAACCAGCTTCACCGGCCTGCACGGCGCCAACCGCCTGGCCAGCAACTCGCTGCTGGAGTGCTTCGTCTACGCCCGCTCGGCCGCCGCCGACATCGTCAGCCAGCTGGAACGGGTGGCCATGCCGCAGCAGCTGCCGACCTGGGACGCCAGCCAGGTGACCGACTCCGACGAGGACATCATCATCTCGCACAACTGGGACGAGCTGCGGCGCTTCATGTGGGACTACGTCGGCATCGTGCGCACCAACAAGCGCCTGCAGCGCGCCCAGCACCGCGTGCGCCTGCTGCTCAGCGAGATCGACGAGTTCTACAGCAACTACAAGGTCAGCCGCGACCTGATCGAGCTGCGCAACCTGGCGCTGGTCGCCGACCTGATGATCCAGTCGGCCATGCTGCGCCGCGAGAGCCGCGGCCTGCACTACACCCTCGACTATCCCGGCCAGCTGCCCAAGGCCGGCGACACCATCCTGGTACCGCCGGGCTACTTCGCGGCCTGATCGGCTCCGCCCGCCGTCGGCGCCGCCCAGCGCCGGCGGCTGAACTTCAGCCGCACGCGCAGACGGCGGTGCATGTCCTTGCTCAGGCTGTCGGCCGGGATGCACAGCGCGCGGGCGAACCACTGCCCCGGCCGGCGAAACTGCAGGATCACCGCCGGCGGCAGGGCCAGGCTGCCCGGGCGCAACTGGACCGGCACCCAGCCCTCGGCGGCGTTGTGCAACTGCCAGCCGTGCGCATCGTGGCGCAGGCCGGTGAAGGCACGCGGATCGCGCAGGAGGATATCGCGCGGCAGGACCAGGGCGGCATGGGCGGCACACAGCAGCGTGCCGACCGCACGTGCCCAGCCCGGCAGGGCGGCGAGCATCAGCGACAGCAGGGCCAGCCCCGGCGTCGCGACATAGAGCGCCAGCAGGCGCCGCGACGGGCGCCAGTGGCACTCGAAGGGATCACTTCGGCTGGACACGATCCAGGATCATGCGCACCATGCGCTGATGGTCGGCGTCCTGGGACTCGCTGTAGCCCATGAACCAGCTGAACAGGTCCGGATCCTCGCACTTGAGCAGGTTGCGGAAGCGCTCCTGATCGGCGGCGTCCAGCTGCGGGTAGGCCTCCTCAAGGAACGGCTTGAACAGCACGTCCAGCTCCAGCATGCCGCGCCGGCATTCCCACTGCAGTCGCTTCAGTTCGATATTTTCTTCGGTCATCTCGGCCTCCTCGGCAACGCCCGGCATTATAACGAGGCTCCGCCAGGCCGCCAGCCTGGCATCCCGGCTGACAAGCGCGCGCCGGCCGCTCTATGATGGCCGCCCCGACCTCCACCCGGCGCCCGACATGTCCGCATCCGCTTTCTTCTGCCCGCTCGACCACGAAGGCGTCCTCGCCGTCCACGGCGTGGATGCCGCCAAGTTCCTCCAGGGCCAGCTGACCTGCAACCTCCACTACCTCAACCCGCAAACCAGCAGCCTGGGCGCGCGCTGCACGCCCAAGGGCCGGATGATCTCCAGCTTCCGCATCCTGCCGCTGGCCGACGGCTTCGCCCTGGCCATGGCCCGCGAGCTGGTGGAAGTGCAGCTGGCCGACCTGAAGAAGTACGCGGTGTTCTTCAAGGCCCAACTGGCCGACGAGACGGCAGACTGGGTGCGCTTCGGCCTCAGCGGTGGCGACGGCGCCCTGCTCGCCCTCGGCCTCGACCTACCGCAGACGGCCGACAGCCTGGCGCGCAATGGTGAGCTGCTGGCGCTGCGCCTGGCCGACGGCCGCGCCGAACTCTGGGCCCCGGCCGGCGAAGCCGCCGAGCTGCGCGCGCGGCTGGCCGCCCAGCTGCGCGAGGCCCCGCTCAACGACTGGCTGCTGGCCCAGGTGCGCGCCGGCGTCGGCCAGGTGTTCGGCGCGACCCGCGAGCTGTTCATCCCGCAGATGATCAACCTGCAGGCGCTCGGCGGGGTCAGCTTCAAGAAGGGCTGCTATACCGGCCAGGAGATCGTCGCCCGCATGCAGTACCTCGGCCGCCTCAAGCGCCGCCTGTACCGCCTGCAGTTGGACGGTGGCGAACTGCCGAGCCCCGGAGCGGAACTGTTCTCCCCGGTGCACGCCAGCTCGGTCGGCGAAGTGGCCCTGGCCGCCCAGGGCGAAAGCGCCATCGAGCTGCTGGCCGTGCTGCAGGACAACGCCGTCGAGGACGGCCGCCTGCACCTGGGCAGCCTGGAAGGCCCGACCCTGCGCCTGCTCGACCTGCCCTACGTGCTGGACAGCGACCGCGAAATCCAGCGCTGAACCAGCACGCCAGCCAGGCCGTCAGCTGCTGACGGCCTGCTCCGCCCCTCACAGATTCGGCAGCGCCCACTCCACCGGCGCCAGGCCCTGCTGCTCGAGGAACTTGTTGGCACGACTGAAATGGCCGTTGCCGATGAAGCCGCGATGCGCCGACAGCGGCGAGGGATGCGGCGAGCGCAGGATCAGGTGCTTGGTCGGATCGATCAGCCGCTCCTTGCTCTGCGCATGGGCGCCCCACAGCAGGAACACCAGGTGCGGCCGCTCGCGGCTGACCACCTCGATCACCTTGTCGGTGAACGGCTGCCAGCCCGCCGCGGCATGCGAGCCGGCCTTGCCCTGCTCGACGGTCAGCGAGGTGTTGAGCAGCAGCACGCCCTGCTCGGCCCAGCGCTGCAGGCAGCCGTGATTCGGCGGATCGATGTTCAGGTCGCGCTTGAGTTCCTTGAAGATGTTCTGCAGCGACGGCGGCACCGGCACCCCCGGCTGCACCGAGAAGCACAGGCCGTGGGCCTGGCCGGGACCGTGGTAGGGATCCTGGCCGATGATCACCACCTTCACCTGTGACAGTGGCGTGGAGTTGAGCGCGTTGAAGATCAGCCCACCAGGCGGAAAGATCTGCTTGCCGGCCGCCTTCTCGCCGCGCAGGAACTCGCCCAGCGCCTGCATGTAGGGCTTGTCGAACTCCTCGCCAAGCGCGGCTTTCCACCCCGCCTCGAGTTTGATGCGATCCTGCGCGGCGCTCATGCCAGACCTCTGCGTGCAAAAAGCGGCACGCTAGAGAACCCCCTCCCGCAAGTCAAGGCAGCCTCCAGCGAGCGCAGCAAGGCGCGCAGCATGGCGTATCGCCACGCTGGCAGCGGCCGATGCGGCGGCGACACAGGCAACCGCGTGACCCGGCGCACAAAAACCGTGACACCATCGGTAGACGAATAGCTAATGCCCGTCAATCATGTCGCCGCGTACAAGACGCATGGGCAAACATAACAACGAACAGGAGGCCCGATGAAGCGCACTCTTACTGCACTGGCCCTGTGGGCCGGACTTTGCGCTGCCGCCAGTGCAGCGGATCCGATCACCCTCGGACTGAACTACCCCCGGACCGGCAGCTACAAGGAAGAAGGGCTGGCGCAGATGCGCGGCGCCCTGCTCGCCGTGGACGAGATCAACGCCAAGGGCGGCGTACTGGGCCGCCCGCTACGCATCGTCAGCCGCGACACCGCCTCGCGCCCGGAAAAGGCGGTGAACAACGTCGACCACCTGATCGGCGAAGGCGCGGTCATGCTGTTCGGCGGCGCCTCCAGCGCCGTGGCCATCGCCGCCAGCAAGCGCGCCAAGGAACGCGGAGTGCTGTACTTCGGCACCCTCACCTACTCCAACGACACCACCGGTCGCAACGGCCACCGCTACATGTTCCGCGAGTGCAACAACGCGTGGATGAGCGCCCGGGTCCTCGGCCAGTACCTGGCCAAGACCCTGCCGGACAAGCGCTACTTCTACATCACCTCCGACTACACCTGGGGCACCACCAGCGAAAGCTCGCTGCGCCAGACCACCGGCAGCACCGACACCGCCAAGCACCCCGGCCTCAAGGTCCCCTTCCCCAACGCCCGGCTGGCCGACTATCGCGACGCGCTGACCAAGGCGGCCAACAGCGATGCCCAGGTGCTCGCCCTGGTCCTGTTCGGCGACGACCTGGTGCGCGCCATGCGCATCGCCGAGGAACTGGGCCTGACCCGGCGCATGCAGATAGTCGCGCCCAACCTGACCCAGAGCATGGTCGAGCAGGCCGGCCCCGGCCTGATGCAGGGCGTGATCGGCACCGAGCCGTGGACCTGGCGCGTACCGGAACTGGAGAAGTCCGAGCGCGGCATGGCCTTCGTCAAGAACTACAACGAGCGCTATGCCCTCTACCCGTCCAGTTCGGCGGCCTCGGCCTACAGCATCGTCTACCAGTGGGCCGATGCGGTCACCCGCACCCGCAGCCTGGACAGCGAAACCCTGATCAAGGCCCTGGAAGGCTACAAGTACCAGCTGCTCAAGGGACCGCAGGAGTGGCGCGCCTTCGACCACCAGAACGTGCAGACGGTGTATGCGGTGAAGGTCCGTCCGCGCGACGACATCATGCATGACCGCAACAAGCTGGACTACTTCGAGATCGTCGGCCGCCTGGACGGCGCCCTGGCCGCGCCCAACCTGGAGGAGTGGAAGCAGGAGCGCACCGCGGCCGGCCAGCCGCCGCAGCTGCAGTAACCCGCCCCGCCCTGGCCGTCGGCGCCCGACGTCGCGCCGACGGCCAGCCAGCCCCCGCTCCGGGGGCTGGACAATCCCCGAGCGTCACAGCTAAAAGAGACACTCCCCTTGCAGTTGCAAGCCGGACTGCGCATCCGCCCCCAGGAGGGGCGCCGCGGCCGCCACCCGGCACGGCGCCAGACCTGCCTGAAGCCGAGGACCGCCATGAGCAACGCCGTCGAACCCTACAAGTCTGCCCCCTTCGACCTGACCCACAAGCTGACCGTGGAAAAGCACGGCCACACCGCGCTGGTCACCATCAACAACCCGCCCGCCAACACCTGGGACCGCGACTCGCTGATCGGCCTGCGCCAACTGGTCGAGCATCTCAACCGCGACGACGATATCTACGCCCTGGTGATCACCGGCCAAGGCACCAAGTTCTTCAGCGCCGGCGCCGACCTCAAGCTGTTCGCCGACGGCGACCGGGCACGGGCCCGCAGCATGGCGCGCCTGTTCGGCGAGGCCTTCGAGGCGCTGCGCGATTTCCGCGGCGTGAGCATCGCGGCGATCAACGGCTACGCCATGGGCGGCGGCCTGGAGTGCGCGCTGGCCTGCGACATCCGCATCGCCGAGCGCCACGCGCAGCTGGCCCTGCCCGAGGCCGGCGTCGGCCTGCTGCCCTGCGCCGGCGGCACCCAGCATCTGCCCTGGCTGGTCGGCGAAGGCTGGGCCAAGCGCATGATCCTCTGCGGCGAGCGGGTCGACGCGGAAACCGCGCTGCGCATCGGCCTGGTCGAGCAGGTGGTCGACAGCGGCGAGGCGCGCGGCCACGCCCTGCTGCTCGCCGCGCGGGTCGCCCGGCAGAGCCCGGTGGCCGTGCGGGCGATCAAGCCGCTGATCCAGGGCGCCCGGGAGCGCGGGCCGAGCAGCTGGCTGGCCGAGGAACGCGAGCGCTTCGTCGACCTGTTCGACGCCGAGGACACCCGCGAAGGCGTCAATGCCTTCCTGGAAAAGCGCGACCCGCACTGGCGCAACCGCTGACGCGCTCCGACGTGGGAGGCAACGCGATGAACGTGATTTTCGAAGAACGGCCGAGCCGGCATGGCTACCGCATCGGTATCGCCACCCTCGACGCGGAACCGAGCCTGAATGCGCTGTCGCTGCCGATGATCGAGGCCCTCGCCCATCGCCTGCGCGCCTGGCAGGACGATGCCGAGATCGCCTGCGTGGTGCTGCGCGCCAGCGGCAGCAAGGCCTTCTGCGCCGGCGGCGACGTGCGCCACCTGGCCGAGGCCTGCCGCGCCCAGCCCGGCGCGGTGCCCCCGCTGGCTCGGCGGTTCTTCGCCGACGAATACCGCCTGTTCCAGCGCCTGCACCACTACCGCAAGCCGCTGCTGTGCTGGGCCCACGGCTACGTCATGGGCGGCGGCCTGGGGCTGATGCAGAGCGCCAGCCTGCGCATCGTCACGCCGTCCAGCCGCCTGGCCATGCCGGAGATCAACATCGGCCTGTACCCCGACGTCGGCGCCAGCTGGTTCCTCAACCGTCTGCCCGGCAAGCTCGGCCTGTTCGTCGGCCTCAGCGCCTGCCCGCTCAACGCCCGCGACGCCCTCGACCTGGACCTGGCCGACCGCTTCCTCCTCGACAGCCAGCAGGACGCCCTGCTGCACGGCCTGGTGCAGCTGAACTGGCGCGAGCAGGCCGACAGCCAGCTGCACAGCCTGCTGCAGACGCTGGAGCGCGAGGCCCTGGCCCAGTTGCCCAGCGCCCAGCTGCTGCCGCGGCGCGAGCGGATCGACCGCCTGCTCGACGTCGCCGACCTGCCGAGCGCCTGGCAGGCCCTGAGCGCCGTGCGCGACGACAGCGACCCGCTGCTGGCCCGCGCCGGGGCCACCCTGAGCGCCGGCTGCCCGCTGACCGCGCATCTGGTCTGGGAACAGCTGCGCCGGGCGCCCCGGCTCTCCCTCGCCGACGCCTTTCGCATGGAATACGCGATGAGCCTGAACTGCTGTCGTCACCCGGAGTTCGCCGAGGGCGTGCGGGCGCGGCTGATCGACAAGGACAACCAGCCGCGCTGGCACTGGCCGGACGTGGCGCGAATTCCCGGCGCCACCCTCGAGGCCCACTTCGCGCCGACCTGGGAAGGCGAGCATCCGCTGGCGGATCTGCACGACCACTGAGCCCGGACAGCAAAACGGGGCGCCCTGCGCCCCGTTGTCGAATGCCTGCAGCCTGGCGAGCGCTCAGCGCTCCCGGCGCTCACGCCAGTTACGATCGTCCTCATCATCCCAGCGCCGGTCATGATGGCGCTCGCCATCCCAACGCTCCCGACGATGCTCCCCATCGCCCCAGTGCTCCCGATGGCGATGCTCGCCCTCCCAGTGGCCAGAGCCCCGATCGTCATAATCCTCATAGTCATGGTCGTAGACCACACACCCGGACAATCCCAGCACCATCCCCAGCAGCACTACCGCGAGACCACGCATGATCGGCTCCTTCGCCGCGTTTTCACCTACCTAATGAGATTCGCGTTCGCCCGCCAAGTTCATTGCCCTGCGCGCCTGTCGAAGCCCAAGACACTTCTTCGCCGCCGCGAGTAACATGTCGCCCCAGCCCGACCGGCCCGCCCCGCGACGGCACCACCACCAGCCACACGCTGCCCGCCGCACAAGAGCCCCATGCGCCTGGATCGCTTCCTCAGCAAGAACCTCGAACTCAGCCGCCAGGCCGTGCAGCGCCTGCTGCTGGAGACGCGCGTACGGGTTGACGGCCAGGCGGTCCGCGACGGCCGGCGGGAGATCAGCGCCTTCAACACCATCGAACGCGATGGCGCGGTCCTGCAGCAGGGCTACCCGGCGCGTTACCTGATGCTGCACAAGCCCACCGGCTGCGTCAGCGCCACCCACGACCCGCAGCACCGCACCGTGCTCGACCTGCTGCCGCCCGCCGAACGCGAGGGACTGCACATCGCCGGGCGCCTCGACGGCAACACCACCGGGCTGCTCCTGCTGACCAACGACGGCCAGTGGTCGCGGCGCCTGACCCTGCCGGGCAGTAAGCTGCCGAAGGTCTACCAGGTGGAAACCGCCGAGCCGATCGATGCCGACTACGTGGATACCTTCGCCCGGGGCATCTACTTCGCCTTCGAGGACCTCACCACCCTGCCCGCCCGGCTGGAGATCCTCGGCAGCCACCACGCCCGCCTGACCCTGGTCGAAGGGCGCTACCATCAGGTCAAGCGCATGTTCGGCCACTTCCGCAACCGGGTCGTGCGCCTGCACCGCGAGAGCGTCGGCCCGATCCAGCTCGATCCGGCCTTGAGCCCCGGACAGTACCGGCCGCTGAGCGCCGCGGAAATCGCCTGCTGCTGAGCACGCAGGAAGATCTATGCCGCTTCGGCATAAAACGGCTTCACTCCCGGCGCATCTTCTGGTAAAAAGACGGCCTCCCACGCGGGCGTCGTATAATGGTAATACCCTAGCTTCCCAAGCTAGAGCCGTGGGTTCGATTCCCATCGCCCGCTCCAGACTCCGTCGCGCATCCCCTGCGCGGCCCGAAGAACCGGCCTCCATGGCCGGTTTTTTTATGCCCGTCCGCCGCCCCCTCAGCTTGACCTTGCCACCCTGGGAAGCTCTATGGTGTCCGTACTGTCACCACGGACCGCCCTGCCATGGACACTCCATCTCCCGCCAGCCCCCAGGAGGCCGGCACCCCGCTCAGCCTCAGCATCGACGGCATGACCTGTGCCTCCTGCGTGCGCCGCGTCGAGCGCGTGCTGGCCAAGGTGCCGGGCGTGCTCAGCGCCAGCGTCAACCTCGCCACCGCGCGCGCCGAGCTGCGCTGCGCCGGCCAGCCCGAGCTGGCGGCACTCGTCGAGGCCGTGCACAAGGCCGGCTACGAGGTTGCCGTGGACGACATCGAGCTGAGCATCGCCGGGATGACCTGCGCCTCCTGCGTCGCCCGCGTCGAGAAAGTGCTGGCCAGGGTGCCGGGCGTACTGGCGGCCCGCGTCAACCTGGCCAGCGAGCGCGCCCAGGTCCGCGCGCTGCGCGGCGTGCCGCTCGACGCCCTGCTCAAGGCCGTCGCCCGCGCCGGCTACCAGGCCAAGCCCATCGCCGAGGCCGGCAGCGATCTTGACGCCGAGCAAAGCCGCCGCGAGGCCGAACTCGGCGCACTGCGCCGCGCGCTGGGCTGGGCCGCGCTGTTCGCCCTGCCGGTGTTCCTGCTGGAGATGGGCGCCCACCTGGTACCCGCCCTGCACCACCTGATCCTGCACAGCATCGGCCAGCAGGCGAACTGGGTCCTGCAGGGCGCCCTCACCAGCCTGGTGCTGTTCGGCCCCGGCCGGCGCTTCTTTCGCGTCGGCATCCCGGCCCTGCTGCGCGCCGCGCCGGACATGAACTCGCTGGTGGCGGTCGGCACCAGCGCCGCCTACCTCTACTCGCTGGTGGCCACCTTCGCCCCCGGCCTGCTGCCGGCCGGCACCGTACACGTCTACTACGAGGCCGCGGCGGTGATAGTCGCGCTGATCCTGCTCGGCCGCTTCCTCGAGGCCCGCGCCAAGGGCCGCACCTCGCAGGCGATCCGCCGCCTGGTCGGCCTGCAGGCCAGGACCGCACGGGTGCGCCGCGACGGCCAGCTGCTGGAAGTGCCGATTGACGAAGTGCGCGTCGGCGACCTGCTCGAAGTGCGTCCCGGCGAGCGGCTGCCGGTGGACGGCGAGGTGGTCGAGGGCACGAGCTTCGTCGACGAATCGATGATCAGCGGCGAGCCGGTGCCGGTGGAGAAGACGCCCGGCGCCAGCGTGGTCGGCGGCACCGTCAACCAGAATGGCGCGCTGAGCCTGCGCGCCACGCGGATCGGCGGCGACACCGTGCTGGCGCAGATCATCCGCCTGGTCGAGCAGGCCCAGGGCGCCAAGTTGCCGATCCAGGCGCTGGTCGACCGCGTGACCCTGTGGTTCGTGCCGGCGGTGATGCTCGCCGCGCTGCTCACCTTCCTCGCCTGGATGGTCTTCGGTCCGCAGCCGCCACTGACCTTCGCCCTGGTCAACGCGGTGGCCGTGCTGATCGTCGCCTGCCCCTGCGCCATGGGCCTGGCCACGCCCACCTCGATCATGGTCGGCACCGGCCGCGCCGCCGAACTGGGCGTGCTGTTCCGCCAGGGCGAGGCGCTGCAGCTGCTCAAGGACGCCCGCGTGGTGGCGGTGGACAAGACCGGCACCCTGACCCGCGGCAAGCCCGCGCTGACCGACCTGATTCTCGCCGAAGGCTTCGCGCGCGGCGCGGTGCTGGGCCGGATCGCCGCCGTGGAGAACAAGTCCGAACACCCCATCGCCCGTGCCATCGTCGCCGCCGCCGAGGCCGAAGGCCTCGCCCTGGGCCACCTGGCACGCTTCGAGTCGGTCACCGGCTACGGGGTGCGTGCCGAGGTCGACGGCGTGCGGGTGGAGATCGGCGCCGACCGCTTCATGGCGCAACTCGGCCTCGACGTGGCGCTGTTCGCCGACGCAGCCCGGCGCCTCGCCGACGACGGCAAGACCCCGCTGTACGCCGCCCTCGACGGCCGCCTGGCGGCCATGCTGGCGGTGGCCGATCCGCTCAAGGAGGGCACGCCGGAGGCGATCCGCGCCCTCCACGCGCTGGGCCTCAAGGTGGCGATGATCACCGGCGACAACCGCCGCACCGCCGAGGCCATCGCCCGCCAGCTGGGCATCGACGCGGTGGTCGCCGAGGTGCTGCCGGCCGGCAAGG
>DASQBU010000420.1:0-10548 GCA_035635035.1 Pseudomonas sp.
CGGGAGCGCGCGGCCTGCAAGTCCGGCGCCGGGCGGCGCTACTGCAGGCGGTACTTCTTGACCTTGTCGAACAGGGTGGTCTTGGCCATGCCCAGCGCCTGGCTGGCCTGGCTGAGGTTGCCGGCGTGGCGCTCCAGCGCCTCGGCCAGCAGGCGCCTCTCGAAGGACTCCACCGCCTCGGCGAAGTTCGGCCCGCCGCTTTCCGCGCCGGCGGCGCTCTTCTTGAACGCCGGCAGGCCGAGGGCGAAGCGCTCGGCGACGTTGCGCAGTTCGCGCACGTTGCCCGGCCAGTCGTGGGCCAGCAGGGCGGCGAGGGTCTGGCGGTCCAGCTCGGGGGCCGGGCGGTCGAAGCGCAGCGCGGACTGCTGGAGGAAGTGCTCGAACAGCAGCGGGATGTCCTCGCGCCGCTCGCGCAGCGGCGGCAGTTCGAGGGTGACCACGTTGAGCCGGTAGTACAGGTCGCTGCGGAACTGGCCACGGCGGCCCAGCTCGGCGAGGTCGGCCTTGGTCGCGGCGATCACCCGGCAGTCGACGGCGATGCTCTGGTTGGAGCCGAGGCGCTCCAGGCTGTGCTCCTGCAGCACCCGCAGCAGCTTGATCTGCAGGTTGACCGGCATGCTCTCGATCTCGTCGAGGAACAGGGTGCCGCCGTCGGCGTGCTCGATCTTGCCGATGCGCCGCTTGCCGGCGCCGGTGAAGGCGTGCGCCTCGTGGCCGAAGATCTCGCTCTCGAACAGGCTTTCCGGCAGGCCGCCGCAGTTGAGGGCGACGAACGGGCGGTCATGGCGGCGGCTGAAGTCGTGCAGGCAGCGCGCCACCAGCTCCTTGCCGGTGCCGGTCTCGCCCTCGATCAGCACGTTGGCCGCGGTGTCGGCGACGTTGGCGATCAGCGCGCGCAGCTGCGCCATGGCCGGCGAGCGGCCGATCAGGCGCTCCTCCAGGGCCTGGCGGCCGGCCAGCTGGCGGCGCAGCGCGGTCACCTCGCGGGCCAGGCTGCGCTGTTCGAGGGCGCGGCGCGCCACCTCGACCAGCCGCTCGGGGGAGAACGGCTTTTCCATGAAGTCGTAGGCGCCGTCGCGCATCGCGCCGACCGCCATGCTGATGTCGCCGTGGCCGGTGATCAGCACCACCGGCAGGCTGCGGTCGCGCGCCTTGAGCTGGCCGAGCAGGCTCAGGCCGTCCATGCCGGGCAGGCGGATGTCGCTGATGACGATGCCGGCGAAGTCCTCGCCGACCCGCGCCAGGGCTTCCTCGGCGCTGCCGACCCCTTCGCTGGGGATGTCCTCGAGGGCCAGCGCCTGCTGGCAGCCGAGCAGCACGTGGGGATCGTCCTCGACGATCAGGACGGTGAGGGGCTCATTCATCGCGGCGGGACTCGGCAGGCGTGGGGGGCAGCAGCGGCAGGCGCAGCTCGAAGACGGTGCCGCCCTCGTCGGGGTGGCGGGCGGCGAGGCTGCCGTGGGCGGCGGCGGCCAGGCTGGCGGAGAGGGTCAGGCCGAGGCCGAGGCCCTGCTCGCCGGGCTTGGTGGTGAAGAACGGCTCGAACAGGTGCACGCGCAGCGCCGGCGGCACGCCGGGGCCGTTGTCGCGCACGGTCAGCCGGTAGTGGTCGTCCTCGACGGTGCCGTCCAGCCACAGCTGGCGGTCGGCCTGGGCGGCGAGGGCGTCGATGGCGTTGACGATCAGGTTGACCAGGATCTGTTCCAGGCGGGTCTGGTCGATGGCCAGGCGGGCCTCGGCGCAGGCGCGATGGATGGTCAGCGGGGTGCGCTCCAGGCGCGGGTGGAGGAGGAACAGCGCGGCGTCCAGCGCCTTGCCGACCTCGGCCTCGCCGCTGTCGCCGGCGCGCTTGGCGAAGGCGCGCAGGCTGGCGGTGATGCGGCCCATGTGGTCGACCAGCTCGCCGATGGTCTGCAGGTTGCTGCTGGCGGTGGCGTTGTCGCCGCGGGCGAGGAAGCGCACGGTGTTGCCGGACAGGGTGCGCAGCGCGGCCAGCGGCTGGTTGAGTTCGTGGGCGATGCAGGTGGACATCTGGCCGATCACCGCCAGCTTGCCGGCCTGGATCAGGTCGTCCTGGGTCTTGCGCAGGCTGTCCTCGGCCTGGCGGCGCTCGCGGATCTGCGCCTTGAGGTGCTCGTTGCTGGCGCGCAGGTGCGCGGTGCGCTCGGCGATCTTGCGCTCCAGCTGGCTGTTGGCCTGCTCCAGCGCCTCGCGCGCGGCCAGGCGGGTGGCCAGGGTCTTGCGCCGCTCGTTCCAGGCGATCAGCAGAAAGGCCAGCAGGGCCACCGCCACCGCGGCGAGCATGCCGTGGCTGGCGGCGGCGCGCCGCACGTCGGCCACCGGCGAGAGCAGGGTGAAGTCCCACGGCGGGTCGTTCAGGCGCAGGGTCTGTGCCAGGTAGCTGACCGGCTGGGCGTTGGGGCCGGCGGGCAGGGTCAGCAGCTCGGCGTCGGCGGACAGGCGCTGGCGGGCCAGCGGCTGCAGCTCGTCGAAGCGGGTCCAGTGGTACTGCAGGCTGGCGGCCAGTTGCGCGCGGCGCTCGGCGTCGAGCGGGCGCAGCGACTTGAAGCGCCGCGCCGGGTCGCTGGAGAGGATGACGATGCCGTTCTCGTCGCTGACGAAGGCTTCCAGCCGGGCGCGCTGCCAGCGCTCCTCCAGCGGGTCGAGGCGGATCTTGGCCACCGCCACGCCGATGATCCGGCCGTCGTGGCGCAGGCCGTGGGCCAGGTAGTAGCCGGGCTCGCCGGTGGTGCTGCCAATGCCGTAGAAGCGCCCGGGTTTGCCCTGCAGGGCGTCCTGGAAGTAGGCGCGGAACGCCAGGTCCTCGCCCTGGAAGCTGTCGGCGTCGCGCCAGTTGCTGGTCGCCACCACCCGACCGCTGCGGTCGAGCAGGTACACCGCGCGGCTGCCGCTGCGCTGGTTGAGGCCTTCGAGAAAACGGTTGACCCGCAGGCGGCGGGCCTCGCTCGGTTCCAGCAGCAGCTGGCTGACGCTGTCTTCCAGCTCGAGCAGGCTGGGCAGGTAGGTGTGGGTGCTGATCGCGCTTTCCACCGCGCGGGCGTGCAGCTCCAGCTGGCGCTCGCCGTTCTCGGCCAGCGCGCGCAGGCCGGCCTGCTCGCTGAGGTGGTAGGCGAGGTAGCCGCAGCCGAGCATCAGCAGGATGACCAGCAGCGGCAGGCGCAGGGACGGGAGCAGGCGCGGGTTCACGGTCAGCAGGGGCGGCAGCGCGCGGGGGCTGGGATGGGGGGATTGCATCACAATCGGGTCCGTGCGGCCAGCGGCGTCGGCGCGGTGCGCGAGAGGCGGGCGGCGGGGCTGCCGCCGCCCGCTGCGGCTCAGTGCTGGAGGATCTTGGCGAGGAACTGCTGGGCGCGCTCGGAACGCGCCGAGACGTCGCCGAAGAACGCCTGCTTGGCGCAGTCCTCGACGATCTGCCCGCGGTCCATGAAGATCACCCGGTCGGCGACCTTGCGCGCGAAGCCCATCTCGTGGGTCACGCACATCATGGTCATGCCTTCCTGGGCGAGCTGGACCATCACGTCGAGCACCTCGTTGACCATCTCCGGGTCGAGCGCCGAGGTCGGCTCGTCGAACAGCATCACCACCGGGTCCATGGCCAGCGCGCGGGCGATCGCCACGCGCTGCTGCTGGCCGCCGGACAGCTGGCCGGGATGCTTGTGCGCGTGGGCCTTGAGGCCGACCCGGTCGAGCAGCTTGAGGCCCTTCTCGGTGGCCTCCTCCTTGCCGCGGCCGAGCACCTTGATCTGCGCGATGGTCAGGTTCTCGGTGATCGACAGGTGGGGGAACAGCTCGAAGTGCTGGAACACCATGCCGACCCGCGAGCGCAGCTTGGCCAGGTCGGTCTTCGGGTCGGCGATCGAGGTGCCGTCGACCACGATGTCGCCCTTCTGGAACGGCTCCAGGGCGTTGACGCACTTGATCAGGGTCGACTTGCCGGAACCGGACGGGCCGCAGACCACCACCACCTCGCCCTTGGCCACTTCGGTGCTGCAGTCGGTCAGGACCTGGAATTCCCCGTACCACTTGCTGACGTTCTTGATCGAGATCATACGGCTAACCTTTTGTGCAGACGCTTGACCAGCTGCGAGGCGGCGAAGCTGATGGAGAAGTACACCAGACCGGCGAAGATCAGGAATTCGTGGGACTGGCCGACGATGTCGCCGCGCGAGCGGGCGGCGTTGAGGAAGTCCATCAGGCCCACGGTGTAGACCAGCGAGGTGTCCTGGAACAGGATGATGCTCTGCTGCAGCAGCAGCGGGGTCATCTTGCGGAACGCCTGGGGCAGGATGATCAGGCGCATGGTCTGCGCGTAGTTCATCCCCAGCGCCGAGGCGGCGGCCATCTGGCCCTTGGGCACGGCCTGGATGCCGGCGCGGACGATCTCGCAGAAGTACGCCGCCTCGAACATGATGAAGGCCACCAGGCACGAGGTGAAGGCGCCCACCGGGGTGTCCTGGCCGGTGATCCAGCGCAGGATGAACGGCACCGCGAAGTAGAACCAGGTGATCACCAGCAGCAGCGGGATGGAGCGGAAGTAGTTGACGTAGGTGGCGGCCAGGTTGCTCAGCAGCTTGTTCGGCGCCAGGCGCGCCATCGCCAGCAGGGTGCCGAGGGTCACGCCGCCGAGCACGCCGAGCACCAGCAGCTGCAGGGTCATCCGCATGCCGTCCCAGAGCACCGGCAGGGCCGCGGGAATTCCACTGAAGTCCATCATTTACCTCCTGCGGCGAGCAGGCCGGGGACGGCGACCTTCTTCTCGATGTGGCGCATGAACAGCATCAGGCTCATGTTCAGGGTGAAGTAGATCAGCGTGGCCAGGGTGAAGGCCTCGAACAGGTTGGCGGAGAACTCCGCGGTCTGCTTGGTCTGTGCCAGCAGCTCCATCAGGCCGATCAGCGAGGCCACCGCGGAGTTCTTGAAGATGTTGAGGAACTCCGAGGTCAGCGGCGGGATGATGATGCGGAAGGCCTGCGGCAGCAGTACGTGGCGGTAGGTCTGCGGCAGGCTGAAGCCCAGCGCGCAGGCGGCGGCGGCCTGGCCCTTGGGCAGCGCCTGGATGCCGGTGCGCACCTGCTCGCAGACCCGCGCGGCGGTGAACAGGCCGAGGCAGACGATCACGCTCAGGTAGGCCGAGGTGGCCGGGCTGAGGTCCTGCTTGAACCAGGTTTCCAGCGGCGTGGGCAGCAGGTCGGGCACCAGGAAGTACCAGAGGAACAGCTGCACCAGCAGCGGCACGTTGCGGAAGGTTTCCACGTAGACGGTGGCGAGGCCGGACAGCCAGCGGTTCGGCACGGTGCGCAGCACGCCGAGCAGCGAGCCGAGCAGCAGGGCGACGATCCAGGCCGCCAGGGCGACGGCGAGGGTCCAGCCCAGGCCGGTGACGAACCAGTCGAGGTAGATCTCGTCGCCGATCCCGGTGGACTTGAAGAACACGCCCCAGTCCCAGTTGTAGTTCATGCGGGGTTTCCCTCCGATTGATCACGCAAGGCCGGGCGGTCTGCGGCGCAGCCGCCCGTTTTTCTCAGAGCTGCTCGGCCGACTTGTCGGTCGGCTCGGCGACCAGCTTCTTGAACTGCTCGCTCATCGGGAAGTTGAGGTTGAGGCCCTTCGGCGGCACCGGCTGGAGGAACCACTTGTCGTAGAGGGCGTTGATCTCGCCGGACTTGTAGGTGGCGACCAGGGCGTCGTCGACCACCTGCTTGAACGCCGGGTCTTCCTTGCGCAGCATGCAGCCGTAGATCTCGAAGGACTGCGGGGTGCCGACCACCGCCCAGTCGTCGGGCTTCTTGGCCTTGGCCATTTCGCCGTAGAGCAGCACGTCGTCCATCATGAAGGCCACCGCGCGGCCGGACTCGAGCATCAGGAAGGCCTCGCCGTGGTCCTTGGCGGAGATGATGTTCATGCCCATCTGCTTCTCGGCGTTCATCGTCTTGAGCAGGCGCTCGGAGGTGGTGCCGGCAGTGGTCACCACGTTCTTGCCCGTGAGGTCGGCGAAGTCGTTGATGCCGGAGGTCTTCTTGGTCAGCAGGCGGGTGCCGACCTCGAAGATGCCCACCGAGAAGTCCACCTGCTTCTGCCGTTCGAGGTTGTTGGTGGTCGAGCCGCATTCGAGGTCGACGGTGCCGTTCTGCACCAGCGGGATGCGGGTCTGCGAGGTGACCAGGGTGTAGCGCACCTTGAGTTCCGGCAGGCCGAGCTTCTGCTTGAGCGCCTCGACCACCTTGAGCTGCAGGTCGTGGGCGTAGCCGATCGGGTGGCTCGGGTCGGTGCCGAGGTAGGAGAAGGGGATCGAGGAATCGCGGTGGCCGAGGGTGACGGTGCCGGTTTCCTTGATCTTCTTCAGGGTGCCGGTGAGCTCCTCGGCGAAGGCCGGGCCGGACAGCAGGGCGATGGCGATGGCACTGCTCAGCAAACGGGGGACGATACGCATGGGATTTTTCCTCGACTTGTTGTTGCGCCGCTAACTAAGGCGATAGGCGTGCCGGTGGATGAACGGTCGCGTATCGCGCTTATGGCAAGTCTAGGTGCAGGATGCGGGCCAGCTTTGTCTGGCCTAGATTGATTGCATAACTAATTGAAAATAAAGGGATTTTATTTTTTCTGGCGAAATGGGGCGGGGCTGGCGTCCGGTTGTCCGGATATCCGCGCGGCCGGCGTTCGGAAAACCGGACGCGCCCTGCGGCGCCTGGGCCGCTCCGGCGTGGCCGGCGATGGTCGACTGTGGCTGGGCGGCCCCGGGGTGTTTGGCGTATAAGGAACGGCTAACCCCGTTTCAAGGCCAGGACCTGCAGTAGAACCGATGAAGATACCCAAACGTCTCGAACCGCTGGCCGAAGACGGCCTGATCGACGAGGTGCTGCGCCCGCTGATGAGCGGCAAGGAAGCAGCCGTGTACGTGGTGCGCTGCGGCCGCGAGCTGCGCTGCGCCAAGGTCTACAAGGAGGCCAACAAGCGCGGCTTCCGCCAGGCCGCCGAGTACCAGGAAGGCCGCAAGGTGCGCAACAGCCGCGACGCGCGGGCCATGGCCAAGGGCAGCAAGTACGGCCGCAAGGAGCAGGAGGAGGCCTGGCAGAACGCCGAGGTGAGCGCGCTGTATCGCCTGGCGAGTGCCGGCGTGCGGGTGCCCAAGCCCTACGACTTCCTCGACGGCGTGCTGCTCATGGAACTGGTCACCGGCCCCGACGGCGATGCCGCGCCGCGCCTCAACGACGTCGAGCTGACGGCCGAGCAGGCGCGCGACTACCACGCCTTCATGATCCGCCAGATCGTGCTGATGCTCTGCGCCGGGCTGGTGCATGGCGACCTGTCGGAATTCAACGTGCTGCTCGGCCCCGACGGCCCGGTGGTGATCGACCTGCCGCAGGCGGTGGATGCCGCCGGCAACAACCATGCGTTCGCCATGCTCGAGCGCGACGTGGCGAACATGAACGCCTACTTCGGCCACTTCGCCCCCGAGCTGAAGACGCGCAAGCACGCCAAGGAGATGTGGGCGCTGTACGAGGCGGGCAAGCTGACCGCGGAGAGCGAGCTGACCGGCGAGTTCGTCGAGCCGGAGGAGACGGCCGACGTCGATGCGGTGATGCGCGAGATCAATGCGGCGCTGGCCGACGAGGCGCGCCGTCAGGCGGCCTTGGCCGCGGAAGAGGCGCCGGCGCAGCGCGAGGAGCCGCCGCCGCCGTGGCTGCAGTAAGGTGCAGCGGATCGGGAAAGGGGGGAGGTCTGCGGCTCAGGCGGCGGCTTTTGCCGGGCCCACAAAGGAAGAAGCCTCCCGGTCGGTGAACCGGAAGGCTTCGCGGCGGTAGCTGCCCTTGCCCTTGGCGGGCGTTTCCTGGCGACAGCGGAACAGCGGCTGGGCGACCAGGGATTTGGCCTTGTTCGGGCCGGGTTTGCGTGGCTTGGCCATGAGCTTTCCTCGTGCAGGCCCGCAGCTTGCGGGCGCGCGCATCATCGGCTGCTGTGCAAAAAATGTCCAGCGCTGTTGGGCGAAAAGTGAGCGACTGCGGGGCTACTCGCTCGGCAGGGCGAGGCGCACGCCGGCGATCTGCAGGACCAGCTGCGCCAGACCGTTCCACGCATCGCCGGGCGCCTGGCCCTTGATCTGCGCGTCGATGCGCTGGGCATCGCCCAGCAGCTGGTTCCAGCGGCTGGCCGGGAGGCGCTGCACGGCGCGGCCGACCAGCGCCTGGCGCTTGCCGAAGATCGGTGGCTTGGCCTGGGCGATCAGCCGCTCCAGCGGGATGCCCTGGCCGTGCTGCTGGGCCAGGCCGGCGAGCAGGCGCAGCTCGCGGGCCAGGCCCCAGAGGATCACCGGCGCCTCCACGCCTTCGCCGTGCAGGCCTTCGAGCATGCGCAGGGCGTGGGCGGCTTCGCCGGCGAGGGCGGCGTCGAGCAGGCCGAACAGGTCGAAGCGCGCGCTGTCGGCGACGCTGGCCTGCACAGTGGCCGCATCCAGCTGGTTGCCGTCGACCAGCAGGCGCAGCTTCTCGATTTCCTGCACCGCGGCCAGCAGGTTGCCCTCGATGCGCGCCACCAGCAGGTCGATGGCCTCGGCGCTGGCGGCCAGGCCGACCTGGGCGAGGCGCTGGCGCAGCCACTGCGGCAGCTGGGCGGCGTCCACCGGCCAGATCGGCACGAACTGGCAGACCTCGCCGTCGATCAGCGCCTTGGCCCACTTGGCCTTCTGCGTCTTGCCGTCGAGGCGCGGCAGGCTGAGCAGCAGCACGGTGTCTTCGGCCGGGCGGGCCAGGTAGTCGAGCAGCACGCCGATGCCCTCGTCGCCCGGCTTGCCGCCGGGCATGCGCAGCTCCAGCAGGCGCTTGTCGGCGAACAGCGACAGGCTGGCGCCGGCCTCGCGCAGCAGGTTCCAGTCGAAGCTGGCGTCGACGTGGAACACCTGACGCTCGCTGAACTCGCGGGCGCGGCAGGCGGCGCGGATGGCGTCGCAGGCTTCCTGGCACAGCAGCGGATCGTCGCCGCTGACCGCGTAGACCGGGGCGAGCGGGCCCTGCAGGTGCTTGGTCAGTTGCGCGGGGGTGAGTTTCATCGCGGGGCTCGGGAGCGGGAGCGAAAAACGGGGCCCGCAGGCCCCGTGGTGTGGCTCAGCGCTGGAACAGCGGAATGACCGGCAGCGGCGAGGCCTTGGGCGCCGCTGCGGCCTTGGCTTCGGCTTCGGCGCGGGCCTTGGCCTTCTCCTGCAGTTCGGCCAGGTGGGCGGTGTTCAGCAGTTGCAGGCGCAGGCCCAGTTGCTGCACCAGGTCGCGGCGCATTTCCACGCGCAGGCGGTCGGCCTCCTGGCTGGAACCGGCCAGGTTGTTGGAGTCGACCACGTAGTACTTCTGCACTTCCAGGCGGTCGTTGCTGAGCAGCAGGTTGGCGTTGTCGCGGATCTCGTACTCCAAGGTGCCGGTCAGCTGATATTCCGCACCGCGGGCCGCGCCGGTGTAGCTGGCGGCGCGCTGGGTGTTGGTTTCCTTGGCCAGCACCAGCTGGTAGGGCGCACCGGCATGCACGCGCACGCCGCGGGTTTTCAGCATGCTGCGCACATCCTTGACCGTCTCGCCGTAGGCGTCGCGTGCGCTCAGGTCCAGCTCCTTCAGGGCGAACTCGCTGCCGCCGACGCCGCGCAGCTGAAAGCCGCAGGCCGCGAGCAGGGTGGTCAGCATCACCAGCAGCAGGCCGGTCAGGCTACGTTTCATCAGGCTTCCCTCGTGTGAAACGCCACCCGCGCGGGGCGGGTGGCAGATTGGATGGCGTCGGTCAGTTGGCGACGATGTTGACCAGCTTGCCGGGGACCACGATCACCTTGCGGATGGTCTGGCCCTCGGTGAAGCGCAGCACGTTCTCGTTGCCGCGCGCGGCGGCCTCGACTTCCTCGCGGCTGGCGCTGGCCGGCACGGCGATGTTGCCGCGCAGCTTGCCGTTGACCTGCACCACCAGGGTCAGGGTGTCCTGCACCAGGGCGGACTCGTCGACCGCCGGCCAGGCGGCGTCGATCACCGCCTCGCCGTGGCCGAGGGCCTGCCACAGGGCATGGCTGATGTGCGGGGTGATCGGCGCCAGCAGCAGGGTGACGGCCTCCAGGCCTTCCTGCAGCAGGGCGCGGTCCTGGGCGCTCTCGCTCGGTGCCTTCTCCAGCACGTTCATCAGGGTCATCACCTGGGCGATGGCGGTGTTGAACTTGTGGTGCTGGCCGACGTCCTGGCTGGCCTGCTTGATGGCCAGGTGGATGGCGCGGCGGATGTCCTTCTGCGCGTCGTCCAGCGCGGCCTTGTCCAGCGCGCCCGGCAGGCCGGCGGCGACGTGGGCATGGGCCAGGCGCCAGACACGGCGCAGGAAGCGGCTGGCGCCCTCGACGCCGGAGTCGGACCATTCCAGGCTCATTTCCGGCGGCGCGGCGAACATCATGAACAGGCGGCAGGTGTCGGCGCCGTACTGCTCGATCATGGTCTGCGGGTCGACGCCGTTGTTCTTCGACTTGGACATCTTCTCGGTGCCGCCGATCTCCACCGGCAGGCCGTCGCTCTTCAG
>DASQBU010000421.1:0-6036 GCA_035635035.1 Pseudomonas sp.
CGGAGACGGACCCGCTGCCTGTCGGCCTGCCGCGCTATGCCCTGCGGGGCGCCGGCACGGCAAACATCCACCCGAATCCCCACAGCAGGGCGCCGGCGCCCAGCCAGAAGGCGCTGTGCAGGCTGCCGCCCTGGCCCAGCCACTGGCTGGTGAGCCAGGGCGCGGCCAGTTGGGCGACGCTGTACAGGGCGATCAGCGCGGCGGAGAGCCGCGGTCCCTGGTGTGGTTGCAGGCTGCGGCCGAGGCGCTGGGTGAGCAGCACGGTGCCGAGGAAGGTGCTGCCGACCAGCAGGGCGCAGAGCAGGATGCCGCTGGCCCCCGGCAGCAGCAGGGCGGCCAGCACGCCGGCCAGTTGCACCAGATAGTTGATCTGCAGGGCGCGCTTGTCGCCGAGCTGCCCGCCCAGGCGGTTCCACAGCCAGGGCGCCAGCAGGGTGGCCAGCGCCACCACCAGCCAGCTGCCGCCGACCAGGAAGCTGTCGGGGGCGACCTGCAGGCGGGCGAGCATCGGCAGGAAGGTCATCGGCAGGATGTAGCCCATCCCGGCGCCGGCATAGGCGAGGAACAGCGGAAAGCTGTCGCGGTCCAGCAAGCGTCCGGAGGGAGCGGCTGCTCCGCTGGGGGCAGTGTGCTCCGGGGTATCCAGTTGCGCCAGCCGGCGCCAGCCCCACCAGGCCAGCGGCAGGCTGAGCAGGGCGGCCGGCCACCAGCGGGCGGCACCGTGCAGCCAGCCGGCGCTGGCGCTGACCAGGGTACTGGAGAGCAGCAGGCCGGCGCCGACGCCGAGGTAGACCAGGCCGCTGGCGCTGGCGCGGTTGTGCCGGGCCAGCCACTCGAGGATCAGCGCCGGGGTCTGCACGAACACCAGGCCGTTGCTGAGGCCGTTGAGCAGGCGCAGCACGGCCAGTGCCTCCGGATCGCTGGCCTGGGTCTGCAGCAGGGTGGTCAGCACGTGCAGCGACAGGCCCCAGGGCAGGCAGCGGCGGATCTGCGCCAGGCGGTGCCAGCGGATGGCCAGCAGGGCGCCGAGCAGGTAGCCGAGATAGTTCCAGCTGGCGATCTCCGAGCCCTGGCGCAGGGTCAGCAGGCCGTCTTCCACCAGCCAGGGCAGCAGCGGCGTGTAGATGAAGCGGCCCAGGGTGTGCACGACCAGAAGGGTCAGCGCGCCGGCGAGCAGGACCGGCAGCAGGGCTGGCTGGGGGGCGGCAGTCATGGGCAGTCCTTTGGCGGCGCAGGCGGAGTGGCTGTCGGTCCTGATGGCAGGGCCGCCCGGGAAGCTTATGGGCGGCGTTGACCGTCAGGCAAGCGCGCGATGCGCGGGCGCCGGAGGCTGACCGGATCGAACAGCGGGCCCGGCTGCGCGGGCCTGCTGTTCGGGAGCGCGGTTACTGCGCAGGGATGGCGGGCGATAGACGGCGGCAGCGGCGCAGGGCGATCACCAGCAGCAGGCCGACCGCGCCCCAGCCCAGTGCCTGGGCGTTGGCCAGGGTTTCCTGCCAGAGCATCGCCGGCAGGCCGAGGGCGATCATGAAGGTCAGCAGGCTGAGCTCGACGCGCGGGCCGCGCACCGGCCAGCACAGGAAGGTCAGCGCCGGCAGCAGCAGGGCGAAGGTGGGGAAGCTGCGATAGCGCGGGTCGAACACTAGGGCGGTCATCAGCCAGGCGCCGGCCAGCGCGGTCGCCAGCAGCCACCAGGCGGAACGGCTCTCCAGCCAGGCGCCCAGGCGCGCGCGCAGGCCGCTGGCCGGCGGATTGAGCTGCAGCAGGCCGCGGGCGGCCAGCAGCAGGTTGAGGGTCAGCAGGGCGCCGTTCCACAGCCATTCGCCGGCATGGCGGCTGTCGAGGGTCATCTGCTGGCTCCACAGGGCCATGCTGCCGGCGGCGACGCCGGCGAACAGCGGCAAGCCCCAGGCGGCGCGGCGCCCGCGCGGCAGCCCGCCGAGCAGCAGGCCGGCGGCCAGCAGGGCGGCGCTCAGGCCCAGCCAGGTGCGCCACTCCGGCAGATTGGACACCGGCCCGGCGAGCACGCCCTTGTCGTGGCGGTGGGCGTCGAACAGCCCCCAGTAGCCGCCGACCGTGCCCTCGCTGATGCGCTTCCAGGGCTGGTCGAACGCTTCGATCAGGTTGTAGTGCCAGCCGCTCTGTTCGGCCATGTCGATGACGCCACGGATGAAGCGCGCCTCGTTGAGGCGGCTGGGCAGGGCGTCCTCGCGCTGACGGCCCTCGCTCGGCCAGCCGGTCTCGCCGACGAAGATCGGCTTGGGCGCGTACAGTTTCTCGAACTTCTCGTGGACCCGCTTGACCTGGGCCAGGGCGCCGTCGATACCGGTCGGATCGTCCTCCCAGTACGGCAGCAGGTGGATGGTGATGAAGTCGACGGCCGGGGCCACTTCGGGGTGGCGCAGCCAGAATTCCCAGACATCGGCATAGGTCACCGGCTGGGTGACCCGCGATTTCACTTCCTGGATCAGCGCGCTCAGACGCTTGGCGGTGATTTCCTGGCGCAACAGGGCCTCGTTGCCGACGATCACCGCGCTGACCACGTCCGGGTTCTCGTTGGCCATCTTCACCACGCGCTCGATTTCCCGGCGCGTGGCCTTGGGGGCGCGGCTGACCCAGGCGCCGATCATCAGCTTGATGCCGTGGCGGCGGGCGATCTCCGGCAGGTACTCGAGGTTCCTCACCGAGTAGGTACGCAGGCAGTGGAAGCGCTGGGCGAGCAGCGCGACGTCGGCCTCGACCCGCTCCCGGTGGATGATCAGCGGCTTGTTGAATGGCGACTGGTCGTGATCGAACGGACTATAGGAGGCGCACTGCAGTTTGCCGTTGCTCATCAGCGGGTCGGGCAGCGGATGTTCCCGGCCGAGTCCGTACCACAGGCCGACAAGGGCGAGCAGGGTGAATAACAGGGCGGAGCAGTAGAGTAAAACGGAGCGTGGCTGAACAGTCATGGCGGCGCAGGTTGAAAGTCGAGGCCGCGGATATTAAAGAGCGGGCGGAATGTGCGCCAGAGGCGTGCACATTCTGTCATGAAAATGGGCGACTTTCGTCCGTGGCCCGCCTCAGGCGTGCCGATGCCGCCAGGGCGTCCGGGGGCGCGCCGCTTTACGATCCTGATCCTGCAGGCGTTGCCACAGCTTGTCGTGGAGGAAAAAGCCCACCGAGTTGCACAGGGGCTCGACGGTGGCCAGCAGCCCGCCGACCGCCAGGCTGCCGGTCAGCGCGTAGGCCACGCCGAAGGCGATGCAGAAGTGCATCAGGGTGAAGGTCAGGGTCTTGAGCATGCTGCACCTCCGGCCGCGCGCAGATTAAGAAGTTTCTCCTGGAGGCAATTCTGGTCTGTCGCTGGCGGGGGAGAAAATCGCCATCGTCAATGGCGTGGATAGTATCGGCCTATATGGTTGAGGACATGGCTGCAACGAGGGCTTGGCGGTGTGGCGAGAGCCGTCAAGGATGGGGATTGCAGGGCACGACTAAAGTCGTCTGGTGTTCCCCGGCTGGCCCCTTGAAAGTAGCCACAGGCTCTTATCCATAAAGGGCTCTATAAAAAACGTGGAGACTCTAATAATGAACAATGACAACGTGTATCGGCAGATCTATGCCAACCCACGCTTCCAGGAGTTGGTCGCCAAACGCGGCCGGTTCGCCTGGATGCTGTCGGCCATCATGCTGGCCGCCTACTTCGCCTTCATCCTCCTGATTGCTTTCGACCCGAAGGTGCTCGGCATCCCGCTCGGCCCGGATACCGTGACCACCTGGGGTATCCCGCTGGGCATCGGCGTGATCGTCCTGGCCGTCATCCTGACCGGGATCTACGTCCAGCGTGCCAACGGCGAATTCGACCGTATCAACCAGGAAATCCTCAACGAGGCCCAAAAATAATGATTACTCGTTTCCTGACTGCCGCAGCCTTGCTGGCGGCCTCCCCGATGTTGCTGGCGGGCGAAGCCCTCACCGGCGAAGTCCAGAAGCAGGCGACCAACTACACCGCCATCGCGATGTTCGTGGTCTTCATCATCCTGACCATGGGCATCACCAAGTGGGCGGCCAAGCGCAACACCTCCACGGCTGACTACTACACCGCCGGCGGCAGCATCACCGGCTTCCAGAACGGCATGGCGATCGCCGGTGACTACATGTCCGCGGCGTCCTTCCTGGGTATTTCCGCCCTGGTGTATGCCAACGGCTACGATGGCCTGATCTACTCCATCGGCTTCCTGGTCGGCTGGCCGCTGATCCTGTTCATGATGGCGGAGCGCCTGCGCAACCTCGGCAAGTTCAGCTTCTCCGACGTGGCGTCCTACCGTCTCGGCCAGACCCAGATCCGCGTGCTCTCGGCATTCGGCTCGCTGGTCGTGGTCGCCTTCTACCTGATCGCCCAGATGGTCGGTGCCGGCAAGCTGATCCAGCTGCTGTTCGGTCTCGACTACTATGTCGCGGTGATCCTGGTCGGCGTGCTGATGGTCATGTACGTGCTGTTCGGCGGCATGCTGGCCACCACCTGGGTGCAGATCATCAAGGCGATCCTGCTGCTCTCCGGCGCCAGCTTCATGGCCCTGATGGTGATGAAGCACGTCAACTTCGACTTCGGCACCCTGTTCTCCGAGGCCGTCAAGGTCCACACCAAGGGCGTGGCCATCATGAGCCCGGGCGGCCTGGTGAAGGATCCGGTTTCCGCGATCTCCCTGGGTCTGGCGCTGATGTTCGGTACCGCTGGCCTGCCGCACATCCTGATGCGCTTCTTCACCGTGAGTGACGCCAAGGAAGCCCGCAAGAGCGTGTTCTACGCGACCGGCTTCATCGGCTACTTCTACATCCTGACCTTCACCATCGGTTTCGGTGCCATCCTGCTGGTCAGCACCAATCCGGAGTTCAAGGACGCTGCGGGCGCCATCATCGGCGGCAACAACATGGTGGCCATCCACCTGGCCAAGGCCGTCGGCGGCAACCTGTTCCTCGGCTTCATGTCGGCCGTGGCCTTCGCCACCATCCTGGCCGTGGTTGCCGGTCTGACCCTCGCTGGCGCTTCGGCCGTGTCCCACGACCTGTACGCCTGCGTGATCAAGAAGGGCAAGGCCAAGGAAGAAGACGAGATGCGCGTGACCAAGATCACCACCGTCACCCTCGGTGTGGTCGCGATCCTGCTCGGCATCGCCTTCGAGAAGCAGAACATCGCCTTCATGGTGGGTCTGGCCTTCTCCATCGCCGCCAGCTGCAACTTCCCGGTCCTGTTCCTCTCCATGTACTGGAAAGGCCTGAGCACCCGCGGTGCGCTGCTCGGCGGTGCCCTCGGCCTGCTGACCGCGCTGGTCCTGACCATCCTCAGCCCGACCGTATGGGTCACCGTCCTGGGCAACGCCAAGGCGATCTTCCCCTACGAGTACCCGGCGCTGTTCTCGGTCATCGTCGCCTTCGTCGGTATCTGGTTCTTCTCGATCACCGACAAGTCGAAGTCGGCTGCCGAAGAGCGCGAGCGCTTCTTCCCGCAGTTCGTGCGTTCGCAGACCGGCCTGGGTGCCACCGGTGCCGTAGCGCACTAAGCCACCAGGGTCGTTCGACCGAACAAAAGGGGCAGCCTTCGGGCTGCCCCTTTTCGTTGCGGGATTGTTGCAAACGGATGTGCAGTTCCTTTTCTGTTGCCGGCCGCTGTGATAGAAGGCGGGCCTGTCCCTTCAGGAGTGTCCGCGTGGACCCCGAATCCATCGTTTATGGGTGCATCCGTGACTGTCCGGATGGCGATCCGCGCGCCCGGCGCCAGCAGCGTTCGCATAACCGGCAGATGCTCGACGAGCTGCCGGAGCTCGGCGCGCTGTCGCTGCTCAGTCGGCAGATGTTCTCCTTCTGCCGTTTCGAAGGCGATGGCCTGTACCAGACCCAGGTGATCCATTTCGGCGCCAGCTATCGCGCGGTGGAGTACGAGTGGAGCTCCTGGCTACGCCAGTTCGAGGCCCTGCTCGGGCGCCTGTACTGGTCCAGCGCGGTGGTGCACCTGGATACCGAGCTGCGGGGCTTCCACACCTTTCGCTGGGAAAGCGA
>DASQBU010000422.1:0-1960 GCA_035635035.1 Pseudomonas sp.
GCGGCAGATGCCCGCGCCGCGCTCGCCGGGGCCGCAGATCACCACGCCGCACAGCTGTGCGCCCAGGGTGTCGGCCAGCTTGCGGCCCTCACCGAGCAGCTCCCAGGACACCGAATGCACTTCACCGCGCTCGCTCTCGACCACCACCCAGACGTGCCGGTAGGCGGCGAAGCGCGGGTCCAGTTCGACCTTCTTCTTCGCCGGCTTCTTCGCTTGTTCGCTCATCTTGCGCTCTCCGCTTCAGCTCGCCCGCTTGGCGATTTCCTGTTCCAGCTTGGGATGCTGGGTGAACACCTTGGCCAGCAGGGTCGCGGCCAGGTTCTTCGGGTCGTGGTCCTGGGTGTCGACGATCTCGGCGCGCTGGCTGCGCGGCTTGGGCGCGAACACCTTGCTCACCACCGTCGGGCTGCCCTTGAGGCCGATCATCTCCACCGCGTCGATGCCGGCGGCCGCGCGGTCCCAGACCTTGAGGTCGTAGCGGGCGGCGCGGAACAGGTCGTCGAGGTCGCCGAAGCGCATCTCGTTGGTGCCCTCGAGCATGGTGATCAGGCAGGGGGTGGCGGTGCGCAGCAGCTGCACGCCGCCTTCGGCGCGGCGCTCGACGAGGATCTCGCGCTTGTCGCGGTCCAGGTCGACGATCTTCGACACGTAGGTGAGCAGCTGGAAGTCGAGGCGCTTGGCGATGCCCGGGCCGACCTGGGCGGTGTCGCCGTCGATGGTCTGCTTGCCGGTGAAGATCAGGTCCACCGGCATGTTGTCCATGATCTTGCGGATGGTGGCGCTGAGCGCGTAGGAGGTGGCCAGGGTGTCGGAACCGGCGAAGGCGCGGTCGGAGACCAGGATGGCGTCGTCCGCGCCGAACGACAGGCACTTGCGCAGCGCCGCCTCGGCCATCGGCGGCCCCATGCTGACCACGGTGACGGTGCCGCCGAAGCGGTCCTTCAGGCGCAGGGCTTCTTCCAGGGCGAACAGGTCGTAGGGGTTGACGATGGCCGGCACCCCCTGACGCATGATGGTGTTGGTCACCGGGTGCACGCGGATCTGGGCCGAGTCCGGGACCTGCTTGATGCAGACGACGCTATGCATGTCGGGCGCTCCGTGAAGGTGGGGGCTCAAACGGCCTGGTAGCGGGGCACGCTCTTGTCGATGACGATGCAGTCGGCGGGGCAGGAGGCGACGCACTGGGCGTCGTCGTGGTGGCCGATGCACTCGCTGCACTTGTCCGCATGGATGGCGAACACGCCGCCCTTCTCGTAGATGGCGTCGTTCGGGCAGTCGGATTCGCAGGCGGCGCAGGCGGTGCATTGGGAGGCGACGATCTTGTAGGCCATGGTGGATTCTCCGGACCGGATGGATTGATGGGTCAGGAGGAGAATTGCAACGGCCATGCCACGCGATTTTTATATAAAAACCGCGTAAAAACGCTTTTCTGCCAGCAACTTGCGCGATGTCGTCTTTATGCGTGCGGCGGCGCGGCGGCGGGTTTTTACGTCGCCTTTCCGCCAAGCGCAGGCGGCCGGGCGCGCCCGCTCAGCCCTTGACGCAGACCAGCGGCCGCAGCCGCGCCACCCGCCGCGCCAGGCCGGCGCGCTCGGCGGCCTCGACCACTGCGCCGACATCCTTGTAGGCCAGCGGCGCCTCCTCGGCGACGCCGCGCAGGCTCGGGCTGCGGATCAGGATGCCGCGCCGGGCCAGTTCGTCGATCACCCCGCGACCCTGCCAGCGGCGCAGCGCCTCGTGGCGGCTCATCGCCCGCCCGGCGCCGTGGCAGGCCGAGGCGAAGGCGGGGTGCTGGCTGCCGCCGGCGCCGGCCAGCACCCAGGACGCGGTGCCCATGCTGCCGCCGATCAGCACCGGCTGGCCGACCGCGCGGTACTCGGCCGGCAGCTGGTGGTGGCCGGGGCCGAAGGCGCGGGTGGCGCCCTTGCGATGCACGAACAGGCGCCGGCGCTCGCCGTTG
>DASQBU010000423.1:0-3033 GCA_035635035.1 Pseudomonas sp.
GGACGAAACCCTTTTTCAGCAGGCTGATAACATCGTTTGAAGGGGGCTGCTCTCTGCCATCGTAGCCAGCGACATTAGCAATTTCGCCGTTTTCCCTGAGTGCGGCGCCATAAGGGAAAAACTCGCCATGTTGCTTGAGCATCTTCTCTGCAAAAGGGAGAGCTGCGTTCATAAGGATTTCGCACTCAGCTTTCGGCATAGGCAAGGTCTGCGCTCCAGTAGCTAGTGAATACAGCAATGAAAGAGTAAGCAGTATGAGTCTCATGGCGAATAACGTTCGAGGTGAGCACCGCCCGCGCGCAGCGTGGGTGTGTGCTCTAGCGAGTAGTTAGCCGACGATATTGCACCGGTCCGCGCAGCGGACTGTAAATGGGATGGATGCTCAGGCGCCGGCGAAAATCTAAAATTGACCTCAACCCCAACCAGGGTCTGCGGTGTGCGCATTAACTTCGTTATGCTCCACCGCAGACCCTGGTTGGGTATGGCAGTGATTTTCGATTTACGCTGTGGCTGATTCCACATCATTTACGTTTCCCTACGCAAAATGTCGTATATCGTTGGTTAACTATAAATAGACGTCATGTGGTGTATAACTCCCCGGACGGGGATGGGGGATAACATTCCAGGGGGGCGCGTCTGCCACAGCTCTGGAGTGCGGCTTTTGAGCTGGGGGTGGGGCTGAAAGGTGGTTATGCACCATGACGGCAAGTCCCTATGCCTGCGGTATGTCGTGTGCCCGAGGTTAACGCGCCGTACAGACAAAAAACAACCGGGGTGGCCATAGCCACCCCGGTTTTCCTCAGGAAACCGCGGTTCATACCTACAGCGCGTAATTCCCCAGCTCCCTTGCAATCAACATCCGCTGAATCTCGCTGGTCCCCTCGTAGATCTGGGTGATCCGCGCATCGCGGTAGTAGCGCTCCACCGGGTAGTCCTCCAGGTAGCCGTAGCCGCCGTGGATCTGCACGGCGCTGGAGCAGACCTGCTCGGCCATTTCCGAGGCGAACAGCTTGGCCTGGGCGGCTTCGGACAGGCAGGGCAGGCCGGCGCTCTTCAGGCGGGCGGCGTGCAGGATCAGCAGGCGGGCGGCGTTCAGGCGGGTGTGCATGTCGGCCAGCATATTGGCCACGCTCTGGTGCTCGATGATCGGCTTACCGAACTGTACGCGGTCGCGGGCGTAGGTCAGGGCGGCTTCGAAGGCGGCGCGGGCGATGCCGAGGGCCTGGGCGCCGATGCCGATGCGCCCGCCCTCGAGGTTGCCGAGGGCGATGGCCAGGCCCTTGCCGCGCTCGCCGAGCAGGTTGGCTGCCGGGATGCGGCAGTTCTCCAGGGTCACCGCGCAGGTGTCGGAGGCGCGCAGGCCCATCTTGTGCTCGCTGCGCTCGACGGTGAAGCCGGGGGTGTCGGTGGGGACCAGGAAGGCGGACAGGCCCTTCTTGCCCAGCTCGGGATCGGTGACGGCGAAGACGATGGCCAGGCTGGCGCGCTTGCCGTTGCTGACGAACTGCTTGGCGCCGTTGAGCACCCACTGGTCGCCCTGCAGTTCGGCGCGGGTGCGCAGGTTGTGCGCCTCGGAGCCGGCCTGTGGCTCGGTCAGGCAGAAGCAGCCGATGGCCTGGCCGCTGGCCAGCCGGCGCAGCCAGGCATCCTTCTGCACCGGGCTGCCGTATTGCAGCAGCGGGCCGCAGCCCACCGAGTTGTGGATGCTCATCAGCGCGCCGGTGGCGCCGTCGCCGGCGGAGACTTCCTCCACCGCCAGGGCGTAGGCCACGTAGTCGACGTAGCTGCCGCCCCATTCTTCCGGTACCACCATGCCGAGCAGGCCCAGTTCGCCCATCTGCGCGACCACGGCATTGTCGATCCAGCCGGCCTTTTCCCAGGCCTGGGCGCGCGGGGCGATCTCGCCGCGGGCGAAGTCGCGGGCCAGGTCGCGGATCATGCGTTGCTCTTCGGTCAGTTCGAGGTCGTTCATCAGCGTTCTCTCTCTTGTTCTGTGCTGATTGGTCAGGCGGTCTGGCGGGCCTTGCCGGCAGGCTGGCTGCAGTCGAAGAAGCTGGCGACCTGCTCGGCGCTGACCGCGTCGAGGTGGGGCGGATTCCAGCGCGGCGTCTTGTCCTTGTCGACGATCAGCGCGCGCACGCCCTCGATGATGTCGCCGCGGGGGAACCACCGGCGGTCCAGCTCCAGTTCGAGGGCGAAGCATTCCGCCAGGGACAGTTGGCGGCCACGGCGCAGCAGTTCGCGGGTGACGCACAGCGCCAGCGGCGAACGGCTGTCCAGCAGCTTGAGGGTTTCCTCGGCCCAGTGCTGGAACTCCGGGCGCGTCTCGCCTTGCAGCGAGGCGCGGATCGCCGGGATGTCCGCCTGGGCGAAGTGTTCCTCGATGGCCGGCTGCAGGGCCTTGAGCTCGGCGCCCGGCAGCTTGCGCGAGGCGAGGGTGGCGAGCAGGGTGCGCAGGGCTTCCTGCGGGTGCACCGTCCACTGCATGTTGTCGAGGCAGCGGTCCAGCTCGGCGAGCTGCTCGCTGGGCAGGCACCAGTCGGCCAGGCCGGCATGCAGGGCGTCGGCGGCGCGGATCTGCACGCCGGTGACGCCCAGGTAGGTGCCCAGTTCGCCCGGCAGGCGCGAGAGGAAGTAGCTGGCGCCGACGTCGGGGAAGTAGCCGATGGCGGTTTCCGGCATGCCCATCCTGGCCCGCTCGGTGACCACCCGCAGCGCGGCGCCCTGTATCAGGCCCATGCCGCCGCCGAGGACGAAACCGTCCATCAGGGCGAGGATCGGCTTGCGGTAGGCGTGGATGTACTGGTCGAGGGCGTATTCCTCCTCGAAGAAGCGCTCCCAGAGGCCGTCGCCGCTCTGGTAGCTGTCGTACATCGCGCGGATGTCGCCGCCGGCGCAGAAGGCCTTCTCGCCGGCCCCGCGCAGTACCACGGCGAGGATCTGCGGATCGTCGGCCCAGGCCTGCAGCTGGTGCTGCAGCAGGCGCACCATCTCCAGGTTGAGGGCGTTCAGGCCGGCGGGGCGGTTGAGGGT
>DASQBU010000424.1:0-5159 GCA_035635035.1 Pseudomonas sp.
TGGCAGCTGCCGCACGGATCGGAAATCATCTTGCCGCTGCCGTGGCAGCGCGGGCAGGTCTGCTGCACCGAGAAGAAGCCCTGCTGCATGCGCACCTGACCGATACCGCCGCAGGTGGTGCAGGTGACCGGCGCGCTGCCCTTCTTGGCGCCGCTGCCGTCGCAGGTCTTGCACGCCACCAGGGTCGGCACGCGAATGGTCACGGTGGTGCCGCGCACCGCCTCTTCCAGATCCAGCTCGAGGGTGTAGCGCAGGTCGGCGCCGCGCTGCGGGCCGCCACGCGAACCGCCGCGGCCGCCACCGAAGAAGTCGCTGAACACGTCGCCGAAGATGTCGGAGAAGTTGGCGCCGCCGGCACCGAAGCCGGCGCCGCCGCCCATGCTCGGGTCGACCCCGGCGTGGCCGTACTGGTCGTAGGCCGCGCGCTTGCTGGCGTCGGAGAGCACCTCGTAGGCCTCGTTGGCCTCCTTGAACTTCTCCTCGGCGGCCTTGTCGTCGGGATTGCGGTCCGGATGGTACTTCATGGCCAGGCGACGATAAGCCTTCTTCAGCTCCGCCTCGCTGGCGCCGCGCTCGACCCCGAGCACCTCGTAATAGTCACGTTTTGCCATTGCTGTCATGCACTCCGGATATGTCTGCCCCAGACACGCCAACGCGGGAGCAAGCTCCCGCGCGGCAGTTCAGACCTGCCGCAGACGGGCCGCGGCAGCTGGGGACGGGAGCAAGCGTGACGCTTACTTGTTGTCCTTGACCTCTTCGAACTCGGCGTCGACGACGTCGTCGCCCGGCGCCTTGTCCTGCTTGGCGCCGCCCTGCTGGGTGGCGTCCTGGGCCTGCTCGGCGTACATCTTCTGCGCCAGCGGGGCGGTCACCTGGGACAGGGCATTGATCTTGGCCTCGATGGCCTCCTTGTCGTCGCCCTTCACCGCGGCTTCCAGTTCGGCCACGGCGGTCTCGATGGCGGCCTTCTCCTCGGCAGTGGCCTTGTCGCCGGCCTCGGTGACCATCTTGCGGCTGCCGTGCACCAGCTGGTCGCCCTGGTTGCGCGCGGCGGCCAGCTCCTCGAACTTGCGGTCTTCCTCGGCGTTGGCCTCGGCGTCGCGGACCATCTGCTGGATCTCTTCCTCGGACAGGCCGGAGTTGGCCTTGATCACGATGGACTGCTGCTTGCCGGTGGCCTTGTCCTTGGCGGACACGTGCAGGATGCCGTTGGCGTCGATGTCGAAGGTGACCTCGATCTGCGGCACGCCGCGCGGCGCCGGCGGGATGTCGGCCAGGTCGAAGCGACCCAGCGACTTGTTCTGCGCGGCCTGCTTGCGCTCGCCCTGCAGCACGTGGATGGTCACCGCGTTCTGGTTGTCGTCGGCGGTGGAGAACACCTGCGACTTCTTGGTCGGGATGGTGGTGTTCTTCTCGATCAGCGCGGTCATCACGCCGCCGAGGGTCTCGATGCCCAGGGTCAGCGGGGAGACGTCGAGCAGCAGCACGTCCTTGACGTCGCCGGCCAGCACGGCGCCCTGGATGGCGGCGCCCATGGCCACGGCCTCGTCCGGGTTGACGTCCTTGCGCGGCTCCTTGCCGAAGAACTCGGCGACCTTCTGCTGCACCATCGGCATGCGGGTCTGGCCGCCGACCAGGATCACCTCGTCGATCTTGCCGGCGTCGATGCCGGCGTCCTTCAGGGCCACGCGGCACGGCTCGATGGTGCGGGCGACCAGCTCCTCGACCAGCGCCTCCAGCTTGGCGCGGGAGATCTTCACGTTGAGGTGCTTCGGCCCGGTGGCGTCGGCAGTGATGTACGGCAGGTTGACGTCGGTCTGCTGGCTGGAAGACAGCTCGATCTTGGCCTTCTCGGCAGCTTCCTTCAGGCGCTGCATGGCCAGCGGGTCGCCCTTGAGGTCGATGCCGCTTTCCTTCTTGAACTCGTCGACGAGGTAGTCGATCAGGCGGATGTCGAAGTCCTCGCCACCCAGGAAGGTGTCGCCGTTGGTGGCCAGCACCTCGAACTGGTGCTCGCCGTCGACCTCGGCGATCTCGATCACCGACACGTCGAAGGTGCCGCCGCCCAGGTCGTAGACGATGATGGTGTGGTCGCCCTTGGCCTTGTCCATGCCGTAGGCCAGCGCCGCGGCGGTCGGCTCGTTGATGATGCGCTTGACGTCCAGACCGGCGATGCGGCCGGCGTCCTTGGTGGCCTGGCGCTGGCTGTCGTTGAAGTAGGCCGGCACGGTGATCACCGCTTCGGTGACCGGCTCGCCGAGGTAGTCTTCGGCGGTCTTCTTCATCTTCTTCAGCACTTCGGCGCTGATCTGCGGCGGAGCCATCTTCTGGCCCTTCACCTCGACCCAGGCGTCACCGTTGTCGGCCTTGGCGATCTTGTAGGGCACCAGCTTGATGTCCTTCTGCACCACGTCTTCTTCGAAGCGGCGGCCGATCAGGCGCTTGACGGCGTACAGGGTGTTCTGCGGGTTGGTCACCGCCTGGCGCTTGGCGCTCTGGCCGACCAGGATCTCGCCGTCGTTGGCGTAGGCGATGATCGACGGGGTGGTACGACCGCCTTCGGCGTTCTCGATGACCTTGGCCACGCCGTTTTCCAGCACGGACACGCAGGAGTTGGTGGTCCCCAGGTCGATACCGATGATTTTGCCCATATTCACTCTCCCGAAACTTGGATTCCGGCGACCTCGCCAGGCCGCCCGGATGATTCAATGCTTGGCACTACAGATGGGGATGCCCCGCCGGACTTCAAGGGCATTCCCGGCAATTTGCTTCACTCGGCCTTGCTGACCACCACCATGGCCGGGCGCAGCAGGCGGCCGCTGAGCAGGTAGCCCTTCTGGAACACCTTGAGCACGCTGCCCGGCTCGACGTTGGGATTGGCTTCCATGGCCATGGCCTGGTGGTGCTCGGGATTGAACGGCTCGCCGTGCGGGTCGAGCTGCTCGACCTGGTAGCGCTTGAGGGTGTCGTGGAAAGCCTTGAGGGTCAGCTCCATGCCTTCGCGCATCGGGCGCAGCGCCTCGTCGTCGGCGTTCGACAGCTCGAGGCCGCGCTCCAGGCTGTCCACCACCACCAGCAGGTCGGAGGCGAACTTCTCCAGGGCGAACTTGTGCGCCTTCTCCACGTCCTGCTCGGCACGGCGGCGCACGTTCTGCAGCTCGGCGGCGGCGCGCAGCGACTGGTCGCGGGCCTCGGCCAGCTGCGCCTCGAGCTCCTGCACGCGCTGCGCCAGATCGTCGCCAGCGGCCGCGCCGCCCTGCACCTCGGCCTCGGGGGTCTGCGGATCAAGCTTGTTTTCGTCAGCCATGGATGTCTCCTTGAAAGCAACGGTCGGGCAACACGGCCCACGATTCAGCCGCCTATATGGGGACGCCGGCGCGCGCTTCAAGGGGGCATTGGCAGGACGGGAAAAGGTACTGTATAAATAACCAGACAACTTCCTCGGGAGCCCTGCCATGCTGGTCCACCTGTCGATCCGCAACTACGCCATCGTCGAGCAGCTCGATCTGGAACTGCGCGGCGGCATGAGCGTCATCACCGGCGAAACCGGCGCCGGCAAGTCGATCATGCTCGACGCCCTCGGTCTCGCCCTCGGCGATCGCGCCGACAACGGCGTGGTGCGCCCCGGCGCCGACAAGGCGGACATCCTCGCCAGCTTCGACCTCGGCGACATCGCCGAGGCCCGCGACTGGCTGGCCGAACGCGACCTCGATAGCGACGGCCCGTGCATCCTGCGCCGCGTGATCACCGCCGAGGGCCGCTCGCGCGCCTACATCAACGGCACGCCCTGCCCGCTGGGCGACCTGAAGAGCCTCGGCGAGCTGCTGATCGACATCCACAGCCAGCACGAGCACCAGTCGCTGCTCAAGCCCGACACCCATCGCCGCCTGCTCGACGCCTACGCCGGCGCCGGCGAACTGGCCCGCCAGGTGCAGCTGGCCGCGCAGCGCTGGCGGCAGACCCGCAGCGAACTGCAGCGCCTGACCGGCAGCAGCGAGGAGCAGCAGGCACGCCGCCAGCTGCTCAGCTACCAGCTGGAGGAACTGGACAACCTCGCCCTCGGCACGCACGAACTGGACGCGCTGGAGCAGGAACACAAGACCCTGAGCAACGCCGAGGCCCTGCTCGGCGCCTGCCGCCAGGTGCTCGAACTGTGCAGCGAGAGCGACGGCGGCAACGTGCTGACCGCTCTGCGCAGCAGCCAGCAGCGCCTGGCCGGCGGCCACGGCCAGCCAGCCGCGCTGGAGGAAGCGCTCGGCCTGCTGGCCAGCGCACAGATCCAGGTCGAGGAAGCCGTCAGCAGCCTCAACCGCTTCGTCGACCACTTCGACGCCGACCCGCGCCGCCAGCAGCAGATCGAGGAGCGCCTGGATGCCATCTACGGCCTGGCGCGCAAGCACCGCGTGCCGCCGGCCGAGCTGGGCGAGTTGCAGCAGCGCCTGCGCGACGAACTGGCCGGCCTGCACGCCGACGACGCGGCCCTCGAACGCCTCGCCGCGGAACTGGCCGCCTACGAGCGCCACTACCACGACAAGGCCAGCGAACTCAGCGCGCAGCGCCGCGACGCCGCCGCGCGCCTGGCCGCCGCGGTGGAGACGGAGATGCAGCGCCTGGGCATGCCCGGCGGGCGCTTCGCCATCACCCTGCAGCCGGTCGCTGGCGAGGAGCCGCAGCCCCACGGCCAGGAGCAGGTGGAATTCCAGGTCAGCGCCAACCCCGGCCAGCCGCTGCGCGGCCTGGCCAAAGTAGCCTCGGGCGGCGAGCTGTCGCGCATCAGCCTGGCGATCCAGGTGATCACCGCGCAGACTTCGCGCACCCCCACCCTGGTATTCGACGAGGTCGACGTCGGCATCGGCGGCCCCACCGCCGAGGTGGTCGGCCAGCTGCTGCGCCGTCTCGGCGAGCGCGGCCAGGTGATCACCGTCACCCACCTGCCGCAGGTCGCTGCCCAGGGCCACCAGCACCTGTTCGTGCACAAGCAGCGCGACAGCGCCGAGACCCGCACTGCCGTCGCCCAGCTGGCCCAGAGCCAGCGCATCGAGGAGGTCGCGCGCATGCTCGGCGGCCTCGACCTGACCCGCGAGTCGCTGGCCCACGCGCGCAAGATGGTGCTGGGCGCCCAGCGCGCCTCGGCCGCCTGAACGGCGCCTCGCGCTTTC
>DASQBU010000425.1:0-21641 GCA_035635035.1 Pseudomonas sp.
CAGCTATCGCGCGGTGGAGTACGAGTGGAGCTCCTGGCTACGCCAGTTCGAGGCCCTGCTCGGGCGCCTGTACTGGTCCAGCGCGGTGGTGCACCTGGATACCGAGCTGCGGGGCTTCCACACCTTTCGCTGGGAAAGCGAGCAGGGCTTTCACCACCCGGGCGAGGGCGTGCTGCGCATGCGTTGTGCCTGGGAGCACGAGGGCGGCTTGCGCGGCTGACGCGGCCGCGGTTTCAGTCGGCCAGCCACTCGGGCGGGACGTCGCGGCGCGGCATCAGTTGGCACTGCTGGCTGTCCGCCTCGAACACGATCAGCGCCTCGCCCCGCGCCAGGGCCTGGCGGACCCGCGCGACGCGGGTGGCCAGCGGCGTCTCGTCGCCGTTGTCGGTGCCGTCGCGGGTGACGAAGTCCTCGATCAGGCGGGTCAGGGTTTCGGGTTCGAGCAGGGTATGGGGGATCAGCATGGCAGACCTCGACAGGACGGCGGGCGATCCTAGCGCCCGTGCCGGCGTCTGGCCATCCCGGGCCGCGGCAATTCAGCTGTACTTGGTGAACAGGGCGCGCACCCGTGCCAGGGTGGCGGCGCCATCCTGCTGCGGGTCGAGCACCGCCTCCTCGATCAGGCAGGCGAGCATTTCCTGATAGGCCCGGTCCAGCGCCCGGCGCGCGGCGGCGAACTGCTGGGCAATGGCCTCGCAGTCCTCGCCGCGGCGGATCATCGCCTGCAGGCCGCGGACCTGGCCCTCGATGCGGGCCAGGCGCTTGAGCATGGCGTCCTGATGGACCGCAGGCGACGGCGTGTCCATGCTCACTCGTCCAGCGCGCGGCGCAGGGTGAAGGCGCCGCGCAGTTCGCCCAGGGCAAAGCCGCGGGCCTGATCCTGCGGGTAGCGCTGGTCGATCACCGCGGCCAGCTCCGGCTTGATCTGCTGGCCGTGGCAGGCCAGGCAGGGTTCGCCGGTCGGGATGGCCTTCATCAGGCGGAACTCGCCGTTGACGACTTCCGCGTGCTGCAGCCCCGCCACCGGCTCGCCGGCCGCGGCGCGGGCGGCGAACCGCTCCAGCACCGTGCGCTCCCAGGCATCCGGGGCATTGGCCGGATTGCGGACCTTCAGGGCGGTGCGGCCGATCTTCCACGGCGCCTGGCTGTGCTGGGCGGCGATCTGCGGCGCCAGCAACTGGCAGGACTCGACCGCCTTGGCCGGCCCGCCCGCCTGCATGGCCGCCTTGACGGTTTCCAGCAGCTGCTGCTGGAACGGCGGGATCAGCGCGGCGCCCTCGGCGGCCAGTTGCTGGGTGTCGGCGGCGACGGCATGGCTGCCGAGGCCGGTGAGCAGGGCGAGAATGGCTAGACGCATGGGGAGCACTCCTGTCGCGGTTTTCCTGGATACCCTTGGGAGTATCGGCAGACCGCCGGGGCGGCGCAATCCCCCGGCAAGGCGCAGGGGGACAGGCGCGTCGACGGGCCTGGCGTCAGCGCCCGCGGATCAGCTCGCGCAGCAGGAAGCGGCTGGGGTGGCAGGCCTCGGCGACGGCGCGCGGCACGGGCAGCGGCTCGTCGTCCAGCCAGGCGGCCAGCAGTTCGCCGGACAGCGGGGCGGTGATCAGGCCGCGCGAGCCATGCCCGCAGTTGACGTACAGCCCCTCGAGCCAGGGCGCCGGCGTGTCGATACGCCGAGTGGCGTCCTTGCCGAGCGCGGCATAGGCGGCGTTGAACGCCGCGGCATCCACCAGCGGGCCGATCAGCGGCAGGTAGTCCGAGGTGGTGCTGCGAAACGCCACGCGACCGGCCAGGGTCGCCGGATCGAGACGGTCGATGTGCAGCGCCTCGCCCAGGGCCGGCGAGATCTGCCGCAGCATGCCGAGGTTGTCGGCATGCTCCTCGCTCGACAGGTCGAGATCGTCGCGCTGGAAGTTGAAGCTGGCGCCCAGGGTGTGCTCGTCGCCGCGCACTGGCGCAACGTAGCCCTCGGCGCACAGCACGGTCTGCAGGGCGCGGCTGGCCACGGTGGCGGGCAGGCGGGTGATCTGCCCGCGAATGCGCTTGAGCTTGAGGTGTTCGGCGGCGCCGAAGCGGCGCACCTCGCTGGCGGTGCATAGCACCGCCACGCTGGCGGCGGCCAGCAGGCGGCCGTCCTGGCGGGCCTGCCACTGGCCGTCGACGTGCAGCAGTTCAAGCGCCTCATGGCTGCCCAGCACGCGGATGTTCGGGTGGTCGGCCAGCCGCCGGCACAGCGCCGGCGGGTGTGCCCAGCCGGCCTCGGCGAACCACAGGCCGCCGTGCTCGAGGGGCAGGCCGGCCAGTTGCGAGGCTTCGGCGGCGTCCACCGGGCGCAGCAGGTCGGCGGGGAAGGCGTCGGCCAGCCGCGCCTGGCGCTCGGCCTCCTTGGCGTCGAAGGCCAGCTGCAGCACGCCGCAGGCGCTCCAGTCGGCGCCGACCGGCAGGCGCTGGAGCTGGCGGCGGGTGAAGCCGAAGCCGCTGACCACCAGCTTCGACAGCGCGGTGCCGTGGGCCGAGAGCTTGAGATAGAGCACGCCCTGCGGGTTGCCCGAGGCCTCGCGGGCCAGCTCGGCGTGGCGCTCGAGCAGGGTCACCTGCCAGCCGCGCTCGGCCAGGCTGGCGGCGGTGGCGCAACCGGCCAGGCCGCCGCCGATCACCAGCGCGGTGCGCGGGCCGTGGGGACGGGGCGGGCGGACGAACCAGGGTTTGCCGCGGTCCGCCGGCTCGCCCTGGAAGGGGCCGGCGAGCATCTCCCACTTGTGCTCGAAGCCCTTGAGCCGGGCCACGGCGAAGCCGGCCTCGCGCAGCGCGCGGCGGACGAAGCCGGCACTGGCGAAGGTGGCCAGGGTCGTGCCGGGGCCCGAGAGACGGGCCAGTTGGGCGAACAGCTCGGGCGTCCACATCTGCGGGTTCTTCGCCGGGGCGAAGCCGTCGAGGAACCAGGCGTCGATGCGCCCATCCAGCTGCGCCAGGCAGTCGAGCGCATCGCCGACCAGCAGGGTGAGGACCACCCGGCCAGCGGCGAACACGAAGCGCTGGAAGCCCTCGTGCACCGCCACGTACTGCGCCAGCAACGGCTCGGCCCACGGCGCCAGCTCCGGCCACAGGGCCAGGGCGCGCGCGAGGTCGCCGCGGCTCAGCGGGTACTTCTCGACGCTGACGAAGTGCAGGCGGGCCGTGGGCGGAGCGGCCTGCTCGAACAGTTGCCAGGCGCAAAGAAAGTTCAGCCCGGTACCGAAGCCGGTCTCGCCGATCACCAGGCGGCCGCCCTCCGGCAGGGCGGCGAAGCGCTCGGCCAGGTGGTTGTGGGCGAGAAAGACGTAGCGGCTTTCCTCCAGGCCCGAGGTGCGGGAGAAGTACACGTCGCCAAAGGTGCGCGACAGCGGCTGGCCCTGTTCGTCCCAGTCCAGCTGGGCGTGCGGTTGCTCGGTCATCGGTGCGGTAGGTGGCAGAGTAGGTGGCAGGAAGGGAGCGCCATTCTAGCAGGCCGCCGGGCGATGCCCGCGCGGGGGAGGCTTGCATTGCTCCCCCGGCTATCGGCTAGGCTGCACCTACTGTCATGGAGAGTCCGCATGTTCGAATCCGCCGAAATCGGCCACACGATCGACAAGGAAACCTACGATGCCGTGGTGCCCGAGCTGCGCGAGGCGCTGCTCGAGGCGCAGTTCGAGCTGAGCCAGCAGGCGCGCTTTCCGGTGATCGTCCTGCTCAACGGCATCGAGGGCGCCGGCAAGGGCGAGACGGTCAAGCTGCTCAACGAGTGGATGGACCCGCGGCTGATCCAGGTCGAGACCTTCGACCAGCAGAGCGACGAGGAGCTGGCGCGGCCGCCCTACTGGCGCTACTGGCGGCGCCTGCCGCCCAAGGGCCGCACCGGCATCTTCTTCGGCAACTGGTACAGCCAGATGCTGCAGGGCCGGACGC
The DNA here is from genome assembly GCA_035635035.1 of Pseudomonas sp. GTDB lineage: Bacteria > Pseudomonadota > Gammaproteobacteria > Pseudomonadales > Pseudomonadaceae > Geopseudomonas. Next base: position 3,925 of record DASQBU010000425.1, read on the forward strand.
ACGGGCGCATCGACGATGCCCAGCTCGACCAGGCCATCGGCAGCGCCGTGCGCTTCGAGCGCATGCTCTGCGACGAAGGAGCGCTGATCTTCAAGTTCTGGCTGCACCTGTCGAAGAAGGAAATGAAGGCCCGGCTCAAGGCGCTGGAGAACGACCCGCTGCACAGCTGGCGCATCAGTCCGCTGGACTGGCAGCAGTCGAAGACCTACGACAAGATGGTGCGCCACGGCGAGCGCGTGCTGCGTCGCACCAGCCGCGACTATGCGCCCTGGTACGTGGTCGAGGGCAAGGACGAGCGCTACCGCAGCCTCACCATCGGGCGCATCCTGCTCGAGGGCCTGCAGGCGGCCCTGCAGCTGACCGAGCTGCCCAAGCGCCAGCCGCATGCGGCGCCGGTCGCGGCCAGCATCGACAATCGCGGCCTGGTCGACAGCCTGGACATGAGCCTGGCGCTGGACAAGGACGCCTACCAGCAGCAGCTGATGGTCGAGGAGGCACGGCTGTCGCTGTTGCTGCGCGACAAGCGTTTTCGCCGCCAGGCGCTGGTGGCGGTGTTCGAGGGCAACGACGCCGCCGGCAAGGGCGGGGCGATCCGCCGGGTGGCCGGCGCGCTGGATCCGCGCCAGTACCACATCGTGCCGGTGGCCGCGCCGACCGAGGAGGAGCGTGCCCAGCCCTACCTGTGGCGCTTCTGGCGGCACATCCCGGCGCGCGGGCATTTCACCATGTTCGACCGCTCCTGGTACGGCCGGGTGCTGGTCGAGCGGGTCGAGGGCTACTGCTCGCAGGGCGACTGGCTGCGCGCCTACAGCGAGATCAACGACTTCGAGGAGCAGCTCACCGACTCCGGGGTGGTGCTGGTCAAGTTCTGGATGGCGATCGACCAGCAGACCCAGCTGGAGCGCTTCCAGGAGCGCGAGAAAACGCCGTTCAAGCACTACAAGATCACCGCCGACGACTGGCGCAACCGCGAGAAGTGGCCGCAGTACGTCGATGCGGTGAACGACATGGTCGACCGCACCAGCACCGAGATCGCGCCCTGGACGCTGGTCGAGGCCAACGACAAGCGCCATGCCCGGGTCAAGGTGCTGCGCACGCTCAACGAGGCGCTGGAGGCGGCCTTCGAGCGCCAGCGCTGAGGGTTCAGGACTGGCGTGCGGGCTGGGCCTGCTGGCGCGTCAGCAACCGGTCGACGTAGCCGTCGGCGCCCTGCTGGGCGGCCTGGCGGGTGAGGAAGGGGCCTTCCAGCGTGCCCTCGCGGGTGGCGAAGAAGTACTGGCCGTTGACCGTGCCGACGCGGTGGGTGCGGAAGTGGATGGTGGTGGCCTGATCGCTCTGGCGCTTTTGGTACATGATCCGGTTCTCCTGACAAGAAGAGCTTATTAAGAACAGTCTGCCCCGCCCTCTCGACCAACTCGGGCGGGCACGGGGGCGCGTTCAGCCCTCGGCGCCGGGCTCGAGCATCTGCTCCGGGCGCACCCAGCGGTCGAATTCCTCGTTGCTCAGATAGCCCAGCGCCAGCGCCGCCTGGCGCAGGCTGCTGCCCTCGGCGTAGGCCTTCTTGGCGATCTGTGCCGCCTTGTCGTAGCCGATGTGCGGGTTGAGGGCGGTGACCAGCATCAGCCCGCGCTCCAGGTGCTCGGCCATGCGCGCGGCATCCGGCTCCAGGCCCGCGATGCAGTGCGTGTTGAAGTTGCGGCAGCCGTCGGCCAGCAGGCGGATCGACTGCAGCAGGTTGTGCACGATCACCGGCTTGAACACGTTGAGCTGCAGGTGGCCCTGGCTGGCGGCGAAGCTCAGTGTGGCGTCGTTGCCGAGCACCTGGCAGGCCAGCATCGACAGCGCCTCGCACTGGGTCGGGTTGACCTTGCCGGGCATGATCGAGCTGCCCGGCTCGTTGGCCGGCAGGCGTACCTCGGCGAAGCCGGCGCGCGGGCCGGAGCCGAGCAGGCGCAGGTCGTTGGCCAGCTTCATCAGCGCCACCGCCAGGGTCTTCAGCGCACCGGACAGGGCGACCAGCGGCTCGTGGCCGGCGAGGGCGGCGAACTTGTTGGGTGCACTGACGAACAGCTGCTCGCTCAGTTCACTCAGCTCGCGGGCCATGGCCTCGGCGAAGCCCTTGGGCGCGTTCAGCCCGGTGCCCACCGCGGTGCCGCCCTGGGCCAACTGGCAGACGGCGGGGAGGGCGGCGTGCAGCGCCTGGTCGGCGAGGTCGAGCTGGGCGACGAAGGCCGACAGCTCCTGGCCGAAGGTGATCGGCGTGGCGTCCATCAGGTGGGTGCGCCCGGTCTTGACCAGCTCGGCATGCCGTGTGGCCTGTTCCTGCAGGCCGGCGCGCAGCTCGTGCAGCGCCGGCAGCAGCTGCTCCTCCACCGCCAGCACCGCGGCGATGTGCATGGCGGTGGGGAAGCAGTCGTTGGAGCTCTGCGAGCGGTTGACGTGGTCGTTGGGGTGCACCGGCGCCTTGCCGCCGCGGCCCTGGCCGGCCAGTTCGTTGGCGCGGCCGGCGATCACCTCGTTGACGTTCATGTTGCTCTGCGTGCCGCTGCCGGTCTGCCAGACCACCAGCGGGAACTGCTCGTCGTGGCGGCCGGCGAGCACCTCGTCGGCGGCCTGCTCGATCAGCGCGGCGATGTCCGCCGGCAGGTCGCCGCTGCGCGCGTTGACCCGGGCCGCGGCTTTCTTGATCAGCGCCAGGGCATGGATCACCGCCAGCGGCATGCGCTCGCCGCCGATGGCGAAGTTGATCAGCGAGCGCTGGGTCTGCGCGCCCCAGTAGGCCTCGTCGGCCACCTCGATGGGGCCCAGGCTGTCGGTTTCGGTACGGCTCATCGCGCGATCTCCGCAGGGTTTTCCCCAGTCTAGGCCGCCGCCGGCGGTGCGCCCGGCCGTCCGTCCAGCCGCTGCGCCAGTGCCGGCCTTGAGTGCGCCGGGCAATCTGCGCAGAATGCGAGCATTGCCTCAAATTCATTGCGGAGAACCCCGATGTCGATGCAGGAACAGATCCGCCAGGCGCTGGCCGCCCTCGAGCCGCAGCACCTCGAGGTGCTCAACGAGAGCCACATGCACAGCCGCGGCCAGGAGAGCCACTTCAAGGCGGTGGTGGTCAGCCCGCTGTTCGCCGGCCTCAATGCGGTCAAGCGCCACCAGAAGGTCTACGCCAGCCTGGGCGAGCTGATGGGCCGCTTCCATGCCCTGGCGCTGCACACCTACACCCCCGAGGAATGGGCCGCGCAGGGTATCGCGCCGGCTTCGCCGACCTGCATGGGCGGCAGCAAGCACGATCACGCCCACTGAGCGGCCTGCGCCCCGGTCCGGGGCGCCCCTGCTAGAATGCGCGCCGCGCCGGCTCCCGCCGGCGTTGCCGTTTCTGGGGCAGTCAATTCCGCTCCGCCGCTTGGCGGGCGCGCGCTGGAGAGCGTCATGAGTCAGAACATCGTGGTGGCGGCGCTGTACAAGTTCGTCACCCTCGAGGATTACCTCGCCCTGCGTGAGCCGCTGCTGGCGGTCATGCTGGAGAACGAGGTCCGCGGCACCCTGCTGCTGGCCGCGGAAGGCATCAACGGCACCGTTTCCGCCCACCGCGCGGGCATCGACGCGCTGCTCGCCTGGCTCAGGCGCGATCCGCGCCTGGCGGACGTCGATCACAAGGAGTCGTACTGCGCCGAGCAGCCGTTCCAGCGCACCAAGGTCAAGCTGAAGCAGGAAATCGTCACCCTCGGCGTGCCCGGCGTCGACCCCAACCGCGCGGTCGGTACCTACGTCGAGCCGCGCGACTGGAACGCGCTGCTGGCCGACCCCGAGGTGCTGCTGGTGGATACGCGCAACGACTACGAGGTGGCCATCGGCACCTTCGAGGGGGCCATCGATCCGCGCACTCGCACCTTCCGCGAGTTCCCCGCCTACGTGCGCGAGCACTTCGATCCGGCGCGGCACAAGAAGGTGGCGATGTTCTGCACCGGCGGCATCCGCTGCGAGAAGGCGTCGAGCTTCATGCTCGGCGAGGGCTTCGCCGAGGTATTCCACCTCAAGGGTGGCATCCTCAAGTACCTCGAAGAGGTGCCGGCAGAGCAGAGCCTGTGGCGCGGCGAGTGCTTCGTGTTCGACAACCGGGTATCGGTGCGCCACGATCTGAGTGCCGGGGACTACGAGCGCTGCGCGGGCTGCGGCGATCCGGTTTCGGCGGAGGATCGCCGCTCCGGGCGTTATGCGCCGGGCGTCGGCTGCCCGCGCTGCTGGGCCGCCCGCCCCGAGGCGCCGCCGGCCGAGTGACGATGCCGGGTCGCCCCGGCGACCCATTCCCCTTTCCGGTGCGCGTGGCGCACCCTTACCGGCCGCAGCCCGGCCAACAGGAGCCCGGATGAACGCCCGCCTGCTCTATGTGATGGACCCGATGTGTTCCTGGTGCTGGGGCTTCGCCCCGGTGTTCGACGCCCTGGCCGCGCAGGCGCAGGACGCGGGGCTCGACGTGCAGCTGCTGGTCGGCGGCCTGCGCCCGGGGACGGCGCAGGCGCTGGACGGCGCGACCCGCGACTACCTCCTCAGCCACTGGCACGCGGTGGCCGAGCGCACCGGCCAGGCGTTCGGCTTCGCCGGCGCCTTGCCCGACGGCTTCGTCTACGACACCGAGCCGGCCTGCCGCGCCCTGGTGACGGTGCGCAGCCTGGCGCCCGAGCAGGTCCGGCCCCTGCTGCAAGCGATCCAGCGGGCGTTCTATCTCGAGGGCCGCGACGTCACCCGCGCGGCCGTGCTGGTCGAGCTGGCCGAGGCAGTCGGCGTGTCGCGCCAGGCGTTCGCCGAGGCCTTCGACAGCGCGGCGCAGCGCGCCGCCACCCAGGCCGACTTCGCGCGGGTGGCGAACTTCGGCATTGCCGGCTTTCCCACCCTGCTGGCCGAGCGCCACGGCCAGCTGGCGCTGCTGACCAACGGCTACCAACCGCTGGAGCGGCTGGCGCCCCTGCTGGGCCGCTGGCTGGAGCGTCGCGCCCATGGCTGAGCCGGCCGACAGCCGCAGCCAGCTCAGCTGGGCGGAGGTGCGCCGGCTGGCACTGGGGCATCGCCGCGCGCTGCTGGCCGCCAATCTGGTGGCGGTGCTGGCCACCCTGTGCAGCGTGCCGATCCCGCTGCTGCTGCCGCTGCTGGTCGACGAGGTGCTGCTCGGCAAGGGCGACGCCGCGCTGCGCGTGATGGACCGCCTGCTGCCGGCGGCCTGGCAGCAGCCCGCCGGCTACATCGGCCTGATGCTGCTGGCGACCCTGCTGCTGCGCAGCACCGCACTGAGCCTCAACGTGCTGCAGGCCCGGCTGTTCGCCGGCCTGTCCAAGGACGTGATCTACCGTCTGCGCCTGCGCCTGATCGAGCGGCTGCGGCGCATCTCGCTGGGCGAGTACGAAAGCCTCGGCAGCGGTACGGTGACCGCCCATCTGGTCACCGATCTGGACACTCTCGACCGCTTCGTCGGCGACACCCTGAGCCGTTTCCTGGTCGCCCTGCTGACCCTGGCCGGCACCTCGGCGATCCTGATCTGGATGCACTGGCAGCTGGCGCTGCTGATCCTGCTGTTCAATCCGCTGGTGATCTACGCCACGGTGGTGCTGGGCAAGCGGGTCAAGCACCTGAAGTAGCTGGAGAACGACAGCACCGCGCGCTTCACCCAGGCGCTGAGCGAGACCCTGGAGGCGATCCAGGAGATCCGCGCCGGCAACCGCCAGGGCGTGTTTCTCGGCCGCCTCGGCCTGCGCGCCCGCGAGGTGCGCGACTACGCCGAGGCCTCGCTGTGGAAGAGCGACGCGGCGACCCGCGCCAGCGGCCTGCTGTTCCAGTTCGGCATCGACGTGTTCCGCGCCGCGGCCATGCTCACCGTGCTGTTCTCCGACCTGTCGATCGGCCAGATGCTCGCGGTGTTCAGCTACCTGTGGTTCATGATCGGCCCGGTGGAGCAGCTGCTGGGCCTGCAGTACGCCTACTATGCCGCCGGCGGCGCGCTGAAGCGGATCAACGAGCTGCTCGCCCGCGCCGACGAGCCGCAGTACGCCGGCGGCGTCGATCCCTTCGCCGGGCAGGCCACGGTCGGCATCGAGGTGCAGGGCCTGCGCTTCGCCTACCGCGACGAGCCGGTGCTCGAGGATCTCGACCTGAGCATCGCGCCCGGCGAGAAGGTGGCCATCGTCGGCGCCTCGGGCGGCGGCAAGAGCACCCTGGTGCAGCTGCTGCTGGGGCTGTACACGCCGCAGGCCGGGAGCATCCGTTTCGGCGGGGCGACGCTCGAGGCGATCGGCCTGGAGACGGTGCGCGACAACGTCGCGGTGGTGCTGCAGCACCCGGCGCTGTTCAACGACACGGTGCGCGCCAACCTGACCATGGGCCGGCCGCGCGACGATGCCGCCTGCTGGCGCGCCCTGGAGATGGCCCAGTTGGCCGACACGGTGCGCGGCCTGCCGCAGGGGCTGGACAGCGTGGTCGGGCGTTCCGGCGTGCGCCTTTCCGGCGGCCAGCGCCAGCGCCTGGCCATCGCCCGGATGATCCTCGCCGAGCCCAAGGTGGTGATCCTCGACGAGGCCACCTCGGCGCTGGACGCCGCCACCGAGTACGCGCTGCACCAGGCGCTGGGGCGCTTCCTGCACGGGCGCACCACGCTGATCATCGCCCACCGGCTGAGTGCGGTGAAGCAGGCCGACCGCGTGCTGGTGTTCGACGGCGGGCGCATCGCCGAGCAGGGCGGCCACCAGCAGCTGATCGACGAGGGCGGCCTGTACGCGCGCCTCTATGGCCATCTGCAACATTGACTTGGTACCAAAACGCGCATGCGGCTGGTGCCGTGCCGGGGCTAGAATGCCGGCTGGTCGATCACCCGGAGTCAGCCGCATGTTTCTTGCCATGAACCGCTTCAAGATTGCCCGCGGGCACGAGGAAACCTTCGTCGCCCACTGGCGCCAGCGCGAAAGCTACCTCGACGAGGTGCCGGGCTTCCTGCGCTTCCACCTGCTGCAGGGGCCGCAGACCGAGGAGTACACCCTGTTCTCCTCCTATTCCGAGTGGCAATCGGCGCAGGCCTTCGAGGACTGGACCCATTCCGAGTCGTTCCGCAAGGCCCACGCCAACGCCGGCAAGAGCCCGCGCGAGATCTATGTCGGGCCGCCGCAACTGGAGCTGTTCGAATCGGTCATCTGAGCGGGCGTGCGGGCAAGTGTCGACAATCCGCGCCGACGCCCGCCCTGCTGTAGCGCGGCGCCCCGCGGGCTACCGCGCCCCGCCGGCGCTTTCCGGCAAACCGCCTCCGGAGGGGAAATTGCCTCGTTCGGGCACTTTTTCCGCGGGATCTGCCTGTGCCACTGGCGCTATGGGCCTCGCCCCGTTAGCATTGCGCCGCTTTCGCCTGCCCTCTCACCCGGGGGTATTCCGGGGGCGTGTAGTACCATTGTCGGACGGACTACAGTGCGCGGCTGTAGACGATCCGAGGTAAAATGCGGAACCTGTATCTCAGGAGCATGAATGATGCAAACTGGTAGTGATCAGCCGGATCTGGTATTCGTCGGGGCAGGCGTCATGAGCGCGACCCTCGCGGTACTGCTGAAAGAGCTCGACCCGAGCTTGAAGATCGAGGTCCTGGAACAACTCGAATCCGGGGCTGCCGAGAGTTCTTTCCCGTGGAACAACGCGGGGACCGGCCACGCCGCACTCTGTGAGCTGAACTATACCCCGGAAGGTCCGGACGGTTCGGTCGGTGTCGCCAAGGCGGTGGACATCAACACGATGTTCGAGGTGTCCCGCCAGCTCTGGGCCTACCTGGTGGAGCAGGGCTACTTCAAGTCGCCCAAGGACTTCATCAACCCCGTTCCGCACATGAGCTTCGTCCGTGGCGAGAAGGGCGTTGCCTTCCTGCGCAAGCGTTTCGAGGCCATGAAGGCGCATCATTGCTTCAGCGACGACCTGGAGTACACCGAGGATCCCAAGACCATCGGCAAGTGGGCACCGCTGCTGATGCAGGGCCGTACCGGTAACGAGCCGCTGGCCGCGACCCGCGCCATGGGCGGCACCGACGTCAACTTCGGCGCGCTGACCCGCAAGCTCCTGCAGCACCTCGAGCAGAGCGAAGGCTGCAAGGTCACCTACAACCAGAAGATCACCGATCTGCGTCGCGATGCCGACGGTCGCTGGCGTCTCTCCGTGGACGACGTGGCCCGTGGCGGCAGCCGTGAAGTGACCGCCCGCTTCGTCTTCCTCGGCGCCGGTGGCGCAGCCCTGACCCTGCTGCAGAAGTCCGGCATCGAAGAGGGCAAGGGCTTCGGCGGCTTCCCGGTCAGCGGCCAGTGGCTGCGTTGCGACAACCCGGAAATCGTCAAGCAGCACCAGGCCAAGGTCTACAGCCAGGCCGATATCGGCGCCCCGCCGATGTCCGTGCCGCACCTGGACACCCGCGTGGTCGACGGCGGCAAGTCGCTGCTGTTCGGGCCGTTCGCCGGCTTCTCCACCAAGTTCCTCAAGCAGGGTTCGTTCCTCGACCTGCCGCTGTCGATCCGCCCGAACAACATCGGTCCGATGCTGGCGGTGGCGCGCGACAACATGGACCTGACCAAGTACCTGATCAAGGAAGTGCTGCAGTCCGACGAGCAGCGCCTGGAAGCCCTGCGCAAGTTCTTCCCGGCCGCCAAGAAGGAAGACTGGCGTCTCGAGATCGCCGGTCAGCGCGTGCAGATCATCAAGAAGGACGCCAAGAAGGGCGGCATCCTGCAGTTCGGTACCGAGATCGTCGCCGCCGCCGACGGCTCCATCGCCGCGCTGCTGGGCGCCTCGCCGGGTGCCTCGGTCTCCGTGTCGGTCATGCTCGACGTGATCAAGCGCTGCTTCGCCGAGCAGTACAACAGTGCTGAGTGGCAGGAGCGCCTGGGCAAGATCTTCGAGGCCGACGCGAAGACCCTGCAGCAAGACGGCGAGGCCCTGCGCCGCGTCCGTGCACGCACCAGCAAGACGCTCGAGTTGAACTGAGTCGCCGTGCCGTGCAGCCCGCCCGCCACCGTGTGGCGGCAGGCTGCGTCAACAACGCCGTGTTCCGCCTGACGCCCGCCCGGGCTGTCCTTGCGGGCACGGCGTTGTCGTTTGCGGGCGTGCCGCCGCGATCTGGCGCGGCGCGCTAGCCTTGCGCGCGTATTCCGGCCAGACTGCCGCCCATGACCCCCGTACCTCTCGCATTTCTCTACTGGCCGGACGTGCGTCCGCTGACCCTCGCGCTGATCGACGAGGTCCTGCAGCTGGCCGCCCGCCTGCATCCGGAGGCGCTCTACGAGATTGCCTGGCTGCAGGCCGAGCCGCCGGCCGGCGCCTGGGCGCTGCCCGGCCGGCCCTGGCAGGCCGGCGTGCCCGCCGGCGGGCGGCTGTTCCTGCTCGCCGAGGAGGCGCCGGAGCTGGGCGCCGAGCTGGCCGATCAGCTGCGCCAGCAGGCGCGCAGCGCCGAGCTGCTCGGCGCGGTGGGCGCCGGCCTCTATCCGCTGGCCCAGCTCGGCCTGCTCGACGGCCACCGCGTGGCGCTGCACTGGCGCTGGCAGGACGACTTCACCGAACGCTTCCCCCTGGTCAGCGCCAGCAGCCAGCTGTTCGAGTGGGACGGCCAGCGGCTGACCGCCTGCGGCGGCCTGGCGGTGCTCGACATGCTGCTGGACATGCTGGCCCGCGACCACGGCAGCGAGCTGGCCGGCGCCATCGCCGAGGAGCTGGTGCTCGAGCGCATCCGCGAGGGCAGCGAGCGCCAGCGCGTGCCGCTGCGCAACCGCCTCGGTGCCGGGCATCCGAAGCTGACCCAGGCGGTGCTGCTGATGGAGGCGCACATCGAGGAGCCGCTGACCACCGACGAGATCGCCCAGCAGGTCTGCGTGTCGCGGCGCCAGCTGGAGCGGATCTTCAAGCAGTACCTCAACCGGGTGCCCAGCCAGTACTACCTGGAGCTGCGCCTCAACCGTGCGCGGCAGATGCTCCAGCAGACCAGCACCTCGATCGTGCAGATTGGCCTGTCCTGCGGTTTTTCCTCCGGGCCGCACTTCTCCAGCGCCTACCGCAACTTCTTCGGCGTCACCCCGCGCGAGGATCGCAACCTCAGCCGCGCGGCGGCGGCCGGCGAGATGCTCGCGGCGGCGGACGAGCGGGGCTGAGCGGCCATGGCCGTCGTGCGCAGCGATTCGCCCGCCGGGGCTACGGCGGGCTTTCGAGCGGCCGGGCCGGGCTATACACTGCACCTTTCCGGTGCCGCCGCGGCGGCCCGGAAGCCGAACCGCGGCGGCGGCGCGAGGCGTCGCCGGCCGGCCATGCCGCCGCACCCCGTATCCGCCGATTCCCTTTCCGTATCATCCGATTAGCCGCTCAGGCAGGAGTGTTCGATGTCCGTTCCGCACGCGCCGGTGCAACGCGCCGATTTTGACCAGCTGATGGTTCCCGTTTTCGCCCCCGCCGCCTTCATCCCGGTGCGAGGCGAGGGCAGCCGCGTCTGGGATCAGAGCGGCCGCGAGCTGGTGGACTTCACCGGCGGCATCGCCGTCAACGTGCTCGGCCACGCCCACCCGGCGCTGGTCGAGGCGCTGACCGAGCAGGCGCAGAAGCTCTGGCACGTGTCCAACGTGTTCACCAACGAGCCGGCGCTGCGCCTGGCCAAGCTGCTCACCGAGGCGACCTTCGCCGAGCGGGTGTTCTTCGCCAACTCCGGCGCCGAGGCCAACGAGGCGGCGTTCAAGCTGGCGCGCCGCTACGGCCACGAGGTGGCCGGGCCGCAGAAGTGCGAGATCATCTCCGCGCTGAACAGCTTCCACGGCCGTACCCTGTTCACCGTCAGCGTCGCCGGCCAGCCCAAGTACTCCTCGGGCTTCGGTCCGCAGATCGAGGGCATCAGCCATGTGCCGTACAACGACCTGGAAGCGCTGAAGGCGCAGATCTCCGACAACACCTGCGCGGTGGTCCTCGAGCCGATCCAGGGCGAGGGCGGCGTGCTGCCGGCCGACCAGGCCTACCTGGAAGGCGTGCGCCAGCTGTGCGACCAGCACGGCGCGCTGCTGATCTTCGACGAGGTGCAGACTGGCATCGGCCGCACCGGCGAGCTGTTCGCCTACATGCACTACGGCGTGGTCCCGGACATCCTGACCAGCGCCAAGAGCCTGGGCGGCGGCTTCCCGATCAGCGCCATGCTGACCACCGAGAGGGTCGCCAAGCACTTCGGCGTCGGCGTGCACGGCACCACCTACGGCGGCAACCCGCTGGCCTGCGCGGTGGGCGAGGCGGTGCTGAGCATCGTCAACACCCCGGAAGTGCTCGCCGGCGTGGCGGCACGCAGCGCGCGCTTCACTCGCGAGCTGAACCGCCTGGGCGAGAAGTACGGCCTGTTCACCGGCGTGCGCGGCAAGGGCCTGCTGCTCGGCGCGGTGCTCGGCGACGCCTGGAAGGGCCGCGCCGGCGAGATCGTCGCCGCCGCCCAGCAGCAGGATCTGATGATCCTGGTCGCCGGCCCGGACGTGCTGCGCTTCGCTCCCAGCCTGCTGATCAGCGACGCCGACATCGACGAGGGCATGGCCCGCCTCGACCGCGCGCTGGCTGCCCTGACCGCCGCCTGACCCGCGGCCATTGCCTGACGAGGAGCGACACCGATGCTGATCCTGCGCCCCGCCCGCCTGGGCGACCTGCCGGAAGTCCAGCGGCTGGCGGCGGACAGCCCCATCGGTGTCGCCTCCCTGCCGGACGACCGCGAGCGCCTCGCCGAGCGCCTGCGCGCCTCCGCGGCGTCGTTCGCCGCCGAGGTCAGCTTCAACGGCGAGGAACGCTACTTCTTCGTCCTCGAGGACACCGCCAGCGGCCGGCTGGCCGGCTGCTCCGGCATCGTCGCCACCGCCGGCTTTTCCGAGCCGTTCTACAGTTTCCGCAACGAGACCTTCGTGCACGCCTCGCGCGAGCTGAAGATCCACAACAAGATCCACGTGCTGTCGCTGTGCCACGACCTGACCGGGCACAGCCTGCTCAGCGACTTCTGCCTGCCGGCAGAGCTGGCGGGCACGCCGGCCGGCGAACTCAACTCGCGCGGCCGCCTGCTGTTCGCCGCCAGCCATCCGGAGCGGTTCGCCGAAACCATGCTGGTGGAAGTGCCGGGCTACAGCGACGAGGCCGGCCACGCGCCGTTCTGGGACGCCATCGGCCGCAACTTCCTGGCCATCGACTACGCCGAGGCCGAGCGGCTGTGCGGGCTGAAGAGCCGCAGCATGCTCGCCGAGCTGATGCCCAGCTATCCGATCTACGTGCCGCTGCTGGCCGACGACGCCCAGGAAGCCATGGGCCAGGTGCACCCGCGCGCCGAGGCGGCCTTCGACATCCTGATGCGCGAGGGCTTCGAGAGCGAGCACTACGTCGACATCTTCGACGGCGGGCCGACCGTGCACGCACGCACCGCCGGCCTGCGCTCGGTGGCGCAGAGCCGCCTGGCGCCGGTGCGCCTCGGTGCGCCGGCCGCCGCCGGCCGCCCCTGGCTGCTGGCCAACACCCAGCTGCAGGATTTCCGTGCGCTGGTCGCCGAGCTGGACTGGGAACCCGGCCAGCCGCTGACCCTGACGCCGGCGCTGGCCGAGGCGCTCGGCGTCGGCGAGGGCGCCAGCGTGCGGGTGGTGGCGCTGTGAGTCGCGCGCGTTGCCCCGAGGAGGCCGCATGATCGTTCGTCCCGTACGCAGCACCGACCTGCCGGTGCTGATCGCCATGGCGCGCAGCACCGGCGCCGGCCTCACCTCGCTGCCGGCCAACGAGGAGCGTCTGGCGCAGCGGGTGGCCTGGGCGGAGCGCTCGTTCCGCGGCGAGGCCGAGCGCGCCGACGCCGACTACCTGTTCGTGCTGGAGAACGACGCCGGCGAGGTGGTCGGCATTTCCGCGCTGATCGGCGCGGTCGGCCTGCGCGAGCCGTGGTACAACTTCCGCGTCGGCCTGACCGTCAGCGCCTCGCGCGAGCTGGGCATCCACCGGCAGAACCCGACGCTGTTCCTGGCCAACGACCTGACCGGCCACTCCGAGGTCTGCTCGCTGTTCCTCGACGCGCGCTACCGCCACAGCGGCCTGAGCGGCCGCCTGCTGTCCAAGGCGCGCTTCCTGTTCGTCGCCGAGTTCCCCGAGCTGTTCGGCGACAAGGTGATCGCCGAGATGCGCGGCATCTCCGACGACAACGCCCGTGCGCCGTTCTGGGAGAGCCTCGGCCGGCACTTCTTCAGGATGGAGTTCTCCCAGGCCGACTACCTGACCGGGGTGGGCAGCAAGGCGTTCATCGCCGAGCTGATGCCCAAGTTCCCGCTGTACACCTGCTTCCTCTCCGAGGAGGCGCGCGCGGTGATCGGCCGCGTGCACCGCGACGCCGAGCCGGCGCTGACCATGCTGCGCGCCGAGGGCTTCAGCCACCAGGGCTACATCGACATCTTCGACGGCGGCCCGGCGCTGGAGTGCGAGACCCGCAACATCCGCGCGGTGCGCGACAGTCAGCCGCTGGTGCTGGCGATCGGCACGCCGGGCGACGAGGCGCCGCAGTACCTGATCCACAACCGCAAGCGCGAGGACTGCCGGATCACCGTCGGCCGGGCGCGCCCGGCCTCCGGCGCCCTGGTGGTGGACGCCGCCACCGCGCGGCGCCTGCGCCTGGCCGCCGGTGCCCAGGTGCGCGCGGTACCGCTGTCCGCCCAGGCCGGCGGCTTGCCGTCCTCCTGCTGATTTCCTTTCCACGCTGTTCCGAGCGAGACCCACCATGAGCGAAACTCTGCCCCTGATCCTCGAAGATGCCCGCGGCGAACGCCGGGAAACCCACAGCGCACGCATCGGCGTACGCCTCGAAGGCCGCGAGCTGTGGCTGGAGTCCGACGGCATGGGCGGGGTGACCATCTACGCCGAGTCGGTGGAGGGCGAGAGCGAGATCCCCCTGCTGGTGGTGCGCCCGCAGGCGGTCAACCAGCTGTCGCTGTCGGTCGAGCTGGAAACCGCCGAGGCCCACGAGCATCTCCACGAGCATGAGCACGGCGCCGACTGCGGTTGCGGTCACCACTGACGCCGCGCGGCCGGTTGGCGACTATGCTTGTCGCATGGTCGTCACCCCAGGGGGGGAACACCCCATGCTTGCGCTGGGCAAACTGCTTGAGTTGACCCTGGCGGGCCGCGAGCCGTCGGAGAAGATCCAGGTCTGCGCTTCCGGCGCGCGCCTGCAGTGGAAGGTCGAAGGCGTGCTGGCCGTCGACCCGCCGGCCGGGCGCGACCGCGGCGTCGATCTGCTGTTGTCGGCCGGCATCCATGGCGACGAGACCGCGCCGGTCGAATTGCTCGAGCGCCTGCTCCACGACATCGCCGCCTGCCGCTTGGTGCCGGCGCTGCGCCTGCTGCTGGTGCTGGGCAATCCGGCGGCGCTGCGCCGCGGCGAGCGCTATGTCGAATACGACCTCAACCGGCTGTTCGGCGGGCGCGATCCGTCGGCCAGCGGCGCGGATGCCCTGCGCGCCGTCGAGCTGGAGCTGCAGGCCGAGCAGTTCTTTGCCCAGGCCGGACGCCGGCGCCGGCACTACGACCTGCATGCCGCCACCCGCGCCTCGCTGCTTGGACCGTTCGCCCTGCGCCCGCCCAGCGCCCGGTCGCTCTCGCGGGACCAGCTGGCGGACCTGCAGGCGGCCGGGCTGCAGGCTCTGGTGTTGCACGGCGAGCCTTCGGCAACCTTCAGCGCCTTCACCAGCGAGAGTTGCGCCGCCGAGGCCTTTGCCTTCGAGCTGGGCCAGGCGCGGCCGCTGGGGCAGAACGCCGCGGTCGACCTCGGGCGTACCGAGGCCTGGTTGCGGGCGCTGATCGAGGGGTGCGAGCCGGCCGCTGTCGGCGATCCGGCGGCCCTGCAGCTGTTTCGCAGCGCCCGCCAACTCATCAAGCACAGCGATGCCTTCCGCCTGTACCTGGACGAGGCGGTGGCGAACTTCACCGCGCTGCCGCCGGGCAGCCTGCTGGCCGAGGATGCCGAGGGGCGTCGCTGGCTGGTGGAGGAGGCGGATGCACGCATCGTCTTCGCCAATCCGCGGGTGGCCGTCGGCCAGCGGGCCGGCCTGATCGTGGTGCCGGTGGCCCTCGCCGCGGTCTGCGCCTGATCCGGGGCGGTACCGGCATCATCTCGTTCATCTATCGGTCAAATAGTCTGCGCGGCGATGCAAGTGGGCGCGGGTTGTTTATATAATGCGCGCCTTTGCCGGCATAACGCGCGGCAGTCACGCCATTGCCGCTGCGGCCCTGTTTGTTCGAGAACATTCCATGAAAAGCGCAGAAATCCGTGAAGCCTTCCTCCGCTTCTTCGAAGAGAAGGGGCACACCCGCGTCGCCTCCAGTTCGCTGATCCCGGCGAACGATCCGACCCTGCTGTTCACCAATGCCGGCATGAACCAGTTCAAGGACTGCTTCCTCGGCCTGGAGAAGCGCGCCTACACCCGCGCCACCACCAGCCAGAAGTGCGTCCGCGCCGGCGGCAAGCACAACGACCTGGAAAACGTCGGCTACACCGCGCGCCACCACACCTTCTTCGAGATGCTGGGCAACTTCAGCTTCGGCGACTACTTCAAGCGCGACGCCATCCACTACGCCTGGGAGTTCCTCACCTCGCCGCAGTGGCTGAACCTGCCGAAAGAGCGCCTGATGGTCACCGTCTACGCCAGCGACGACGAGGCCTACGACATCTGGAACAAGGAAGTCGGCGTGCCGGCCGAGAAGATCGTGCGCATCGGCGACAACAAGGGCGCGCCGTACGCGTCCGACAACTTCTGGGCGATGGGCGACACCGGCCCGTGCGGCCCGTGCACCGAGATCTTCTTCGACCACGGCGAGCACATCTGGGGCGGCCCGCCCGGATCAAAGGAAGAGGACGGCGACCGCTTCATCGAGATCTGGAACAACGTGTTCATGCAGTTCAACCGCACCGCGGACGGCGTCCTGCACCCGCTGCCGGCGCCGAGCGTGGACACCGGCATGGGCCTCGAGCGGATCAGCGCGGTGCTGCAGCACGTGCACGCCAACTACGAGATCGATCTGTTCCAGAACCTGCTGGCCGCTTCCGCCGCCGCCATCGGCTGCGCCAACGACGGCGCGCCGTCGCTGAAGGTGGTGGCCGACCACATCCGCTCCTGCAGCTTCCTGATCGCCGACGGCGTGACCCCGTCCAATGAGGGCCGCGGCTACGTGCTGCGCCGGATCATCCGCCGCGCCTGCCGCCACGGCAACAAGCTGGGCGCCAAGGGCAGCTTCTTCCACAAGATCGTCGCCGCCCTGGCCGCCGAGATGGGCGAGGCCTATCCGGAGCTGAAGGCGCAGCAGGCGCAGATCGAGCGCGTGCTGAAGAACGAGGAAGAGCAGTTCGCCAAGACCCTGGAGCAGGGCCTGAAGATCCTCGAGCAGGACCTGGCCGGCCTCGAGGGCAAGGTGATCCCCGGCGACGTGGTGTTCAAGCTGTACGACACCTACGGCTTCCCGGTCGACCTGACCGGCGACATCGCCCGCGAGCGCGAGCTGTCCATCGACGAGGAAGGCTTCGAGCGCGAGATGCAGGCCCAGCGCGAGCGCGCCCGCTCCGCCAGCGCCTTCGACATGGACTACAACAGCCTTATCAATGTGGAAGGCGAGACCCGCTTCACCGGCTACGAGGGCACCAGCGGCAGCGGCAAGGTCGTCGCCCTGTTCAAGGAAGGCATGAGCGTCGACAGCCTGAGCGCCGGCGAGGAGGGCGTGGTGGTGCTCGACCAGACGCCGTTCTACGCCGAGTCCGGCGGCCAGGCCGGCGACTGCGGCTACCTGAGCCTGGACGGCATGCGCTTCGACGTGCGCGACACCCGCAAGGCCGGTGGCGCCTTCCTGCACCACGGCATCCTCGACGCCGGCAGCCTGAAGCTCGGCGATAGCGTCGAGGCCATCGTCGACGCCAGCGTGCGCGGCGCCACCGCGCTCAACCACTCGGCCACCCACCTGCTGCACGCCGCGCTGCGCCAGATCCTCGGCGAGCACGTGCAGCAGAAGGGCTCGCTGGTCGACAGCCAGCGCCTGCGCTTCGACTTCAGCCACTTCGAGGCGATCAAGCCCGAGCAGCTCAAGGCCCTCGAGGACCTGGTCAACGCCGAGATCCGCAGGAACAGCGAGGTCGAGACCGAGGAAACCGATATCGACACCGCCAAGGCCAAGGGCGCCATGGCGCTGTTCGGCGAGAAGTACGGCGACAGCGTGCGCGTGCTGAGCATGGGCGGCGGCTTCTCCGTCGAACTGTGCGGCGGCACCCACGTCCAGCGCACCGGCGACATCGGCCTGTTCAAGATCGTCAGCGAGGGCGGCGTGGCCGCCGGCGTGCGCCGCATCGAGGCGGTCAGCGGCGAGCAGGCGCTCAACTACCTCAGCGGCGCCGAGGAGCAGCTCAAGGAAGCCGCCGCGCTGGTCAAGGGTTCGCGCGATAACCTGCTGGACAAGCTGGCCGGCCTGCTCGAGCGCAACCGCCAGCTGGAGAAGGAGCTGGAGCAGCTCAAGGCCAAGGCCGCCAGCGCCGCCGGCGACGACCTGGCCGGCGCGGCCATCGAGGTGGCCGGGGTCAAGGTGCTGGCCGCGCGTCTCGACGGCCTGGACGGCAAGGCCCTGCTGGCACTGGTCGACCAGCTGAAGAACAAGCTGGGCCGCGCGGTGATCCTGCTCGGCGGCGAGTTCGACGGCAAGGTGGTGCTGGTCGCCGG
>DASQBU010000426.1:0-7407 GCA_035635035.1 Pseudomonas sp.
AGAAGCCGTCCTGCAGCTCCTGGGCGGCGCGCTGCGCCATTTCTTCGCGGGTCCAGGCCATGTTCAGTTCCTCACCGTGCGGACTTCGATGCGTTTTTCCGGGTTGGCGTTGAGCACCAGGCGCTGCACGTAGATGCCCGGCAGGTGGATCTGGTCCGGGGCCAGCTCGCCCACCTCGACGATCTCCTCCACCTCGGCGACGCACACCTTGCCGGCCTTGGCCGCCAGCGGATTGAAGTTGCGCGCGGTCTTGTCGAACATCAGGTTGCCGGCCCGATCCGCCCTGGCGCCCTTGATCAGCGCCACGTCGGCGGTCAGCGCACGCTCCATGACGTACCACTGGCCGTCGAACTCGCGGGTCTCCTTGCCCTCGGCGACCAGGGTGCCGTAGCCGGTGCGGGTGAAGAACGCCGGGATGCCGGCACCGCCGGCGCGCAGCTTCTCGGCCAGGGTGCCCTGCGGGGTGAACTCCAGCTCCAGCTCGCCGGCCAGGTACTGGCGCTCGAACTCCTTGTTGCCGCCGACGTAGGAGGAAATCATCTTCCTGATCTGCCGGCTGAACAGCAGCGGGCCGAGACCGAAGTCGTCCACCCCGCAGTTGTTGCTGATCACGGTGAAACCGCGCTTGCCGGTCTCGCGCAGCGCCTCGATCAGCGCCTCGGGGATGCCGCACAGGCCGAAGCCGCCGACCGCCAGGCTGATGTCGTCCTGCACCAGCCCTTCGAGGGCCGCGTAGGCGTTGGGATAGATCTTGTTCATCGCATCTTCTCTTTCTTGTTGATTACACGCAGCCCGCGAGTCCGCTGTAGGGGCGAATTCATTCGCCTCGGCGGGGCATCCGGGCGAATGAATTCGCCCCTACAAGCCCGGCGATCACAGGCCCCAGTGCATCAGCAGCAGCACCAGCACGGCGAGGAAGGTGGTCTCGCCGATCATCAGCAGGATCGGCTTGATGCCCACCGTGGCCAGTTCCTTGAGCTGGGTCTTCATGCCCAGCGCGCTGATCGAGATCACCAGGCTCCAGCGCGACAGCTCGTTGATGCCGCCGGTCACCGTGGCCGGCACCCAGCCGGTGCTGTTGACGCAGGCGAGGAGCAGGAAGCCGACGGCGAACCACGGCAGCAGCGGCGGGCGCTTGGTGGTCGGGTCGGCGCCCTGCATGCGGGTGATCATCGCGGCGGAGACGATCACCGGCAGGAGCATGGCGACGCGCATCAGCTTGACCACGGTGGCGGTGTCGCCGGTCTCGGTGGACATGCTGTAGCCGGCCCCCACCACCTGGGCCACGTCGTGGATGGTGGCGCCGAGGAACACCCCGGCGTCCTGCGGCGACAGGCCCAGCCAGTTGGCGATCATCGGGTAGAGGATCATCGCCAGGGTGGACAGCGCCGACACGCCGATCACCGTGAACAGGGTGGCGCGCTCCTTCTGCGGGTGGTTGGGCAGCGCAGCGGCCAGCGCCAGCGCGGCCGAAGCCCCGCAGATGCCGGTGGCGCCGCCGGTGAGCATGCCGAACAGGCGCTGGAAGCCGAGCGCCTTGGCCGCCACCACCGAGACGAGGATGGTCGCCACCACCAGGATCACCACCAGCGCCAGCGGCTTCCAGCCCAGGCCGGCGATCTGCCCCAGGGTGATGCGCATGCCCAGCAGGGCCACGCCGAGGCGCAGCACGTTGCGCGCGGTGAACTCGATGCCGGCCTTGCACTTGCTGTCGCTGGCCAGGAAGTTGAGCGCCATGCCCAGCAGCAGGGCGAACAGCATCACCGGCGCGCCGTAGTGCTCGGAGAGGAAGCTCGCGGCGGCGGCGGCGATCAGGCTGACGATGAAGCCCGGCGCCAGTTCGCGCACACGGCTGTTGGCATGGACGAGAGCGATGGCGCTCATGACATGGACTCCTCGGAAACTACGATGATGAACACCTGGCCGTCGACCACCTCGACCGGATGGCTGGCGACCTTGACCTGGGTCGAGTTGAGCAGGTAGCCGCTGGCCAGATCGAAGCGCAGGCCGTGGGCGCAGCACTGGATGACCCGGCCATCGAGCCGGCCGCCGTACAGCGAGGCACCCTGGTGCGGGCAGCTGTCGTCGATGGCGTAGAGCTGGCTGTCGACGTTGAACAACGCCAGGCTCTTGCCGGCGCACTCGACCAGCGCGCGCCCGCCGGGCGCCGGCACCTTCGCGGCCGGCACTTCGATAGGTCGGGTCATGCCGATTGCTCCCGGCGCGCCAGCGCGGCGTGCATGGCGCCGAGCAGCACCTCGGTCGACTGCGCGCCGGATACCGTCAGGTGGCGGTCGAAGACGAAGCACGGCACTCCGCCGGCGGCCATACCGGCCGACTCGCCGTAGAGCGGGCTGCCGTCGCCGCGCAGGCTGTCGGCCAGCTCAACGGGCGAAAAGCCGCAACTTTCGGCGATGAGCCGCAGCGTGGCGGGATCGCCGAGGTCCTCGCCATTGTGGAAGTAGGCGGCGAACAGCCGCTCCAGCAGGGCCTCGACCTGCGCCGGGCTGCCCAGCTCGGCGGCGCGCTGCAGCAAGCGATGGGCGTCGGCGCTATTGGGCATGTGCAGGATGCGCGCGAAGTCGATGCTCAGCCCGGCGGCGCTCGCCGCCTGGCGGACCTGGGCCTGGCGCGTGCGCACCGCCTGCTCGCTGCCCAGCCGGCGCCGGTAGAACTCGGCGAACGGCACCCCTTCGGCGGGCAGGTCGGGCAGCAGCTGCACGCCGCGCCATGCCAGGCTCACCTCGACATCCGGCTGGCCGGCGCGCAGTCGGGCCAGCGCGCCCTCCAGCTGGCGCTTGCCGATCAGGCACCAGGGGCAGATGAAGTCGAAGAACACCTCGATGTGCAGGCGGCGGCTCATGACTGGACCTCCAGCACGGCCTCGGTCGCCGTCTCGTCGACGCCCTCGCCGTTCAGCCGGGCCATGTCGTTGTGGTAGTGGCGCTTGGCGTAGAGGAACACCGCGGCCGCCGCGATGCTGACCAGCGGCACCAACTGGAAGGCGTGGTCGAGGCCGATCAGGTCGGACACCTTGCCGGTCAGCAGCGGGCCGGTGGCCAGGCCGAGCAGGTTGTTGGCCAGGGTCAGGGTGGCGAACGCGGTGCCGTGCACGCTGTAGTGCGTGAGGTTGGCGACCATCGCGCCGGCCGGGCCGGAGGTGCCGGCGGCGATCAGCATGCCCAGGCCGATCAGCGCCAGCTGGGCGGGGCCGGCCGGCAGGGCGAAGGCCAGCGACAGCAGCAGGCAGCTGCCCAGGCAGTAGGCGATGGCCAGGGCGATCTTGCGGTCCGGGCGGTTGCGGCACAGGCGGTCGCTGAGCATGCCGCAGAGGATCATCCCGGCGCCGCTGCACAGCACGATGATCGCCGCCACCGCGCCGGCCTTGTCGGTGCCCATCGCGTAGTAGCGGTTCAGGTAGCTGGGCATCCAGACGATCACGGTGCCGCCGACGAACAGCTGCAGGCCGCTGCCCACGTAGGCGGACAGCACCGAGCGGCTGGAGTACAGGGTGCGCAGCGGGCGCTGGGCCTTGAGCGCCGCCTG
Source organism: Pseudomonas sp. (assembly GCA_035635035.1). Taxonomy (GTDB): domain Bacteria; phylum Pseudomonadota; class Gammaproteobacteria; order Pseudomonadales; family Pseudomonadaceae; genus Geopseudomonas. The sequence goes on from DASQBU010000426.1 coordinate 3,547, forward strand.
GCTGGCCGCATCGCTGAGGCGCCGGGGCGCGATGCGCGCCTCGCGGACGATCACCGGATAGAGCAAGGCCAGCAGCAGGCCGAACAGCGCCATGCCGGCGAACGCCCAGCGCCAGCCGAGGTGCTGCGCCATCACCCCGCCGAGCGCCATGCCCAGCACCGAGCCGAACATGCCGCCGGAGATGAAGGCGCCGGACAGCGTCGCGCGCATCTCGCGGGGGAACACCGAGACCACCACGGCGATGCCGACGCTGCCGTAGGCGGCCTCGCCGACGCCGACCAGGAAGCGGGCGACGAACATCTGCTCGTAGTTCTGCGCCAGCGCGCAGCCGAGGGTGGCCAGGCTCCACAGCACGGCCATGATCGCCAGGCTCTTGACCCGGCCGAAATGGTCGGCGACCAGCGACAGCGGGAAGGTCAGCAGGCCGACCATCAGCGCGACTATGCCGCTGAGCAGGCCGAGCCGGGTGTCGGAGAGCGCCCATTCGCCCTTGAGCAAAGGGAATACGGCGTTGAGCACCTGCCGCGACATGTAGTCGGAGATCAGCAGGCCGAAGGTCAGGGCGAAGACGATCCAGGCATAGCGGCGCGGGATGCCGATGGAAGTGTCCGCGCCGTCATCGGCGGTGGGGTGGTAGGCGGCCATGCTGCCTCCTCGTTGTCTGGCGTGGATATTGTTGTTATGGGTCATGCCTGACCGGGCCGTGCAAAAACGTCGCCTCGCGGCGCAGCCTTTGCACAACCTCAAAGATGCGTAGGCGGGTCGGGATACCAGGCCTCCCGACCCGGCCGGGGTCAGCCGCGCTGCGGCACGCCCTTCTGCCCCGGCTTGCGGTTCGGCGCCATGCCGTTGGCCCGCAGGGTTTCCTCGACGCTCCGGTACTGCTCGCCGATGCGGTAGATGGCGCGCGCCTCCTTGCCGGTGGCGATGTCGCGGCCCAGCTCGTGGGCGATGCGCACGGTCTGCTGGATCTGCTGCACGGAGGTGAAGCGCTTGCCGTGCTGGTCGACGATGGTGTCCTCGATGCCGCAGCGCGGGTGCAGGCCCATGGCCAGGGCCATGGTGTTGAACGGCAGGACGTTCTTCAGCAGCGACTCGGCGGTCAGGGTGCAGCCGTCCGGCGCGCGGTGGATGAAGTTGAAGAAGTTGAACGGGTTGGGGCCGTCGAAGCCGCCGCCGATGCCGATCCAGGTCAGGTTCAGCGGCCCCATGTACACGCCCTTGCGCACCAGGCGCTCGAGGGTTTCCAGGGCATGCATGCCGGTCAGCTGGAAGTGCGGCTGGATGCCGTTGGCCTGCAGGCGACGCAGGTGCTCCTCGACCCAGGCCGGGCCGGCCGGCACGGTCATCTCGCTGTAGGCGGCCTGGTAGGCCGGGTTGGCCAGGGAGGTGCCTTCCAGGTATTCCGGATAGAGCAGCTCCATGATGTTCATCTGCGTGGTGTTGATCGCCACGGTGACCTGGTCCGGCTTCGGCGTCAGCTCGGCGAGCATGTGGCGGGTGTCGTCGCTCAGCCACTTGGCGGCTTCGCCCTCGTCTTCCGGGGCGAAGGAGATCGAGCCGCCGACCTGGATGATCATGTCCGGCACGGCCTCGCGCACGCCGGCGATCAGCTCGTTGAACTTGGACAGGCGCTTGGAGCCCTTGCCGTCCAGCTCGCGCACGTGCAGGTGCAGCACGGTGGCGCCAGCCTCGTAGCAGTCGACGGCCTTCTGCACCTGCTGGTCCATGGTCAGCGGGATGTCTTCCGGGAAGTCTTCGGGCATCCACTCCGGGCCATAGGGAGCGACGGTGATGACCACCTTCTCCATGTTCTCGGGGTGCAGGGAATCGTCGAAGAATTGCATGTCGTGAACCTCGTTCTTGTTGTTGTGTGCCGCCCGCCGGGTGAGCCAGCGGGCGCACGATGCGTGCACGTAAGGGCGGATTAGAAGGTCTTGTCGCCGATGATCCCGGCACGCTCCATCTTGCGATGGCACGGCGGGTAGTCCATGACGGCGTAGTGCTGGGTGCTGCGGTTGTCCCAGATGGCGATGCTGTTGGGCTTCCAGCGCCAGCGCACCTGGTACTCCGGGATGTACGCCTGGCTGACCAGGTAGCGCAGCAGGTCGGCGGCGCCGGGGTTGGCGTCCTGGCCGAAGCGCACGCGCTCGGGGGTGTGGTAGTTGCTGAAGTGGGTGGTGAAGGCGTTGACGAACAGCACCTTCTCGCCGGTTTCCGGATGGGTGCGCACCACCGGGTGCTCGGCGTCCGGGTACTGGGCCTTGAGTGCCAGGCGCTTGTCGATCGGCATGGCCGCGCCGAAGCTGGCCTCGATGCTGTGACGGGCGCGCAGGCCCTCGATCTTCGCCTTCACGTCGGCCGGCAGCTTCTCGTAGGCCAGCACCATGTTGGCCCACATGGTGTCGCCGCCGACCGGCGGGCACTCCACGCAGCGCAGCACGCAGCCCATGGGCGGCGCCTCGCGCCAGGTGGCGTCGGTGTGCCAGGCGTTCTCGTAGCGGTCCATCGGCTGGTCGGGGCGCTTGTAGATCTGCACCAGGCCCGGATGCTGCGGATCGCTGCCGGCCACCGGATGGTCCTCCAGCTCGCCGAAGCGGCGGGCGAAGGCCACGTGCTCGGCGCGGCTGAGGTCCTGGTCGCGCAGGAACAGCACGCGGTGCCTGAGCAGCTGGGCGCGGATCTCGGCGAACAGGCCGTCGTCGTGGATGGCGTCGGCCAGCCTGACGCCGACCAGTTCGGCGCCGATGGCGCAGGTCAGTTGTTCGACTTGCATGGCGGTGGCCTCCTCAGATGACGAAGATCGACGAGCCGGTGGTCTTGCGCGACTCCAGGTCGCGGTGGGCTTCCACGGCGTCCTGCAGGGCGTAGTGCTGGTTGATCTCGATCTTGATCCGGCCGCTGCCGACGTGGTCGAACAGCTCGCCGGCCAGGTCGGCCTTCTCGGCCGGATCGGCGATGTAGTCGGCCAGCGCCGGGCGGGTCAGGTACAGCGAGCCCTTCATCGCCAGCAGCACCGGGTCGAAGGCCGGGATCGGCCCGGAGGCGGTGCCGACGCAGACCAGCAGGCCGCGGCGCTTGAGCGAGTCCAGCGAGGCCATGAAGGTGTTCTTGCCGACGCTGTCGAACACCACGTTGACGCCGACGCCGTCGGTCAGCTCGCGCACGCGCTTGGCGACGTCTTCATGGCTGTAGTTGATGGTGTGGTCGCAGCCGTGGGCGCGGGCGACCTCGGCCTTGGCCTCGGTGGACACGGTGCCGATCACGGTCAGGCCGAGCAGCTTGGCCCACTGCGAGACGATCAGCCCGACCCCGCCGGCGGCGGCGTGCAGCAGGACGGTGTCGCCGGCCTTGAAGTCGTGGATGCGGCGCATCAGGTAGGCCGAGGTCAGGCCGCGCATGGTCATCGCCGCGGCGGTCTCGAAGGCGATGCTTTCCGGCAGCCTGATCAGCGGCGCGGCCGGGATCAGCCGCTCGGTCGAGTAGGCGCCGAGGGTGTTGAGGAAACCGGTGTAGGTGACGCGATCGCCCACCGCGACGTTGGTCACGCCCTCGCCCACCGCCTCCACCACGCCGGACGCTTCCACGCCCATGCCCGCACCGACACCAGCAGGCAGCGGGATCGGGTAGGTGCCGTTGCGAAAGTAGGTGTCGGCGTAGTTCAGGCCGACCGCCACATGGCGCAAGCGGACTTGACCGGGACCGGGTTCGCCGACCTCGACATCCTCGTATCGCAGGACTTCGGGACCACCGGTTTCATAGAAGCGTACGGCTTTGGCCATGTTTCTCTCCCAAATGCATTCTTGTTGAGCAATACCGCTCGTGTAGTAGGGAATTTAGGCAGTTGGCCCGTGCGGCGCT
>DASQBU010000427.1:0-10312 GCA_035635035.1 Pseudomonas sp.
TCCAGACGCACGCCGGACATGCCCAGCGGCTCGCGCACGCCTTCCTGGTTGTCGATCACGTAGTCCTGGGCCAGGGTGTGCAGCACCCGCTGATCGGCCGGAATGGCCACCGCCTGGGCGGCATCCAGCACCCGCTCGATGTCGGCCTGGCTCACCTCGCGATCGCGGATGGCGACGATGCCATGGGAGTTCAGGCTGCGGATATGGCTGCCGGCCACGCCGACGAACGCCGAGTGGATCTGACAGCCGGCCATCTGCTGCGCCTCGTCGATGGCGTGCTGGATGGCCTGTACGGTGGACTCGATGTTGACCACCACCCCCTTCTTCAGCCCCCGCGACGGATGGGTGCCGATCCCGACGATATCCAGTTGACCGTCACTCGCCACTTCGCCGACCAGCGCCACCACCTTGGAGGTGCCGATATCCAGGCCGACGATCATCTTGCCGCTATGCGCGCTTGCCATGATCCCAGTTCTCTCCTCAAATCACTGCGGGTTCCCGGTGCCACCGGGAGCCGGCGCTGCCGGCGGCTCGCGCCACGCCACGGCCAGGCCGTTGGGGTAGCGCAGGTCGACGCGCGCGATGTTCGTATTGTGTTCTTTCAAGGCCTTTTCGTAGACGCTGACGAAACGGCGCATCTTTTCCACTACATGGTCCCGCCCGAGCAGCAACTCCATGCCCTGCCCGGTGGTGAGAAACCAGCTGCCCCGGTCGCGCAGCTCCAGGCGCGCCACGGTGAACTCCAGCGGCCGCAGCAACTGGCTGAGCATCTGGTACTGCTGCATGATCTGCTGCTGCGCACGCTGCGGCCCCCACAGCTGCGGCAGGTGCGCATAGCCGGCCGTCTCGCCGGGGGCGAAGGCCTTGCCCTGGTTGTTCAGCAACGCCTCGTCGCCCCAACGCGCCACCGGCAGTTGCTCCTCCAGGCGAATCAGCACCTGGTCCGGCCAGACCCGCCGCACCTCGGCCTCGGCGATCCACGGCATCTGCTCCAGCTCGCTGCGCATCGACGCCAGGTCGACATTGAAGAAGCTCGAGCGGATGAACGGCGCCACCTTGGCCACCACCGCCTCGCGGCTGGCGTAGTGCAGATCGCCTTCCACGCTGACATGGGCGATCGGCTGATCGGCATAGGGCAGCAGGCGCAGGCCCAGTTCATAGGCGCCATAGCCGAGGCCGAGCAGCAGCAGCGGCCAGGTCAGGCGCTTGAAGGCGCTCAACGACGGCCGCGGCAGACGCTTGCTCAGCGGTTCGCGCACCACCGGACGGCTCGCCCCGCGGGGAGCCGGCTTGCGCAGCGGGCCCACCGGGCCCGGACGCTGGTGACGCAGCAGCGCGATCATGGGATCAGCTCCTTGCCTCGAGGCTGTCGGCGAGGATCGCCAGCACCAGTTGCTGGAAATCCAGGCCGGCCGCCCGTGCGGCCATGGGGACCAGGCTGTGGTCGGTCATCCCGGGCACGGTGTTGACCTCCAGCAGCCAGAATTGCCCGGCGGCGTCCTGCATCACGTCGGCGCGGGCCCAGCCGCGGGTGCCGACCGCTTCGCAGGCGCGCGCGACGAGCGCCTTGAGTTCCTCTTCCTTGTCCGCGGCCAGACCGCAGGGGATCTGGTAGCGGGTGTCGTCGGCCAGGTACTTGGCCTCGTAGTCGTAGAAGCTGTGGGTGGTGCCCAGACGGATCGGCGGCAGCACCTCGCCGCGCAGCATGGCGACGGTGAACTCCGGACCGCTGATCCACTGCTCCACCAGCACCTGCGGGTCGTATTCGCGGGCGGTCTGCCAGGCGGCCAGCAGCTGCTCAAGGCTCTCCACCCGCGCCATGCCGATGCTCGAGCCCTCGTGGGCCGGCTTGACGATCAGCGGGAAGCCCAGCTCGGCAGCGGCCCGCTCGCAGTCGGCGGTCGAGGCCAGCACCGCGTGGCGCGGGGTCGGCAGGCCGACGCTCTGCCACACCTGCTTGGTGCGCAGCTTGTCCATCGCCAGCGCCGAGGCCAGCACGCCGCTGCCGGTGTAGGGGATGCCCAGGCATTCGAGCAGCCCCTGCATGCTGCCGTCCTCGCCGCCGCGGCCGTGCAGGACGATGAAGGCGCGGTCGATCCGCTCGCCGGCCAGACGCGCCAGCAGGTCGTCGCCGACCTCGATGCCGAAGGCGTCCACGCCGGCGCCCTGCAGGGCGGCCAGCACGGCCTGGCCGGACTTCAGCGACACCTCGCGCTCGGCGCTCTTGCCGCCGAACAGCACGGCCACACGGCCGAAGGCCTGGGGATCGAGGGTGGATTGCAAACTCATTTCGACTCACCTTGCACAGCGAACAGCGGATGGTTGATCAATTGCGGAGCGACGCCGCCGATGTCGCCGGCGCCCTGGCAGAGCAGGATATCGCCAGCGCGCAGCAGCGGCTTGAGCAGCGGCGCCAGGTCGGTGCCACGCTCGACGTAGATGGGATCGAGCACGCCGCGCTGGCGGATGCTGTGGCACATCTGCCGGCTGTCGGCGCCGGGGATCGGCTCCTCGCCGGCCGGGTAGACCTCCAGCAGCAGCAGCACGTTGGCCTCGCCGAGCACCTGCACGAAGTCGTCGTACAGATCGCGGGTGCGGCTGTAGCGATGCGGCTGGTAGACCATCACCAGGCGGCGGCCCGGCCAGCCGTCGCGCACCGCCTTGATCACCGCCGCCACCTCGCGCGGGTGGTGGCCGTAGTCGTCGACCAGCATCACCTGGCCGCCGTCCACCGGCAGCTCGCCGTAGACCTGGAAGCGCCGGCCGACGCCCTGGAAGCCGGCCAGCCCGGCGACGATGGCGGCATCCTCGATGCCTTCGTCGCTGGCGATGGCAATGGTCGCCAGGGCGTTCAGCACGTTGTGGCGGCCCGGCATGTTCACCGACACGGCCAGCGCCTCGCGGTCCTTGCGCAGCACGGTGAAGAAGGTGCGCATGCCTTCCTGGCGCACGTCGACGGCGCGCAGGTCGGCGCCCTCGTCGAAGCCGTAGGTGACGATCGGCCGCTTCACCTGGGGGAGGATCTCGCGCACCACAGGGTCGTCGACGCAGAGCACCGCCAGACCGTAGAACGGCAGGTTGTGCAGGAAGTCGACGAAGGTCTTCTTCAGCCGGTTGAAGTCGCCGCCATAGGTGGCCATGTGGTCGGCGTCGATGTTGGTGACCACCGAGACCATCGGCTGCAGGTGCAGGAAGCTGGCGTCGCTCTCGTCGGCCTCGGCCACCAGGTAGCGGCTGGTGCCGAGCTGGGCGTTGGTGCCGGCGGCGGTCAGCCGGCCGCCGATGACGAAGGTCGGGTCGAGGCCGGCGGCGGCGAACACCGAGGCGATCAGGCTGGTGGTGGTGGTCTTGCCGTGGGTGCCGGCCACCGCGATGCCGTGGCGATAGCGCATCAGCTCGGCGAGCATCTCGGCGCGCGGCACCACCGGGATGCGCCGCTCAAGGGCACGGGCCACTTCCGGGTTTTCCGGGTTGATGGCGCTGGACACCACCAGTACGTCGGCCTGCTCGGCGTTCTCGGCGCGGTGGCCGATGAAGATCTCGGCGCCGAAGCCGGCCAGCCGCTCGGTCACCGGCGAGGCCTTGAGGTCGGAGCCGGACACCTGGTAGCCGAGGTTGAGCAGCACCTCGGCGATGCCACACATGCCCACCCCGCCGATGCCGACGAAGTGGATGCGACGGATGCGACGCATGCGGCGCACCTCGGCCGCCGGGTTGCGCGGGGCGTCAGCCATGGGCCACCTCCAGGCAGATGTCCACCACCGTGCGGGTCGCATCGGGCTTGGCCAGGCGGCGCGCGGTGGCGCCCATGGCGGCGAGTTTTTCGCTGTGCATCAGAACCTCGGTCAGCTGTGCGGCCAGCGCGGCCGCATCAGTGGCATGTTGCGGCAAAAGCACGGCGGCGCCGGCCTTGGCCAGATATTCGGCATTGCGCGTCTGGTGGTCGTCGATGGCGTGCGGCAGCGGAATCAGCAGCGACGGCAGGCCCGCGGCGGCCAGTTCGCTGACGGTCAGCGCGCCGGCGCGGCAGATCACCAGGTCGGCCCAGGCGTAGACGCGGGCCATGTCGCGGATGAACGGCACCACCTCGGCCTCGACGCCGACTTCGCGATAGCGCTCGGCGGTGACTTCGGCGTGTTGCTTGCCGGCCTGGTGGTAGACCTGCGGGCGCAACTCCCCCGGTACCTGCGCCAGCGCGGCCGGCAGCAGCTTGTTCAGCGGCTCGGCCCCCAGGCTGCCGCCCAGCACCAGCAGACGCGCCTGGCGCCGCGCCAGGCTTTGACGCGGCGTTTCGAGAAACAGTTCCTCGCGCACCGGGTTGCCGGTGGTGCGACGCTTGGCGCTGGCGGCGAAGGTGTCCGGGAAGGCCTCGCAGACCCGGCTGGCGAACGGCACCAGGCTGCGGTTGGCGGTGCCGGCCACGGCGTTCTGCTCGTGGATGATCAGCGGCACCCCGGCCAGGCGCGCCGCCCAGCCGCCGGGGCCGGTGACGAAGCCGCCCATGCCCAGCACGCACACCGGCTGCAGCTCGCGCAGCACCCGGCGCGCCTGCCACAGCGCCTTGGCCAGCAGGAAGGGGGCCTTGAGCAGCGACAGCAGGCCCTTGCCGCGCAGGCCGCTCATCTCGATGCGGTGCAGCGGCAGGCCGGCCTGGGGCACCAGCTCGTTCTCGATGCCGCGCGGCGTACCCAGCCAGTGCACGGCATAGCCGCGCGCCTGGAACTCGCGGGCACAGGCCAGCGCCGGGAACACATGCCCCCCGGTGCCGCCGGCCATGATCAGCACGTTAGCGGGCATGGCGCGGCTCCTCTTCGGCAAAATCGGCTTCGGTGAATTCCATGTCGGCATTGCCCAGCAGGTTGCGCCGCTCCCAGTCGATGCGCAGCAGCAGTGCCAGGCTGACGCAGCAGATCACCAGCGAGCTGCCGCCGTAGCTGAGGAACGGCAGGGTCAGGCCCTTGGTCGGCAGCAGGCCGACGTTCACGCCGATGTTGATCAGGAACTGGCCGATCCACTGGATCGCCACCCCGTAGGCCACGTAGGCGGAGAAGTACTGCTGCTCCTTCTCGGCCTGCAGGCCGATGTGCAGGGCGCGCAGGGTGACCACCACGAACAGCGCCACGGTGAGCAGCGCGCCGACCATGCCCAGCTCCTCGGCGAGCACGGCGAAGACGAAGTCGGTGTGCGCCTCGGGCAGGTAGAACTGCTTCTGCACGCTGTTGCCCAGGCCCACCCCCAGCCACTCGCCGCGGCCGAAGGCGATCAGCGCCTGGCTGAGCTGATAGCCGGCGCCGAACTGGTCGGCCCACGGGTCGATGAAGTTGGTCAGACGCTTGAGGCGGTAGGCCTGGCTGGTCATCACCACCACGCCGATCGCCAGCACGCCGGCGACCATCGGCAGGAAGCGCAGCAGGCTGACCCCGCCGAGGAAGATCATGGTGATGCCGGAACCGACCAGCACCACGGTGGCGCCGAAGTCCGGCTCGGAGAGCAGCAGACCGGCCATCAGGCCGAGCACCACCAGCGGGATGAACAGGCCCTTCCAGGTCGAGCTGACGTCGGCCTGGCGGCGCACCAGATAGCCGCCGAGGTAGACGGCGGTGAACAGCTTGGCCAGCTCCGAGGGCTGGAGGTTGATGCCGCCGAAGCCGATCCAGCGCCGCGCGCCGTTGACCTCGCGGCCGATCCCCGGCACCAGCACCAGCACCAGGAAGACGAAGGCGACGATCAGCAGCTTGGCGCCGTTCTTCTGCCAGGTGGCCACCGGCACCAGCAGCACCACGCCGGCGGCGGCGAAGCCGATCAGCAGGAAGAGCAGATGACGGATCATGAAGAACAGCGGGTTGCCCGACAGCGCCCCGGCCACCTCGGAAGAGGCCGAGGACACCATCACGAAACCGAGACCGAGCAGCGCCAGGCAACCCGCCAGCAGCGGGAAGTCCATGTCGACGCCGCGCCGACTGCGCAGCGGCGACGGATTCAGGCGCAGCGGCAGGCGCATCAGGGCAGCTCCCTCACGGCCTGGGCGAACAGGCGGCCGCGTTCCTCGAAGTTCTTGAACATGTCCAGGCTGGCGCAGGCCGGCGACAGCAACACGGCATCGCCTGCCTCGGCCAGCTCGGCGCAGCGCTGGACCGCCGCCTCTAGGCTGGCGACGCGCAACAGCGGCACCACGTCCTGGCCGTCTGCGCCCTGGAGCGCCGCGGCGATCAGCTCGGCGTCGCGGCCGAGCAGCACCACGGCGCGGCAGTGCCGTGCCACGCTGGCGCGCAGCGGGGTGAAGTCGGCGCCCTTGCCGTCGCCACCGGCGATCAGCAGCAGCTTGCCGGCCAGCTCCGCGCCGAGGCCGTCGATGGCCGCCAGCGCGGCGCCGACGTTGGTCGCCTTGGAGTCGTCGTAGTAGGTCACCCCAGCGCGCTCGCGCACCCACTGGCAGCGGTGCGCCAGGCCGGTGAAGTGGCGCAGGGTATCGAGCATCGGCGCCAGCGGCAGGCCGGCGGCCTGGCCAAGGGCCAGCGCGGCCAGGGCGTTGGCCTGGTTGTGCGCGCCGCGGATCTTCAGCTCGGACACCGGCAGCAGCTTGCTGAACTGGAAGGCCAGGTACTTCTCGCCGCCTTCCTCGAGAATGCCGAAGGACTTGAAGTCTGGCTTGTCGAGGCCGAAGCTCCAGCACGGCACCTGATCGGCGATCAGCGGGCGAGACAGCGGGTCCTGGCGGTTCACCACCACCTGGCGCGCGCCACGGAAGATGCGGTGCTTGGCCAGGTGATAGGTCTGCATGCCGCTGTAGCGGTCCATGTGGTCGTCGCTGACGTTCAGGCAGGTGGCCACCTCGGCGTTGAGCCGCTCGGTGGTCTCCAACTGGAAGCTGGACAGTTCGAGCACGTACAGCTCGACGTCGTCGGCCAGCAGATCGAGCGCCGGGGTACCGAGGTTGCCGCCCACCGCGACCTTCTTGCCGGCCGCCGCGGCCATCTCGCCGACCAGGGTGGTGACGGTGCTCTTGGCGTTGGAGCCGGTGATGGCGACGATCGGCGCCTTGGCGTGGCGGACGAACAGGTCGATGTCGCCGGACATCTTCACCCCGCGCGCCGCGGCTTCGCGCAGCGCCGGGTTGGCCAGCGGCAGCCCCGGGCTGACGTACAGCTCGGTGGCGCGGCACAGGAAGTCGACCTCCAGCGCGCCGCAGCGCACCTCCACCTGCGGATACTCGGCCTTGAGGGTGGCCAGCTCCGGCGGGCTCATGCGCGTATCGGCCACCGCGAAGGGCACGCCCTGGCGAGCCAGGAAACGCACCAGCGACATGCCGCTCTTGCCGAGGCCGACAACGATGCGGAACTGGTCGGAAGCGATCAGCGACATCTCGATTACCTCAGCTTCAGGGTGGACAGGCCGATCAGCACCAGGATCACGGTGATGATCCAGAAGCGCACGATGACCCGCGGCTCGGGCCAGCCCTTGAGTTCGAAGTGGTGGTGGATCGGCGCCATGCGGAACACGCGGCGCCCGGTGAGCTTGAACGAAGCGACCTGGATCACCACCGACAGGGTTTCCATGACGAACACGCCGCCCATGATGAACAGCACGATCTCCTGGCGGACGATCACCGCGATGGTGCCCAGCGCGGCGCCGAGCGCCAGGGCGCCGACGTCGCCCATGAACACCTGGGCCGGGTAGGTGTTGAACCACAGGAAGCCGAGGCCGGCGCCGATCAGCGCGCCGCAGAACACGATCAGCTCGCCGCAACCCGGCACGTAGGGGATCAGCAGGTACTCGGCGAACTTGGCGTTGCCCGACAGGTAGCAGAAGATGCCCAAGGCGCCGCCGACCAGCACGGTAGGCATGATCGCCAGGCCGTCGAGGCCGTCGGTGAGGTTCACCGCGTTGCTCGAGCCGACGATGACGAAGTAGGTCAGCACGACGAAGAAGATCCCCAGCGGGATCTCGATGTTCTTCAGCAGCGGCAGGATCAGGGTGGTCTCCACCGGCGTGGTGGCGGTGGCATAGAGGAACACCGCCGCGCCCAGGCCGAACACCGACTGCCAGAAATACTTCCAGCGGCTCGGCAGGCCGCGCGAGTTCTTCTCGATCACCTTGCGGTAGTCGTCGACCCAACCGATGGCACCGAACAGCAGGGTCACCGCCAGCACCACCCAGACGTAGCGGTTGGACAGGTCGGCCCACAGCAGGGTGCTGATGGCGATGGCGGAAAGGATCAGCGCGCCGCCCATGGTCGGCGTGCCCTTCTTCGACAGGTGCGATTGCGGACCGTCGTCGCGCACCGCCTGGCCGATCTGGCGGGTACGCAGGGTACGGATCATCCACGGCCCCAGCCACAGCGAGAGGACCAGGGCAGTGAGCACGCCGAGGATTCCGCGCAGGGTCAGGTACTGAAAGACCGCGAAGCCCTTGTAGAACTGTTGCAGATACTCGGCCAACAGCAGCAGCATTTAATGTTCTCCAGCACAGGCACAGAACGCAGCCACGACGTTTTCCATCGCCGCGCTGCGCGAGCCTTTGATCAACAGGGTGGTTTCCGGAGACTGTTCGGCAGCGAGGGCGGCGATCAGTTCAGCCTGGTCGGCAAAATGCCGAGCACCGGCACCGAAGGCCGCGACGGCATGGCTCATCAGCGGCCCCACCGCATACAGGGCGGTCACCTTGCCGCGGGCGTACTCGCCCACTTCGCGGTGCCCCTGCTCGGCCCAGGCCCCCAACTCGCCCATGTCGCCGAGCACCAGCACGGTGCGTCCGGAAAAGCCGGCCAGTATATCAATCGCCGCCTTGATTGAGGCGGGGTTGGCGTTGTAACTGTCGTCGATAACCCGCATGCCAGACGGCGCCAGCCGGGCCACAGCGCGGCCCTTGACCGGCTGCAGGCTTTCCAGCCCGGCGCGGATCGCTTCCGGCGCCACGCCCAGGGCATGCGCGGCAGCGGCGGCGGCCAAGGCGTTGGCGACGTTGTGCTCGCCGAGCAAGTTGAGCTGGATAGGCAGCTCGCCGCCCGGCCCGCTCAGGGTGAAGCCCACGCAGCCACGGGCATCGCGGACGAGATCGCGGGCCGCGAAGTCGGCCGGCGCGTGCAGGGCGAAACTCAGCACCCGCCGACCGGCGGCACGCTGCGCCCAGACGGCGAAGGCCGGGTCGTCGCGGTTGAGCACCGCCACGCCGTCGGCCGCCAGCCCTTCGAGGATCTCGCCCTTGGCTTCGACGATCTTCTCCGGACCGCCGAATTCGCCGACGTGGGCGGTGCCGGCGTTGGTGATGATCGCCACCTGCGGCCGGGTCAGACCGACGGTGTAGGCGATCTCGCCGAGGTGCGAGGCGCCCAGCTCGATCACCGCGCTGCGGTGCTGCGGCGCCAGCTCGAGCAGGGTCAGCGGCGCGCCCAGCTCGTTGTTCAGGTTGCCACGGGTGGCCAGCACGGCGTCGGCGTCGCCGCCATGGGCGGCGCGCAGGATGCTGGCGAGCATCTCCTTGACGGTGGTCTTGCCGCTGGAGCCGGTCACCGCCGCCACCTGGCCGCGGAACGCCGCGCGATTGAGCGCGCCGAGCTGGCCGAGGGCCAGGCGGGTGTCCGCCACCACCAGCTGCGGTAGCTCGACCTCCTCCACCTCGCGCTGGACCAGCGCGGCAGCGGCGCTCTTGGCGGCCACCTGCTCGAGGTAGTCGTGGCCGTCGAAGCGCTCGCCGGCCAGGGCGACGAACAGTTGCCCCGGCTCGATCCGGCGGCTATCGATGCTGACACCATTGAAGAAGGCATCGGCGCCGGCCAATCGTCCTTTCAGTGCTCCCAGCACACTGCTCAGCATCCAGGCTTCAAGCATCCGGCACCTCGCGGGAGGCCAGCGCGCTCGCGGCCTGTTCGATATCGGAGAAGGGCTGACGCACCCCGGCGATTTCCTGGTAATCCTCGTGGCCCTTGCCGGCCAGCAGGATCACGTCGTCCGCCGCCGCCGCAGAGATCAGCTCGCGGATCGCCTCGCCGCGCCCGGGAACGAAGTGCACCCGCGCGGGCTCGCGGAAGCCGGCGCGGATGTCGGCGACGATCTGCTCGGGGGCTTCGCTGCGCGGATTGTCGTCGGTCACCCAGACCCCGTCGGCCAGGCCCTCGACGGCCGCCGCCATCAGCGGGCGCTTGCCGCGGTCGCGGTCGCCGCCGCAGCCGAACAGGCACAGCAGGCGGCCACGGGTGTGCGGACGCAGCGCCTCGAGGACCTTCTCCAGGGCGTCCGGGGTGTGCGCGTAGTCGACCACCACCAGCGGCTGGGTGCCGCCGCCCAGGCGCTGCATGCGCCCCACCGGGCCCTGC
>DASQBU010000428.1:0-2934 GCA_035635035.1 Pseudomonas sp.
CAACCTGACCGGCAAGCGCTACGACGCCTTCGCCACCTACGCCGACTGGGTGCCGGGCGGCCAGGCCCTGTCCCTGTATCCGGCGCCGCGCGAGGACGTGCAACTGAGCGTCGGCTACCGCTTCTGACGCCCGGCCGACAGCACGAGGCCCCGCCATGCGGGGCCTCGTGCTGTGTGCGGGAAGGATCGCGGAGGACGTGCTCAGTGCGCCCCAGCCAGCAGCGCGCACAGCTGGCGGGTGGCGGCGAGCATCTGGAAACTCGGCCGTTCGAGGCCCTTGTCCGGCAGCTGCCAGACCTGACCGCGGCGCACCGCGGTCAGCTGCGGCCAGTCCTGCCAGGGCCCGGACTGGCTCGGCTCGCCGATCAGGATCACCGCCGGATCGCGAGCCAGCACCGATTCGACGCTGACCACCGGAGCCGGCAGCTCGAGGTCGGCGAACACGTTGCGCGCGCCGCACAGGCGCAGGGCATCGCTGATGATCTGCCGGCCGCCAAGGGTGTACAGCGGCCGGTCCCAGACCTGGAAGAACACCGGCAGCGGCTCGGCGCGCGCATGCCGCGCGGCCAGCTCGCGCACGCCCTCGCGCATCTGCGCGGCCAGGCGCTCGCCCTGCTCGGCGTGGCCGACCGCGGCGCCGATGCTCGCCAGCTGATCGGCCAGTTCCTCGAGGCTGTGCGGCTGCGCCTCCAGCAGCGGGATGCCGAGGGTCTTCAGCTGCGCCTGCATGGCCGGGCCGACACTGTCCGGCCACAGCAGGATCAGATCCGGCTGCAGGGCGAGCAGGGCCTCCAGGTTGAGCTGGCGGAAACGGCCGAGCGAGGGAAGATGGGCCAGCGCCGGCAGCCGCGGGCCGCCATCGAGCACGCCGACCAGCCGCTCGCTGGCGTCCAGTTCCACCATGATCTCGCTGAGCGAGGGGGCCAGCGCCACCACCCGCCGGGCACCCGGCCCGGCCGGCGCCGCGGCCTGCGCCAAGGTGGCGCCGAGCAGCAGGACGGCGAGCAGCAGGCGGCGCATCAGCCGAGCTGGCGTGGCAGGCGATAGAGGATGGCGATCACCAGAGTGGCGAAGAGCAGCAGCAACACCGGCACCAGGTGCAGCTCGGCGAGGCGGCCGAGGGCGGCGAGCCAGGCCGGCAGCAGCGCGCCGAGCAGGCCGTTGCGCTGGGCCTGGGCCAGTTCGCCCCAGGCGGCGCCTTCGCCGGCGCTGCCGAGGGCGCGCTGGCAGGCGATCAGCCCGTGCTTGAAGCGACGGAACAGCGGCAGGCTGACGAACATCGACAGCAGGGCGACGACGAACAGCGGCATGGCCAGCTTGTCCGGCAGCGGCGCCGCCGCCGGCAGGGCGGCCAGCAGCGCCAGCGGCAGCAGGGCCACGGCCAGCAGGCCGAACCAGCGGCGGGCGAAGGCGGAGCGCTGGGTGGCGAGCTGGCTCATGCCTCCTCGCCCTGGTGCAGGTTGCCGAGCAGGTGGCCGAGCTTGCCGGCCTTGGTCGCCAGGTAGCGCTTGTTGTGCGGATTGAGCCCGCTGTGCAGCGGCACCCGCTCGGCCAGGCGGATGCCGTAGGTCTCCAGGGCCTTGAGCTTGCGCGGGTTGTTGGTCATCAGCTTGAGGGCGTTGATGCCCAGGTGGTCGAGCATCGGCCGGCACATGGCGTAGTCGCGCTGGTCGGCGCCGAAGCCCAGCCGCTCGTTGGCCTCGACGGTGTCGGCGCCGGCGTCCTGCAGCTCGTAGGCGCGGATCTTGTTGAGCAGGCCGATGCCGCGGCCTTCCTGGCGCAGGTAGAGCAGCACGCCGCGGCCCTCGGCGGCGATGGCGCGCAGCGCCGCCTCGAGCTGGGCGCCGCAGTCGCAGCGCAGGCTGAACAGGGCATCGCCGGTCAGGCATTCGGAGTGCAGGCGGCCCAGCACCGGCTCGCCGCTGGCCACGTCGCCCAGGGTCAGGGCCACGTGCTCCTTGCCGGTGGCCTCATCGAGAAAGCCATGCATGGTGAACACGCCAAACGGAGTTGGCAGCTTCGAGGCGGCGACAAAGACGACGGACACCGGGACACTCCTGAAAGTCGTAAGGTCCCGATTGTAGCAGCAAGCATGGCCGAGGCGGCCAGTCGGGAATGGCATGGCCGGAGGACAATCGCTACGCGAGTTGTCCGCCCTGACCGCTTGGGCCGGTGCGCCGGCCAGTCCGCAGGCTAGGCAGGCTGGCGCCGTGCGCCCTACCCCGCGCCGACGCCCAGCTGCGCCAGCGCGCCGGCCAGCAGCGGCGCCACGCTGACCGCGTTGCTCGCGTGCGGGATGCAGTCGCTGCTCCAGACGTGGCGCACGCCGGCGGCACGCAGCAGCTCCAGTGCGTCGCCGGCGAACAGCGCGTGGGTCACCGCCACGTCCACCGAGGCGGCGCCGGCCTCCCGCAGCAGCACCGCGGCGCGCGCCAGGGTGTGCCCGGAGCTGGCCACGTCGTCGAGCAGCACCACCGCGCGGCCGGCCACCGCCAGCTCGGGCAGGACGATCTCCACGTCGCGGTCGCCGCGGCGTTCCTTGCGGCACACGCCGAAGTCGAAGCCGTGCGCCGCGGCGGCGGCCTCGATCCACTGCCGCGACTCGGCGTCCGGGCCGATCAGCAGCGGCCGCTCCAGCTGGCCGGCGATCAGCCCGGCGAGCAGCGGCGCGCCGGACAGGCTGAGCGCCGCCCCGTGGGGGATCGCCTCGCCCAGGGTGGCGATGCGGTGCAGGTGCGGGTCGACGGTGAGCACGCCGTCGAACAGCCCGGCGAGGAAGCCGCCGACCACCTTCTGGCTGACCACCTCGCCGGGGTGGAAGGCGATGTCCTGGCGCATGTAGGCCAGGTACGGCGCCACCAGCAGCAGGCGGCGGGCACCGAGGCGGCGCGCCTCGCCGGCCACCAGCAGCAGCTCGACCAGCTTCTCGTTGGG
>DASQBU010000429.1:0-2697 GCA_035635035.1 Pseudomonas sp.
CCTGATCGGCGGCGTGCCGCAGAACTTCGCCGTGTCCGCGCGCCTGGGCGACACGCCGTTCTTCGTGGTCGAGGCCGACGAGTACGACAGCGCGTTCTTCGACAAGCGCAGCAAGTTCGTCCACTACCGGCCGCGCACCGCCATCCTCAACAACCTGGAATTCGACCACGCGGACATCTTCCCCGACCTCGCGGCCATCGAGCGGCAGTTCCACCACCTGGTGCGGACCATCCCCGGCGAGGGGCTGATCATCCATCCGGAGGCGGAAGGCGCGCTCAAGCGGGTGCTGGAGCTGGGCTGCTGGACGCCGGTGCAGACCACCGGCGCGGGCGGCCAGTGGCAGGCGCGCCTGCTCGCCGAAGACGGCTCGCACTTCGAAGTGAGCTTCGAGGGTGCGGTGCAGGGCACCGTCGAGTGGGAGCTGACCGGCCAGCACAACGTCGCCAACGCCCTGGCCACCCTGGCCGCCGCGCGCCACGTCGGCGTCACCCCGGCGCAGGGCTGCGCCGCGCTGGGCTCGTTCAAGAGCGTCAAGCGGCGCATGGAGAAGGTCGCCGAGGTCAACGGCATCACCCTGTTCGACGACTTCGCCCACCACCCGACCGCCATCGCCACTACCCTCGACGGCCTGCGCAAGCGCGTCGGCAGCGCGCCGATCATCGCGGTGATCGAGCCGCGCTCCAACTCGATGAAGCTCGGCGCGCACCGCGACGGCCTGCCCGACTCGGTGGCGCAGGCCGACCGCGCCATCTGGTATGCGCCGGCCAACCTCGGCTGGGATCTGGCCGCCACCGTGGCCGGCTCAAAGGTGCCGACCGAGGTGTGCGACTCGCTGGAGGCGATCATCGCCGCGGTGAAGGCCGCCGCCACCCCGGGCACCCAGGTGGTGGTGATGAGCAACGGCGGCTTCGGCGGCCTGCACGGCAAGCTGGCCAAGGCCCTGGCGGAATAAGGAGCGACGACGATGGCGGGTCCCGAGCGCATCACCCTGGCGATGACCGGCGCCTCCGGCGCCCAGTACGGCCTGCGCCTGCTCGACTGCCTGGTGCAGGAGGAGCGCGAGGTGCACTTCCTGATCTCCAGGGCGGCGCAGCTGGTGGTCGCCACCGAAACCGACGTCGCCCTGCCGGCCAAGCCGCAGGCGATGCAGGCCTTCCTCACCGAGTACACCGGCGCCGTGCCGGGGCAGGTGCGGGTGTTCGGCGAGCAGGACTGGATGGCCCCGCCGGCCTCCGGCTCCGGCGCGCCGGCGGCCATGGTGGTGGTGCCGTGCTCCACCGGCTCGCTGTCGGCGATCGCCAGCGGGGCGTGCAACAACCTGATCGAGCGCGCCGCCGACGTGGCGCTCAAGGAGCGCCGCCAGCTGATCCTGGTGCCGCGCGAGGCGCCGTTCTCCAGCATCCACCTGGAGAACATGCTCAAGCTGTCCAACCTCGGCGCGGTGATCCTCCCCGCCGCGCCCGGTTTCTACCACCAGCCGCAGAGCGTCGACGACCTGATCGACTTCGTCGTCGCGCGCATCCTCAACCTGCTGAACATCCCCCAGGACATGCTGCCGCGCTGGGGCGAGCATCACCGGGTCAGCGAGGACTGAGGTGCGGCGCCTGATCGCGGCGCTGCTGCTGCCGGGCCTGCTTGCCGGCTGCGCCAGCGTGCGCGTGCTCGACGCGGCCAAGCCCGGCGCGCCGCTGATCTACGCCGGCACCCGGCTGGACTGGTATTCGCTGAACGGCGGCTGCTGCCCGCTGGACCGCTTCGGCGCCGCGGCGCCCAAATACGCCGGCCTCGACCTGCCGGCCAGCGCGCTGCTGGATACCTTGCTGCTGCCGCTGGCGATTGCGGCGGAGTTGGGCTTCGTCCTCCAGGTAAGCGGCGGCAACTGAACGTGCGACCGGCTTGTCCGGGATCAGGGCGGACGCTGCCGCTGGCGGGCATCATCCCGGTTTTTCTGGATGGATCCTCTCGCCATGCCGAACATCCATGCTGCCGTGCTGCGCCGCCTGCTATTGGCCTGGCTGCTGATCTCCAGTGTGCTGGGCGCGTCGTTGTATTGCATCGAGAGCGAGAACATCGACGACCAGGTGGTCGCCTTGGCCCGCCAGGAGGCGGAGCAGTTCGCCGCGCAGAGCCTGGCGCTGCTCGCCCAGCCTGACTCGGCCGAACTGAGCCGGCTGGAGCAGCGTGCCCGCGAGTTGGCCAGCCAGCGCTTTGCCGTGATCGAGATCTACGACCGCCAGCGCCACAAGTTGGCCGAGGTCACGCCGCCGCAATACGCGACGCTGGAGCGCGAGCTGTCGCGCCAGCCGCATCACTTCCCGGTTCGCGAGGCGTTCTACTACGAGAAGTTCCGCATCGGCGGCGAAACCGTGGTGCAGGTGCTGGTGCCCATTCGCCATGGCGACGGCCGCCTCGGTGGTTTCTTCGAGGGCGTCTACGTGGTCGATCAGGCCACCCTGGCGCACCTGCAGGAGGACATGCTGCGCACCCTGATAGCGGTGCTCGCCACGGTGCTGCTGACCACCCTGATCCTCTACCCGCTGATCGTCGCCCTCAACCGCGACGTGCTGCGTTTCTCGCGCGAGGTGCTGCGCGGCAACCTGGAGATCGTTACGGTGCTCGGTGCCGCCATCGCCAAGCGCGATTCGGAAACCAGTGCGCACAACTACCGGGTCACCCTCTACGCCATCCGCCTCGGCG